>CAZXOP010000053.1:0-12073 GCA_964642235.1 uncultured Muribaculaceae bacterium
GCTATCACCTGTCTTATGATATAGTAAAGGATAATCCCTCCCGTTATGAGTTTTAACCCTGTCCCCACTAAAAAGCCGAAGAATGAGGCAAATGCAGGTTTAAGGGAGTGGCGTAATGCCTTCCCCTCTACGATTATTTCAGCTAAAAGAGCTCCGACAAAAGCCCCTATAATCATTCCTATGGGGGTAAAAAACATTCCGACCAACATCCCAACAAGTGTTGCCCTCGATGCCGCCTTAGACCCCCCTGAGATTTTAGTAAAATAGGCGGGGATTATATAGTCGAGAATCGAAACGATTACCGTAATGATAAGAAGCACTATCATTACACGACCTGTAATAATATCCACCTCCCCTTTTCCCCAAAAGAACATTATAAAGAGTCCCACATAGCTTATAGGGAGTCCCGGTATTATAGGCATTATACACCCTACCAGCCCAACTAACCCTAAAATAATAGCAAAAATGTCAATCCAGAGTTCCATAATAAAATTATTCTTGGCACAAATGTAACAAAAAACTCCCTACTTTCGTCTATTAATTGCAACCCGAAACCGCGAAATGACATCGAGAGAATTTAATAAGAATATCGAGAAGATTAGACCTAAGCTGATTTGCTTTGCCAACTCCTTTATCGGGAAAGGGGCAGCCACAGCAGAAGATATGGTACAGGATGCCATAATAAAGGTCTGGAGCGAAGTTGAGAAGAAGAACAATATAAAAAATCTCGAAGCATTGACCATCGTAGTTCTTAGAAATTTATGCCTTGATTACCTCAGACTGAAAAAGAACAGTGTGGAAAAAGTGGAGATTAGTGCCCTGAGAGGTTCTGAACAAGGGTTTGCATCGCGGAGTTCCGACCCTCACGGGGCACTTGAATCGAAAGAGCGGAGGGCAAATATCGGCAGATGTTTGGAGATGCTCCCCGATGACCAGCAGCTCGCCATAAGGCTCCGAGACATTTTAGGATACGAGCTCCATGAAATAGCTACGATCCTCGACACCGGAGAGGGAAATGTAAGGACAATACTCTCGCGAGGACGAAAAAGAATTAGAGAATTATTAACAGAAACCAATTAATTACAATGAAACTGAAGTTCAATAACAATATTAAAACCGGCTCGACACTCCCCTCAGAGGAGGAGGTTCGCCCCCTGCTCGAAAAGTACTTCGATGGGGAGAGTTCCCTAAATGAGGAGAACTCTTTGAGGAGGTTTTTCACCTGCACACCGCTGAATGAAGTTCCGGAGGATTTAAGGAGTTATGTCTCATTGTTTGAATACTTTGAGGAAGAAAGAGGAAAGTCAGAGGGGAGAGTGGAGATTAAGCAGAGGCTCCCTAAAAGAAGAGTATGGTTCCTTACCGCAGGGGCGGCAGCAGCTATACTGCTCGGTATTGTGCTAACTATTAACTATCGTCCTGAACCACAGGAGCAGGGGATCCGTTTAGTTATCAGCGGAGTACAGGTAAACAACGACTCTCTTGCATTAAGTATTGCCAGAGACAAGTTCAAGATATTAAGAAAAGGGCTCCTCAGAGCTGAAAATAGCCTGAAACCGATGGGGAAACTCGAGGGGACTTTTAAAAAGATAAATAAATTGACATCAAATATAATTATAAAAGAAGATGAAGAATAAATTATTAATTTGCTTATTAGCACTCTGTTTGGTGCCTTCATTAGCAGCAGCCCAAAGCAAAGGGTTTGATAAGATTTTTGCGGAGTTTGAGGAGATAAAAGGGGTGGAGTCTGTAAGTATCTCCCCTAAGATCTTTGCCTCATATGTTATAGGTGCCAATAAAACCAAAGAGGCAGAACTTTTCGCGAAAATGAATATGCTTAAAATCCTGTCAGTCTCCGGAAGCAATAACTCTAAAACCATTAATTCATTAAACACCAAGATCTCTTCTCTGGTGGAGAGAGAACGTTTTGAACAGGTGATGAGGGTAAGAGAGGATGGGGAGACATTGGTTATGTATCAGAAAGAGAGCGAATTGCTCTTTTTGGCGAACTCTAAAAACGAATGTTCCGTAATCTACATTTCAGGAACTATAGACCAAGAACTTATGAAAGCAGTCCTATCAGGCGAGATATCCATCCAATAAAACATAATTAAATCATGAAAAAAAGATACCAAATAGCAATAATAATTAGCTCTGTCGCTCTATTATTCTCCCTAAATATCGGAGAGGTCGCAGCTCAGAAAAAACTTAAAATAGGGGAGACTGAGATACTCCTTCAATCCCCTGTGCAGATAACAGCAGATAAAGATAAAGTGGTGACTCAGGAGTCAAACGACAATAATAAAACAAGTAAGAAAAGGAGACAGACCTACTACTCACGCTCATTTACCGATTTCTATTTCGGAATGGGGTTAGCCACAGATTATCCTACAAGGGATAAAATCTTTCCTGTGGTTTATGGGGACTCTTATGATCTTCAAGTAGGGTTTAAAGAGTTTTACCGCCCCTGCTCCTTTTATGCCATTGGGTCACAGATTCAATACTCATATTTTTCTTATAGGCTTATAGACTCGTCAAACACAGATCTTAATTTCCCTGTCCCCGGAGTTATCCAAAGGGAATATTTTAAGACACATAATGTCGGGACAGCATTTATAAACAGACTCTATTTTACAAGCAATTTTAGATTTGAGTTTGGGGCTTATGCCGACTATACTTTCTTAAAACAGTATGTTGCCAAATCTTCACTCGTTCCGGACAAAACAGAGAAGTTTAAGTTCGAAGACAATACCTTATTTAACCCCATTCAGGTAGGACTACAGGCAAGCATTGGAGGAAGAAATGTCTCCATCTATGCCAAATATCGTATCTCTACATGGTTTAATAAGCATATCATCAGCCCCGACCCCCCAAGACTTCATCTCGGCGTCCAATTATCGTTTTAATTTATGTTGTTATTGCGAATCCAGAAATGTCATTGCGGATTTATTCCGCAATCCCATCAAAAATAAAAAAAGTGGCTAAAAATCTCTCTTTAGCCACTCTTTTCTTTTAATTAATCCGGATTATTATAAATTTTGCACACAACGGACGGAATAGGCTCTGGGGTTAGCTTGTGAATAAATTGATGAGTTACTACTGCTTATAAAAAGTGAATATGGGTCAGTAACTTTTCGTGTTGTCCAATAATAACCATTGCTATTTCTGTCATAACAAACACTACTAGACTCCCTATACCCTGCTGCAGGTAGAAAAATAGTTTTTTCCTTGTAGGTATAATAACGACCGGCAATGTTAGTAGTACTCCCGTGGAAATATGTAGTCTGATAACTAGCTACCCACCCTTGGGTTTCGATAATAGCCCCATCTGATATTCTTAAAGAATTTAATTCATCATTATTAGAAACCCTCCATCCTGTCGGACATGGTCCTTGTGAAGTGGCAGGGGATGACCATAAATCTGTTGTTGGGTTCCAAGGGCTAGTATAAATTGCTCCTGTACCGGCATCAGAATCATAAGTTTGCTTATAATCACATCCTTCATTCCTGCTCCACTGGTAAAGTTTGCCAAACTTAAAATCAGTCGCATCATAACCACAGTTTACAGGGGAGAAAACGGTATAACCCATAGGGAGATCCATTAAAATGCCGGCTCCTCCGGAATATGAACTTCCCAACTCTTTATATGTGCCTACCGTTATTTCTGTAAGCGCTATCTCTTTTGAGGGCATACCTAATATCTTAGAGCGCACAATATTGTTGGTTGAGTTTTTTAAAACAAATTTCTGCGTTTTCCCTCCCGCAGCTTCTACCTTTATGGTAAGAGGATTGGATTCTGAAACTGTCACCGGGGGAACTACTATATAAAATGTCTTGGGAGAGGAGTTTAATGTTACACCACCTCCTAAATCGAGAGTAACATAATTATATCCATGTCCGACAAAGTTAAGAGTAATATCACCATAATTACTGACATTTACAAAAGGGTATCCGCTAAGTGGGGTTGTCTCACTTATTACGACTATCCTTTTTATTATTTCTGAGCCGGTTAACTGTAATTTTAATATTCCACAAATATTCTTGAAAACGAGATCTCCACCTGTGTTAGTATAAGCAATAGCAGGGTTTGCACCGGGGGCAATACCTCCCTCAACATAACTCTGAACAGAGGGGAATTTGACTTGTATCCCATAAACACTCTTAGTATAACATTTGTCAAAAGGGTAAAAGGCATAACGGGTATTATCGAGAGTAGCATCTCCCTTAAAAACACCTGCTGTCGTTCCTTCCCCTGATGTTAGTTTAAACTCTTTCTTTACTTCTGAACTACCGAAAAAGAGAGCAATCTTATCGTCAGTACTCCATAATACCACATTACCGCTTCCAAGCGATGTCTTAGTATCGGAAATAGAGGGTTCAACAGAAGCTCTTAACTCTACTGTGGTGTTAGGCTCTATGGGGCTGTTTTTCTTATCACAGCTATATACAAATCCAAGTAATAATAGAGATGTTATAATTAATATTTTTTTCATTTTATTTCCTCCTTATTATTTTAATTATGACCAAGATCCTGTTGACTCGTCACCAAAACTCTCTGTTGCACTATTCCCCATTGAGGCTGCAAATCCGGTTTCTAATTTTAATTCTAAAACCTCCACTCTCGGCGGGGTGTAGTCTTGCGGATTCTGCCGCTCATGTTTAATAGCTCTAATTTTAATCATAATAGTTTATTTAATGGGTTAAAAATCATATTAGTTATCAGAGTGCAAAAATAAAACTTTTTATAAATAAAAAAGGGGGGGTATAACTAATATTTAAGATTATTCTTATTTTTGTGGTATGAGAAAATATTTACTTCTACTGCTTGCTGTTTTCATAAACATGGGGTTAGGTTTCGCTCAGGAGTCTAAGGGAGAGGAGGTGATAGGGAAGGGACCTACCCATAAAGGGAATAACTTAGATTTAATTAAGCTCTTTTCGGAGCACCGTTTAAAGGGAGTTGATCCTAAGGTGGGTGATATGAAATACTACCTCTATGACCCCATTGCCCATGGGGGAGACCCTGAAAGAAGCTACCCGTTAATTGTCATTTTCCACGGAGCTAACAATGGAAAAGAGGGGGTGATGTGTGCAGCTTATACAGATTGTGCAGTCTATGCAGGGGAAGAGTACCAGAAACTACTCTCCGGAGCATATATATTGTTCCCAAAAGCAAACGAAGCCGAAGAGGAGGACTACCCTGAATATAAAAAGAGCGGGACATGGAAAACCATTGACCCTGCTACCGGAACCTCTATATATGTGCCGAGCGCCGCAGCGATTGTGGAGGAGGTTATTGCCAAGAATAAAATTGACCCGAAGAAAGTAGCTGTCGGAGGGACCTCTGCAGGGGGTTTTATGGCATGGAGATTTTTAGCAGCAAGAGAGGATTTAGTAAAGGCAGCATTTCTTATTGCCCCTTATGGAAATCCGACTGACGAAGAGTTAAAAAGATATGAGGCGAGTGGGGTTCCGATTTGGATTATACATGGGATAAAAGATGAAATATGCACTTACGATAAATTTACCGGTCCTTTGGAGAAGAGATTTAGAGAGATGAAAAATGTCCGCCTCTCCCCTATTGAGACTGTTCGTTATGGGGATAAAGGGGTAGTAAAAATGGATGTGTCAGGGATAGAGATGGGGCAGCATCTTGCCCTTTTCTGTGTTGGGGCAAATATGATTTATGATGACGGCACCCCTTATGACCCAGCCTACCCGGCTGGTTTTATCGATTGGCTGAATAAATGTTTTAATATTTAAACCTTTTATAAAAACTCTCGTCTAAAGAGTAGTTTTTTACATGAGGTTAAAGTTCATATGTTTGTAAGGGAGTTAAGATGTGATATCTTCTCCCTTCTTTTTTAAAATAAATACCTTGTGATGCAAGGTATTTAAAAACTTTATATATCTTTGCATCGCAAACATCTAATAAAATAAAAATATTTGTATGAAAAAAGTACTTAATGTCGGAATCGGAGGAAGGCCTTTCACAATAGATGAAGATGCTTACCAAAGACTTGATGGTTACCTGAATGCGTTTAGAATAAAAGCACAATCAGAGATGGGACACCAGACAAAAGAGGTTCTCGATGAACTCGAAATGCGTATTGCAGAGCTATTCGACGAGTCTCTCTCTCACAAAATGGAGGTGGTAAACCTTGCATTGGTAAATAAAGTTATCTCACAGTTAGGGATGCCGGATGGGAGTCCTGCTGATTTTGGGAGCTCTACTACCCACGACTTTCACCAACCGCGAGTGGTGAAAAAACTCTTTCGCGACCCTGACAGCAAAGCTATCGGCGGAGTCTGTGGCGGACTTGCAGCCTACTTTGATGTAGATATAGTTCTGATGAGAGTTCTATTTGTTTTGGCATTAGTTTTCGGTTCCCTCGGTTTCTGGTTCTACGTTATCCTCTGGATAGTGGTTCCTCTTGCCACCACCGCTGCCCAAAAATGCGAAATGCGTGGTCTCCCCGTTACCGCTGAGAATCTAAGACGCTTCTCTACACAACGTTAAATCTAATAATTATGGAAGTTTATAACAATAATATAGTGGACAATCTAAAGTCCCAAATGAGGAAGGGGGTACTTGAGTACTGTATCCTGCTCATTTTGAACAAGGAAGATGCCTACGCCTCCTCTATTATTTCGCAACTCAAGGATGCAAATATGATAGTAGTGGAAGGGACGCTATATCCTCTTTTAATAAGAGAAAAAAACCAGGGACTACTCAGTTATCGCTGGGAAGAATCCCCCCAAGGACCCCCAAGGAAATATTATTCCATCACCGAAAAAGGTCGTATGCACCTGAAAGAGATGGACGGAGCCTGGAAAGAAATAGTGGAAACCATTGAACTAATAAAAAACAAATAAATATGAAACATGTTATAAAAGTCAGCATTGGCAATATTGCATTCACACTCGAAGAGAATGCTCACAAAATGCTAAGCGACTACCTTAATGATCTTAATGCTCATTATAAAAACAACATCAACGGAAAAGAGATAGTGGATGGTATCGAGGAGCGCATCTCCGAACTATTTCTCGAAAAAGCAGGGAAGGATACCATTATAGAGGTCTATATGGTCAGGGAGGTAATAGATATCCTCGGACGCCCCGAAGTAATAGACGAAGAGAGTGGAGAGAGTGCTAAAAATCAAGGACAATACAACAGGAAACTCTACAGAGACACTTCAAACGTCGTGGTCGGAGGAGTCTGCTCCGGATTAGGAGCCTACTTCCGCCGGGAACCTGCACTTTTCAGAACACTCTTCGTGGTACTGACAATTTTCTTTGCAATATTCGGTTGGGGATACGGAGGAGGTTTTTTCGTCCTTCTCTATATTGCCTTTTGGATAATTATCCCTCCTGCAAGGAGTTATGAGGATAGGTGCAAGATGAAAGGGGAGTCCCCTACCATTGAGTCTATTCAGGACAATGTGGAGAAAGGGGTGAAAGAGGTAGCAAAGGGGGTTAAAAGAATCCAAGATGAAAATCCCGGATTTTGGAAAATGGTAGGGAAGGTTATTGCGAAGTTCTCAGGTGTCATATTGGTATTTATAGGAATAATAGGGGTGGTCTCTTTGATTATTGCCTTATTGGGGTACAAAATCTGGGGATTAGCTTTCCCTCTCTCTGCATTAAGTTTCCTCTCGATTTTCAGCAATGTCACATTAACAGGGGCTTTTTGGTTAAAATTATTCCTGCTAATCTCTATCTTTACCCCATTTGTAGGGGCTTTATATAGCGGAATCCTCCTGCTTTTCGGATTCAAATCTCCAAAATGGAGACCCGGATTGATTATATTTATTATTTGGGTAATAGGGTTGGTAGGGTTACTCTCTATGGGATTCGGAACTGCTACCCGTTATATGAATACTGATAGTAAAAGAGTTTCAGAGGCAGTTAGTCTCACGAGTGATACACTTTATATAGAGTATAATGATGTAACCAAATGGGATAACAACAAAGTCTATATCGAAGCCGGATACCATAATTACAAACTCTACTTTTTAAATGACAGCAACAAGGAGAATTATCAAATAATATGTTACCCCGAAGTTTCCATTTACAACAATGAAAGGGAGGCTTCAGAAATCGAAATGAAAACCAATTATTTTATAAACGACATGTCGCTTGCTGAGATAAGGAGTATCACTCAAACCCCTTTCTATACCCTCGAAGGGAACACCCTCAGAGTAGATCCAAAGGTCTATGATGCCGAACACCCTATAAAAGAGGCAGAAAGGAGTCTAAATCTCTATCTCCCAGAAAATGTAAAAGTAATAATAAAAGAGCCTATTTTCCATAGTTTTGATAATCACTTTGAATATACTAATATCAAGTGGCTAAAGATGTTTGACTGGTAGAAGATCTCGCTTAAAAATATAGAAAGAGGCTGAATAATTCTATTCAGCCTCTTTTATTATCTCTTAAAGCGTATGTTATTGAGCAGGCTGCTCAGGCATCTGAGGAATAGCAGAAGGGAATTCAGGCTGCCCCTGCTGAGGAGCTGTCTGTTCGATTTTTTCCTTAATACCTGACTCTTTTCCACCTGCTTTAGCGGTAGAAATGAATGCTGTAGCCGAAATACAGAGGAAAATTATTATTCCTGCCAAAGTCCAAGTCGTTTTTTCCAAAAAGTCGGCTGTCTGACGAACACCGAATGCCTGGTTACCGGATGCAAAGTTTGCAGCTAATCCGCCTCCCTTTGAGTTTTGTACTAAAACAACAACTGTCAAAAGTGCGCTTGCAATGATTATTAAAATAGAAATCGCTGTGTACATATCTTATAAATATTTCTTTTGTTCTTCTTTAAGGGCTGCAAAGTAAGTACTTTTTTCCGGATATAGCAAAATTAGTTTTTCATAAACTTCAATAGCCCTCCTATTAAAACCCTGTCGGGCATAAATTTTGGCAAGTGTCTCTGTATAATACTGTTCATCATTAAAGTCGTCAGTATTAATAGAGGAAAAATCAATCGGTTCGCATGTGGGAGCAAGCGAGCGGAGTCTCTGAATGGTGGAGAGACCATCTCGCTGAAGAGTATTAAAATCATCTTTGCCGAAATAGTCCCCTCCAACTATATGGATTCGGGGTTTCTGCTCAATGGGGAGAGGTTTCTCAACAGGGGGTGCTTCGGTAAAATGCTCCTCCTCCAAATGAATCTCAATGGGAACAATAGGAGCAGTATGGGGAATAGGAGCTGAGAAATCAATCTCTATCGAAGGGGGCTCAGGGGTGATAATCTCTATCTCCGGGAGACTCTCCGAATGAAACTCATCAGGAAGAAACTCGACCTCTTTTCTCTCTTTAAGGAGACTTCTCTCTTCTTTAAAAAGCTTTTCGCGAGAAAATAGGTAAACAGTTACTTTTTTTACCCCCTCCTCACGATACTCATCTCCCAAAGAGGCCATTCTAAGAAATAGCTCCCTGCGCGCCAATGCAAACCAAGGGTACTGTTTTATAACTTTATCAAGTTCTGATACGGATAATTGTGATAAATCGGAAACCATACTCATCTACCAGTTAGCTACTGTTGAATTAAAAATGTCTTCAACCAATATTTCTATAATTTCATCGCATAGGGCTGCCTCAACAGCATCTAACGACTGCATTGAATCAAAATCGGCATAAGCAGAAAATGTTTTATCTTGGAAATCTTCTTCGGGGTGAAGTCGGTTTGAAAACATGATTTTCACCGTAACAGTTAGTCTTGTCTGAGCAGAGACCTCATCAGCGGTAATCGCCATAGGTCTTGTCTCATAAGAGACTATCTGTCCCGAAATAACCAAATCCCCCTTATCTGTCACCATCTCCAGCTTAGTCAGCTTTTTATATTTGTCTAAAAGAGCCTCTGTCAGCGTATTACTCAAGGAGGGATTTACCCTCAACGCCTTATTTTCAATAGGCTCCACAGTATAAGTCTTTACATCTGCAGCAATCGAAGTTCCTGAAAATGTATAGGAAATCTTACACCCTTGAACGAGTAGTAAAATCAATAAAAAAGGAAATATTTTAAAAATTCTCTTCATGCACAGTTAATCTAAACCCAATTCTTTAATTTTTCTATATAAAGTCCTTTCGGAGATACCAAGCTCCTCTGCTGCCGACTTTCTCTTCCCCCCATGCTTCTCCAATGCCTTCCTTATCAAATCAATATTTGCCTCCTGAATGGAGAGGGTCCCCTCTTCCACCTCCTCCGGTGAAGTATCTTCGATTCTATCGTCAAGTTCTTTGCCGATATGCGACCCCATCCCGGAATGAACCTGCGGAGAGTGAATAGTCTGTGGGGAGTGCAATGCATGGATTACCCCGGAACTCTGAGCCTCTGACGAGGAGACCGGACGCCCCTCTAACTGACCCTTTAACTCATTGACCTCCTGACGTAATTGGAACAATATCTTAAAAATAATATCTCTGTCCGTCAATCCATCTGAGCCGGAAGAGGTATCAACATTCCGGACAGGAAGAGTATTTCCCCCCTCCGGAGGGAGATAATTCTTCAGAGTTTCAGGAAAAATAGTTCTATTGTGTTCCAATACCGACATCTGCTCCGCAACATTTTTCAACTGCCGCACATTGCCGGGCCATCTGTAGGATTCGAGAAGAATCTGTGCCTCCGGTGTGAGTCGCACTGCGGGCATTTTATACTTATCTGCAAAGTCAAGTGCAAACTTCTTAAAGAGCAAGTGAATATCTTCTCTTCGCTCACGAAGTGGAGGAATGATAATAGGGACAACATTTAATCTATAATAGAGATCTTCCCTGAATTTCCCCACCCCTACTGCATGCATAAAATTAATGTTTGAGGCTGCAATTACACGAACATCAGTTTTTTGAGACTTCGAGGAACCGACTCTTATAAACTCTCCACTCTCAAGGACCCTAAGGAGTCGCACCTGAGTTGCTAATGGGAGCTCTCCTACTTCATCGAGGAAGAGTGTTCCTCCGTTTGCCACCTCAAAATACCCTTTGCGAGCATCGGTAGCTCCTGTAAAAGACCCTTTTTCGTGACCAAACAACTCAGAATCAATAGTCCCTTCAGGGATGGCTCCGCAGTTAATAGCTATATAATTATTATGCTTTCGGGGGCTTAACGCATGAATGACCTGTGGAATCACCTCTTTACCCACTCCGCTCTCCCCTGTAATCAGGACAGAAAGGTCAGTATTGGCTATCTGGCGTGCAATATTTAATGCCGCATTTAGCTTGGGGTCATTCCCGATTATTCCAAATCTCTCTTTTATATCTCTATTTTCCACAACTAATAAATCAAATCTATATTTTGCAAAGTTAAGATAAAATCATATTTAACTTTACAATTCGTATCTTTTTTTGTCATATTCGGCAAGTTTTTTGCATCAGTTTGACTTTTAAAACAATAATTTAATTACCTTTGCATTTACTTTATTTTTGGATAACTAAATATAACTGATATATTAAATAAAAATCAACATGAAAAAATTAATTAAATCACTTTTTTCTTTGGCATTGATCGGATTTATAATCCCTTCATGTAGTAATCCCGCAAAGATGGCAGAAGAAGCTGCCCGCGTTTCATTAAAAGCAAATCCTGAAGTTCTCGAAGTCGTAGCAGGCAAAATAGCCACCTCTGTTTCAGCTACTTTCCCTGATGGATATTTCCATCCTAAGGCTATTCTAGAAGTTGTTCCCGTATTGGTTTACCAAGGCGGCGAAGTAGCAAGCAAAACCGTTATGCTTCAGGGTGAAGATATAACTGAAAACTATAAAGTCGTTCCTAAAACAGGTGCAACTGTTTCCTATGATCTTAACTTTGATTACAAACCGGGAATGGAGAAATCTCATCTTGAGCTCCGTATGACTGTAATTAACAAGGATAAGAGAATTGCTTTCCCCGCTCCATTTAAAGTAGCAGAGGGTGCAAACACCACTTACATGCTTGTTAAAAACGAAGGGGCTCTTGCTTATGCACCGGATGCATATCAGGCAGTTATTCCTGAAAAAGGGGAAGCTCAGATTCTTTACCTTATAAATAGTTCAACTGTTCGTCCTACCGAACTTAAGAAAGACCAAATCAAAGCTTTCC
>CAZXOP010000054.1:0-12056 GCA_964642235.1 uncultured Muribaculaceae bacterium
AAAGGTGATTTTAGTGCTGAACTGATCATACCCTATATAACTACATTCGAGGGTGTATTGTCCTGAAGGGAGATTTGAAAGGGTGAATGTCCCATCAAGACCTGTGATAGCCCTGATTCTATTATCCTCTTTAAGATATACTACTGCACCAATAAGGGTTTCACCATTTTCGTTGTCTAAGACAACTCCTGTTATGGATAATTTGGAGGCTAAAAGGAGGCAAGGAATCAGTAGTAGTAAGAGAGTAGTTGAGATTCGTTTTCTGCTCATATTTTCTGTAAATAAATCGCAAAACTATTGTGATATTATAACAGAAATAATACAGAAATGTAAATTAAATGTGAATTAAAACGAGACCAAAGTTCTTAGTTGAAAGATACTGAAATCTAATCCCGATGGGAGGGCTTCAGAGAGCTGTTTTCCGGCTACTGTAACATGTTTTTTATCGTTTGCATAAGGGTCATTATCCATAAAGGTGTATCCGAGGACAAATAGGAGATTGCTATACGGGTACCAAGCTAATGAGGCTGAGTAACCGATGGCCCTCCCCCCTGTAATAGGGGATGAGGGGTTTGAGAAGTCATTTAGGTCAATGGAACTTATACGTGCAGTAACTCCGATGCTTCCCCCTTTTTGGTTCACTTTTACACCTGAAAACTCGGCATCTTGTGGGGAATAATCCCTCTGCTCCCCCCTAATCATATATGATGCGGTCATATACCAACCGTTAAATTTGGAGTTTTCAAAAGAGGTGCGAGAGAGGTTGTTATATATGTACTCTCCGTAGATCAACCCCTTTTTATACTTAAATGCTAACTCTACTCCTGTGGTAAAATAGTGAGTAACGCGAGATATTTCGCACCTTACAAATCTCCTTCTATCCACACGGCTCTCCGGAAAAGTTCTAAACTCTGTTATCTTTACATCACTCCCTATCTCATCAGGGACTCTATAACTCCCATAAACTCCGAGATGCAGCACCAAATCTTTTTTTACGATAGGGGAGAATGCCCCCCTTATAGTAAAACTATATCCATCATTCCCCCTGTTTTTCTCTTTTTGAATGATATCTATCTCCCTCCCAAATACTCCTCCTGAAACCCACCACATTTTCCCCCATGCAGTGGCTGCCACTCCTAACTTTCTCCCATCTGTAAAGGCTTCAATAGGCATTGGTCTCTCTGAGACTAAAAGAAATCTTGAAGAGGTTAGTCGCTCCATACTCATCGGCTCTTTAAAATTCCCTATTTTCAGGGAGAGATTCTCATTAAAGTCGTAGTTCACGAATAAATCCTTTATTTCCACTTCGTTGTAAGCAAAATCAATATCAAGTTCAGCACTCAGCTTCTCATAAAGTCGTGCCTTTACCCCAAACCTTGCCCTCCGTACAGATGCTCCGTTGCTAAATCTAAATACCCCGTCATCATACTCTAAATCTTTATTTAGCTTCGATTTAAGTTCGCTTATATCTGATGTGGGGAGATAGTAGGCTGCATCAAGATAGATTCTATTATCGAAAGAGAGCTTAAAATCTTTTTTTTCAGTCTCTATATTTAGTTTACCATCTTTAATATATATGCTTTGTGCAGTTAATGATAAAGAGATTAAGACTCCTGCTAATGAGAGAAATATTTTTTTCATTTATTTGGATTAAAAGTTGAGTGCAAATTAATTAGATTCTCAGCTTCCTCATGTTACAATCCTATTAAAAGAAATCGAGTTCCAAATTTTTTATATCTTTGCAGCTTTGAAAAAGATTTTTTAACTAAAACCTAATTGAAATGGGATTTAACATTATTGTTTTGGCAAAGCAAGTTCCTGACACACGTAATGTGGGGAAGGATGCTATGAAAGCCGATGGAACTGTAAATAGAGCGGTTCTCCCCGCTATCTTCAATCCTGAAGACTTAAATGCGCTTGAACAGGCGTTAGGAATTAAAGACCAATACCCGGATTCAAAGATCACTATTCTCACTATGGGACCAGGGCGGGCAGCCGAAGTGTTACGTGAGGGACTCTTCCGTGGTGTTGATGATGGAGTACTATTAACCGATGCTGCTTTTGCGGGTGCAGATACCTTGGCTACCTCTTATGCACTCTCTACTGCTATAAAAGCGATTGGTAATTATGATATAGTTATTTCAGGTCGTCAAGCTATTGACGGTGATACTGCACAGGTGGGACCTCAGATAGCTCAGAAATTGAATATTCCTCAAGTTACTTACGCAGAGGAAATTATGAAAATTGAGAAAAAGAGAGTAACAGTTAAGAGACGCCTTGAGAATGGTGTTGAGGTGGTGGAGTGTTCACTCCCCGCAGTGGTAACTGTAAATGGCTCAGCACGTACTTGCAGACCGAGAAATGCAAAACTACTTCAAAAGTACAAATATGCTAAAACTCCCTCTGAGCGTCAAGCTGCTCAGGTGGATGACTCTGAACTCTTCAATTCACGCCCTTATCTGAGTTTAAAGGAGTGGGGAGTGGATGCTGTAAATGCTGACCGTGTTCAGTGTGGACTTTCCGGTTCTCCTACTAAAGTTAAAAAGATAGAGAGTATCGTATTTCAGGCAAAAGAGAGTAAACGTCTTACTGACAATGATACCGAAATCGATGAGTTAATGAAAGAGTTAATGGATAATCATACTATTGGATAATAATTATGAATAATATATTTGTATATTTAGAAATAGAAGAGGGTATCGTGGCAGATGTCTCTCTTGAGCTCCTTACCAAAGGGCGTTCCTTAGCCAACCAGCTTGGTTGTAAATTAGAAGCAGTGGCAGCAGGTGCTAAACTTGAAACTATCGGGAAACAGACTTTCCCTTACGGACTTGATGTTTTACATACTTTTAGTGATAAGAGGTTATCACCATATACTACACTTCCTCACTCTTCCATCTTAATTAATCTATTTAAGGAGGAGAAGCCACAGATTTGTCTTATGGGTGCTACCATTATAGGTAGGGATTTAGGTCCACGTGTCTCTTCAGCCCTTCATAGCGGTTTGACTGCAGACTGTACCTCTCTTGAAATAGGAGACCATGAAGATAAAAAAGTCGATAAAGTTTATAAGAATCTTCTTTATCAAATTCGTCCTGCTTTTGGTGGGAATATTATCGCTTGGATCGTAAACCCTGAACATCGTCCTCAGATGGCAACAGTTCGTGAAGGGGTTATGAAAAAAGAGATTTATGATGAGAACTATAAAGGAGTTACTGTAAATCACGAAGTGAATAAATATGTCTCTGATGAAGATTTTGTAGTCTCTATTATAGATCGTCATATTGAAAAATCGAAAGTCAATATTAAAAATGCCCCTATTATCGTTTCAGGTGGTTATGGTGTCGGCTCAAAAGAGAATTTCCAACTCCTTTATGATTTAGCAGCGGTTCTTGGTGCTGAAGTAGGTGGTTCTCGCGCAGCTGTAGATGCCGGTTTTACTGAACATGAGCGTCAGATAGGTCAGACAGGGGTAACTGTTCGTCCTAAACTCTATATTGCTTGTGGTATCTCCGGACAGATTCAGCATATCGCAGGTATGCAGGAGAGTGCTCTTATTATCTCTATTAATAATGACCCCAATGCTCCTATTAACTCGATTGCCGATTATATTATAACAGGTGATATCGAGAAGGTTATCCCTAAAATGATTAAGTATTACAAGAAAAACTCGAAATAAGTTATGGCAAATTTTTATACAGATACACCCCAGTTTAAACACTATCTCGACCATCCTCTAATGAAGAGGATAGTGGAGCTTAAGGAGAGAGATTTCCAAGATAAAGATAAATTCGATTACGCCCCTATGAATTTCGAGGATGCTATGGATAGCTATGATAAAGTTCTCGAAGTGGTAGGAGAGATATGTGGTGATATAGTTGCTGCTAATGCGGAAGAGGTCGATCATACAGGACCTACCGTAGCAAACGGAAGAGTAACATACGCAAAAGGGACTTTTGAAAACTTAGAAGCTTTAAATAAATCTGAACTTATGGGGATGGGATTCCCTCGCCGTTTTGGTGGGTTGAATTTCCCGATGGTCCCTTATATGATGTCTGCCGATATCGTAAGCCGTGCTGATGCCTCTTTCCAGAATATCTGGATGCTTCAGGACTGCGGGGAGACCATATATGAGTTCGCAGATGAGGAGCAGAAGGCAAAATATCTCCCTCGCGTTGCAAAAGGAGAGACCATGTCAATGGACCTTACAGAACCTGATGCAGGCTCAGATTTACAGGCAGTAATGCTAAAGGCTACCTTTAATGAGGCTGAAAATCAATGGTATCTAAATGGTGTTAAACGTTTTATCACCAATGGTGATGCTGATATTCACTTAGTTCTTGCTCGCTCAGAGGAGGGGACAAGAGATGGTCGCGGACTCTCAATGTTTATCTATGATAAGAAGAGTGGTGGAGTTAATGTTCGCCGTATTGAAAATAAAATGGGTATTAAAGGGGCTCCTACATGCGAATTGGTTTACAAAAATGCCAAAGCAGAACTTGTGGGGTCTCGTCGTCTTGGTCTTATTAAATATGTTATGTCGCTGATGAATGGTGCCCGTCTCGGTATTATGGCTCAGTCTGTAGGTATTTCGGATGCTGCATATCGTGAGGCTCATACCTATGCTTTGGAGCGCCGTCAGTATGGTAAAGCTATCGTTAATTTCCCTGCTGTTTATGAAATGGTGGCAAATATTAAGGCTAAAACCGATGCTTCTCGCTCGATTCTTTATGAAACATGCCGTTTTGTGGATATATATAAAACATTGGAAGATATCGCTCGTGAAAGAAAGCTCACACCGGAGGAGAGAGATGAGTTAAAATACTACTCTCGTCTTGCAGATGCTTTCACACCTCTTGGAAAGGGGATGACCAGCGAATATGCCAACCAAAACTCTTATGATGCCATCCAGATTCACGGAGGTTCCGGATTTATGAAAGATTATAAATGCGAACGTCTCTATCGTGATGCACGTATTACCAATATCTATGAAGGTACCACACAGTTACAGGTGGTTGCAGCCATTCGTCACGTCACCACAGGTACATACCTTCATCGCATAAAGGAGTATGAAGCAATGCCTGTTTCGGCAGAACTTGAACCACTAAGAAAGGTACTTGCAGAGATGACAGCACTTTATGAAGACTCCCTAGCAAAGGTGGCTGAGCATAAAAATGATGAATTCCTGGATTTCCATGCCCGCAGACTTGTTGAGTCAGCCGGACATGTTATCTTTGGTCATCTGCTCGTGTTAGATGCAAACAAATCTCCGGAGCTCTTCTTACGTTCAGCTCAGGTCTATATTGACTATGGATCTCAGGAGGTTAAAAAGCATAATAGCTTTATCTCCAACTCTAAAATAGAAGATTTAGAGTATTTTAGAGTAGTTCCGAAAGAGTGTTAAAGGCAGATCTTATTAAAAAAAACAGCCCTCAAAATTGGGGGCTGTTTTTTTATCTTTAAAATACCCAGCCGAGCGATGCGCTCAGAGTGTTTTTTAGCGGAGAGTCTTTGGATGTAAGCAGATATGCAACCGAAATACGAGCCCCTTTGTAAGGGTTAATCCCTATACCGATGGTTGCGTATTTAGGAACGATAGTGTCATTAAATCCATAATGATACCCTCCATATATGGAAATAAACTCCTTAAATGAGTACCTTACCCCTACTTTCGCAGCAATCCCTTTTTCATATAGTAAATAACTCCCCTCTAAAGCCCCTTCAATGGAGTGAATATCTGAAAATGAGGCTTTATAAGAGCCACCAACTCCAATATTGGCAGGAAGATTATATTCACCCCCACCATAACATATTTTACTCCCTATATTCTTAGCATATAGCCCTAAAAGAACCCCTTTTAATCTGTAAACAGCCGATAAATCTGCTGCATAGGCAACCCCTTTTTGAGGGCCACCTATATCAGAAGAGATATATTTAACAGTTGCACCAAGTGATAAATCAGGTGTGAAGAGATATGAGAGTCCTAAATCAAAGCTCATATTCTTGGGGGCAAAGGTGCCGGTTACGGTTCCGTTTATATCGCTTATCTCATAACTTGGTGAAGTAAGGTATCTGGCTCCTATCCCAATGGCGAATTTATCTCCGAATTTACTATAACCGGTAACTGTCGAAAGAGTATTGTTTGTACTTTTTGGCTGCCATAACGAGTAAGAAGCTCCAATCCCCCCTTTAACATTAGAGAGGGACATAAAGGCACTATTATAATAAATTGCGAATGGGGTATTCTCTGAAGAGAGTGAAATACCCCCCATTCCCAATAGGGCCGGGTCAACAGGGGTGTTAATAAATGGAACGCTCTGAGAATTAGCTTGATTAAATCCAAAAACTAAGAGTGTGAGTGCCAAAGTGGCTTTTGATATCTGTTTTTTTATAGTAATCATAATTTGACAATATTTCTTTTAATTTCCTTTCCTTCTATCATTACATTTAAGTTATAGGAACCTGCAGCCATTTTGCTCATATCTACTTGTGCCGGTTCAAAAGGTGCTATATTAAGTTCCCCACTAAATACCTTTGCTCCTAAACCATTAGTAATAGTAACCTGAGCCTTAGTGTCAAAGGTTGTACGGATATTTAATCTATCTATAACAGGATTGGGATATATATCTATTTCACGATTCTCATCTCTTATTAGGAGCTTAACTGAAGTCTCACAAGAGGCTTTAAGGGCATCTGTAGCCACTAATTGTATCTCTGAAGATCCATATTTTAAAGCCCTGATGAAAATGGATGTTTCACTCATTGTTATTTGGGTGATAGATGGATTGTTAGATGTAAATGTTACTTCCGGTATCTCTCCGTCAGCGTCAGTAAAGATTTCATCCAATTTCAGCTCATACACACCACCTATTTTCCCCATTATAATATTAGCAGGTTGCTTTTTAACGACAGGTGGAGTATTAGGGAGTATAGTATAAGAGATATTCTGGATCGCCTCTGCCCCATATTCATCTTTTACCTTTAGAGTCGCATTATAACTATTTGCAGGGGCATCCTTCCCAATAATAGTCATAGTGACTTTTCCATTGGCAGAAATAATGGTAGCAGCACTCGAGCCTGCAATAAAGGAGACTGTGGTTTTATGTCCATCAGGGTCTGAATAATTAAATGCAAGTGTGGCACTCTTATGAGCTTTAACCACTGCTGTTGTGCCATTTAGCGGGGTTATGGTCGGAGGGTTATTAGCTTTTGTTTTAATGCTCTTGATGCCGGATATTGCCGATTTATTGCCTGATACATCCATAGCATCTATGCCAATATAATATGTGGTTTCAAACGATAGGTTAGAGATAATTTTCTCTAATTTACTCCCTACAGCCGCATTGTCAGCTGTAAATGAGAGAGTCTTAATAGAAGAGGGGAGTTTGTTTCTGTCTATATCAGATGCAAAAGATTCTGAACTATAGTAAACATTAAATGCAAAAGCCTTAGTATCATCCTCATCTGCTGTAACACTCCACTGAAGAGTGATGGTGTTCCCGACAGAGTTAAGAACTAAGTCAGTTACCGGCTCCGGTGCAACAGTACTCCCTGCTGCCATTGCCTTATAAGCATTTAAGAATCCTGAGCCAAGTTTCCCTTTGAAGTAAGAGTTGTATTCATAAACATCGCTTGTGTTGCCAACGAGCCTATTCCATACCATATCAGGTGTATATCCCGTCCCTCCATATTTTGCAACTATAAGTGCTGCAACTCCTGAAACATGAGGGCAGGCCATTGAGGTCCCCTGCATTTTATCATAACCACCGTCTCCAACTGTACTAACCACTTGTCCCCCCTTTTTGTAATCTCCCCCGGTAGCAGTAATATCGACCCAAGTTCCGTAATTAGAGTAGTAAGCTCTCTCCAAATCAGGACCTATAGAGGCAACAGCCAAAGCACTAGGATATATAGCAGGGCTACACCCTACTGTTTCACTATTATCATTACCGGCGGCAAATATTACAATACCACCCCTCATAGGACCAACCTGTACATCATTTTCATCAATACCTGCATATTTGCGGAAGTAGTCAATTGCCTGTTTTGTATATTCGGGAACATAGGTTATCCCTTCATAACCCCAGCTATTTTGAGAAATAACGGCTCCGTTATCTGCCCCATATTTTATGGCTCTCTCTGAGTCTCCACCATTTTTTCCTTCGAATATCTGGCAAGACATTATCCTAGAGCCCTTTATACCTTTTGCATAATCTCCTCCTGCTATACCACAAACTCCCTTGCCGTTATTATTAACAGCAGCAACTGTTCCCCCTACATGTGTTCCGTGATGATCTGCGGTGATTGTAGCATTATTGGTAACAAAGTTAAAACCATAAATATCATCTATAAACCCGTTCTTATCATCATCAACACCCTTAACTCCATTTAGTTCGGCTTCATTTATCCAAAGATTATCAATCAAATCCTCATGTTTAATATCTAATCCGCCATCTACGATAGAGACTATCACAGATGGGTTCCCTGTGGTAATATTCTCCCAAACTGGAACCACATTAATATCTGAACCTTTTCTATATCCCGATGTGGAACCATCGTTAAAGTAGTGCCATTGTAAGGGGAGTTTTGGGTCGTTAAAAAAAGTAGATCCCCCTGTGGTGGTAATAGGTTCAGATGAGTTGGAATATGAGGCAAAAGGGTTAATAATATAGGTGTCCCTTCTTATAATATTAGGAACTATTTCTACGCTCTTTACCCCCTCTATTTCAGAGAGTTCAGCATGTGCTCTTGTCAACGGGGTCTTGTCGTCAAAATAGACATCATACCAAAGATGTAACCCTTCAGCACGAGTTCTCTTCTCAAACTTTCCTGCATAAGGGAATGTTCTTGTCATATAGGTAACACCCAATGATGTGAGTATGTCGTCTGCAGATTTAACATTTGTTTTGGTAATAACTCCATCGCTATCAGTAGCAGCTTCTATGGTCTTAACAAAGTCTTCTGTAACTTTGATTTTCATCCTGCCTGGAGTCATTTTTTCAATTTGGACTTGGGGAATGTTAGTTGTTTTGTCATTGTCAACTGGCGGAGTGTTCTCTTTCTGACACCCTAAAAACAATAAAATAGAGGTGAACAATATAAGGTTTCGTTTCATAAATTAGGAATAAATAATATGCAAATGTATGTAAATTTAAAAATCAGAAGCAAATTCTTTTGCTGCTTCTGCGGCTGCTTCTGCGAAATTTTCTCCGGAGGAGGCGTATATTATAGAGCGTGAGGCATTAACTAATAACCCACAGTGGGAGTTAAGTCCATACTTGGATACTTCTTCGAGTGTTCCCCCTTGGGCTCCAATTCCGGGAACAAGCAGAAAGTTTTCAGGACAATACTTCCGAATCTCTGCAAGTTTTTCGGGGCGGGTAGCCCCGACCACGAACATTACCCTCTCGCTCCCCTCTATTGTCATAACATTGCGGATAATTTTTTCATATAGCGGCATTTGAAATTTACCCTCCGAGTTCTCCACTACCTGCAGAGTTTCAAACTCCTCCGCAGAGGGATTTGAGGTCAATGCAAGAACAATAACCCACTTCCCTTCATATTTTAGGAAGGGTTTTATGGAGTCGCTCCCCATGTATGGGGCAACTGTGATGGCATCGAAGTCCATTGTTTCAAAAAAAGCTTTGGCGTATTGCGAAGCTGTATTTCCTATATCGCCCCTTTTGGCATCGGCAATAAGGAAAATTTCAGGGTACCGTTCCCTTATATATTTAACGGTCATTTCGAGTTGGTGCCACCCTGAACTCCCCTCAGCCTCATAAAATGCTATATTTGGCTTGTATGCTACGCAGAATGGGGCAGTGGCATCCACTATTGCTTTGTTAAACTCAAAAATACCCTCTTTTCTCCCTTTAAGGTGCTCAGGGAGCAGGTTCCTATCTGTATCAAGTCCGACACAAAGAAAAGTTTTTTTCTTTTTTATCTGATTGAAAAGTTCTTCGTAGGTCATTATATTAGGTTCTAAAAATATTTATAGAATAATGCGATTGATTCCATTCCTCTATATAGCTGTGTCAGTAGATAACTCTCGTTAGGGGAGTGTATGGTATCCCTTTCAAGTCCAAATCCCATTAATAGGGGGTCACTCTTAAGTATCTTCTGCATCTCGGCTAAGATAGGAATTGACCCACCTCCGCGACTTGGAACAGGCTCGATTCCATAAACCTCACCTATAGCTTTTGCTGCCGCTTTATAGGCAGGGGAGGAGATTGGAATTAGAAAACCATTTCCTCCGTGGTGAGGTATAACTTTTACTTTTACAGTTTTAGGGGCAATTGCTAAAAAGTGTTTTTCAAAAAGCTCTGCTATTTTATGACAATCCTGATTAGGAACCAGGCGCATTGAAATTTTTGCAAAAGCTTTGGAAGGGAGTACTGTCTTGGCACCCTCTCCGGTATAACCTCCCCATATTCCGTTCACATCTAAACAAGGTCTAATCCCTGTCCTCTCCAGAGTGCTATACCCCTCTTCTCCCTTTAACTCATCCACATCAAGGAACTCTTTATACTCCTCTATATCGAAAGGGGCTCTTGAAAGCATCTCTCTATCCTCTTTACTTAGTTCAACAACATCATCATAGAACCCTTTAACAGTTATTCTGCCATTTTCATCTATAAGGCTATCAATCATAGAGCAGAGGGTGTTAATAGGGTTTGCTACCGCACCACCATAATGTCCTGAGTGAAGATCTTTATTAGGACCGGTAACCTCAACCTCTAAGTAGGCTAAACCCCTCATCCCACAATTAATAGAGGGGACTTTCTCACTTATCATAGTCGTATCTGAAACCAACATAATATCACATGCAAGCATCTCTTTATGCTCTTCTGTCCACTCTACAAGAGATGGAGAGCCTATCTCCTCCTCTCCCTCTAAGATAAACTTAATATTATGTCTTACAATGTCATTTTTAA
Source organism: uncultured Muribaculaceae bacterium (assembly GCA_964642235.1). Classification (GTDB taxonomy): domain Bacteria; phylum Bacteroidota; class Bacteroidia; order Bacteroidales; family UBA932; genus CAYSND01. The sequence goes on from CAZXOP010000054.1 coordinate 10,935, forward strand.
CTATATACTCAAATGCCTTTAGGTGCATAAATAACTGTCCCTTGTCGTCATTGGCTCCTCTTGCATAAATAGCTCCGTCTCTTATTTCAGGCTCGAAAGGGGGTGATACCCATAAATTAAGTGGATCTACAGGCTGTACATCATAGTGTCCATATACAAGTATTGTCGGCTTTGACTTATCTATTATCTTCTCCCCATAGACTACCGGATGCCCCTTGGTAGGGTAAACAGAGGCCTTATCAGCTCCTGCTGCAAGGAGAAATTCGACTAATTTATCGGCACATTTTTTCATATCTCCTTTATGATCGGAGAGTGAGCTTACTGATGGAATTCTTAGAAGTTCAAAGAGTTCGCTAAGGAATCTTTCGTTGTTTTGGGCAATGTACTGTTTCATATTATTGTTTTTTAAGAGGGAGTTTAGCAATGATAGTCTCTCCACCAACTACTTTGTCCCCTAAATTAACGCATATCTCTGTGTCGAGGGGGAGGAAAAGATCAGCGCGTGAGCCAAACTTAATAAATCCTGCCTGTGTCCCTGAGACCACTCTCTTCCCCATCTCTGCATAACAGACCACTCGTCTTGCGAATTTACCTGCTATCTGTCTCATTAGGACATTATTCCCTTGATTATTATTAATAACTATTGTTGTTCTTTCGTTTTTGACGGATGATTTTGGATGCCATGCTGCTAGGTAGTTGCCGGGGTGATACTTGAAATATTCCACATCACCTGTTATGGGGAACCAATTAACATGCACATTGAAAAAACTCATAAAGACCGAAACTTGTATTCTCTCCTCTTTTAAGTATTCGCTCTCAAAAACTTTCTCTATGATAACTATCTTCCCATCTGCAGGGGCAGTTATTATAAGTTCGTCACCTACAGCATTTCTTTCCGGGTTTCTGTAAAATCTAAGGAAAAATAGAAAAAGGATGGTCATTATAACCAATATGATCCAAGTTCCTATATTGCTTCCCAAATAGTAGAACAATAAAAAATTCAATAATGCTGCCACGAGAAAAAAGACTACCAGCATTGCTCTACCTTCTTTATGAATCTGCATAGTAAAATTATATAAGTCCAAACAATTTAATATATGATATTGCGACAGGGAAGGAGAT
>CAZXOP010000055.1:0-11946 GCA_964642235.1 uncultured Muribaculaceae bacterium
AGAGTGTTGTTGAATAACACCACGACTGATTTTGTGCGATATCTGCATAATCAGATTTTATGGGAAAGTCGCCTAATAGGGATTTTGGGAACGCGAGGGGTTGGCAAAACCACTCTTCTATTACAGCACATAATCCAATACGACGACATTGAAAAGAGTCTGTTCGTTACTGCTGATGACATATATTTTTCTACACATAGTTTGTTCGATCTGGCATTAGAATTTTACCAGAACGGAGGAGAGAAGTTATATATTGACGAAATTCATAAATATAGCGGGTGGTCAAGAGAGATAAAAAACATCTATGACCAAATACCTCAATTAAAGGTCGTCTATACCGGTTCATCAATTCTTGATTTGGAGAAAGGGGGAGCAGATCTTTCTCGTCGAAAATTAGAGTATAATATGACCGGGCTCTCTTTCAGAGAGTACCTAGCCATCAGTAGAGGCATCAAAATACCTATTCATACACTCGAAGATATTTTGTCCGGTAAGATTATTTTCCCGTTGCAAACTGAACGCCCTTTAGCACTATTCAAAGAGTATGTGCAAAATGGATTCTACCCTTTTTTTAATGATCCCGGGTATTATATTCGTTTGAAAAGTGTGCTGAATCAAACCCTCGAAAATGATATTCCTGACTTTGCCCAAATGAATATTTCTACCGCTCAAAAACTTAAGAAATTACTCTATATCATTGCACAAAGCGTCCCTTTCAAACCTAATTTTTCAAAGCTCGCAAGGGATTTAGATGTGAGTCGTAATGATATACCAAACTTCATGTTCTATCTCGAAAAAGCAGGGGTTATAAATCAGCTCAGAGATGATACGAAAGGTATTAAGCTGCTTGGGAAAGTTGATAAGGTCTATCTTAGCAATACAAATTTAGCTTATGCTATCTCAGATAGGTTACCGGATATTGGCAATATCCGAGAGAGTCTATTCTTCGCTTTGATGAAGACCACACAAGAGGTTACCTCGTCATCCGTTGGAGATTTTTGTATCGGAACATATACCTTTGAGCTTGGAGGCAAAGGTAAATCTCAAAGGCAGATTGAAGGGGTCGAAAACGCCTTTATAGTTAAGGATGATATAGAGTACGGACATAAGAATATCATTCCTCTTTGGACATTTGGATTAACTTACTAAGAGATATCAATGAAAACACTTTAACAGAAAAATGTCCCTATAACTAACAAACATCCCCCTATAAAGGGATTGGCTCCCGAAAAGGGAGGGATAAATACAAGACTCACAATGTACTTATAATTGGTATTTATAGCTTCGCATGGGGCGTTACTCCTTAACACACCTAACCGAGCACCCATTCGCACGGTTGCTGAGATATATGCTTCCGTAGTATAGTACATACGAGATAGCATTATACGTCGAACTTGACCAATAAAAGTCGCCGTAGCCTCTGCTGCTTGCAATACCATCACGATTCTTACAGTAGCCGGCAGCAGGGAAGAAAACCGCTTTATCCATGCCTACTGTATATGGTGTAACACCACTAAACCAACGACCCTTCTGACTATTGTATGTAGTCCATAGCGATTTATAAACTTTCAATGCCTCTAACTCTGACCTAGTAGGAACACGCCATCCATCAGGACATGGGTCATTTACAGTCTTGATAGGAGCAGTCGCCGTACCACTATTCCATAACTTATCATCATTACTGGTACACCAGTCGTAAGGAGAAACCGCATTCTTATAAAACACATTCTTATTATCCTCATCCTGACCGACACTATTATCCACAGGACCGTCTAAAATAGTGGGGAAAGTGGCATCTTCGAAAGTACCATCTTTATACCCCTGACCATACTTCCTCCCCCACTGATAGAGCCTACCATAAGGGTAACCTTTCGAACCTTCGGTAGCGGGCTCATAACCGCAGTTAACAGGGGCGAAAACCATATAACCAAGCGAAACTCCTAATAACACAGGAACCCCTTTTCCGTAATCTACCCCATCTTCGATATACTGACACTCGGGAATTACGGGAGAGGTAAAAGAGCACTCAATTGGAGGCATTACCACCATATTAGACCTTGGAATAGAGTTGCACTCCTTATCTATTACCCTCTCCATAGTCTCTCCATCCACAGTCATGATTTTAACTCTTAACTTATTGGTGGAACTTATAGCGGTAGGGGGAAGGACTATATGAAACGGTTTGGGGGTAGTATTAAATTCCAACCCTTCGCTCCCAAAATCCAACAAAACTTCATTACTTGCACTATTATCCATCTCGATAATAGGTACCCCTGAACCATAATTCATCTTTACACTCGCCCCCCCACTCAATTTGCCATTTTCGCTCGATAACAATATCCCTAAAACTCTCTTTACACCACTCTCTAATTTCAACTCTAATCTCAACACACCACATAGATTTTTAAACTCCAAATTACCACCACTTGTGGTGTAAGCTACTGTAGGATTCACACCATCTACGATATTCCCTTGAACATACTTCTGAACAGAAGGAAGAGAGAGGGAGATAATAGGAGTCCCTGACGAATGATTAATAATCACCCCTGATGTAGCAGGATAGATAGCATAACATGTAGAGAATTCCCCCATTGGAGCTACCCCTGAAAATATCCCATTAGAGCTCCCCTCACCTGTAGTCAAGACATAATTACATTTCACTGTATTTGTCCCAAAAAATGTAGCAATAACATCCCCCTTACTCCACAACATCGGACGTACTTTTGTCCCAGCATCTTTATCCCCAAAATATGTCTTAGTGTCAGGAACACCTTGCTCGATACTACCCCGAATAGTAGTAATAGTGTCGAGAGGGGGAACATTCCCCTGCTCCTTAGTACAGGAAACTATTAATAAAAACAATATTCCTACTAATATAACCTGCGCAATATCATTTATTCTATTTTTTTTATCTATTTTATTCATAGCTATTAATGTTTATTCTTGTAAAATGTATAACCATAATTTACCACTCCCCTATTATCTCTCCATGCCCCTCTCCCCCTCCTGATGAGGAATATGGAATATCTTTTATACAACGGACTAAGTTACTTTTTGAATTTAAGATAGATGAATAACTACCTACACCGCTTGAAGTCTTACCTAAAGTTAAGTATCCATTAGAACCGTAATATTTTCCAACACTTTCATTTATAGTACTGATATGGTCTATGTCGCCACCCGCTATTGGGAAAAATAATGGTCCTAAAAAGCAACCGTTAATGTCAGAAGAAGAACCATGCATAGATACAGCATTAGTTTTCGGCAATCTACTTATCGCAATTAATTCCTCATATATAGGGACTCTCCACCCATCAGGGCAGGGGTCATTAGAAACCTTAACCCCAAAAGCTCCTCCCCATATCGAGTTACTGGGAGACCATCCGGAATAATGTTTGTCCTTATTCCCTATATCCTGAACTACCTCATTAGATACTGCTCCAGCGACGATATTATCGTCCGAAGGGTATGTATTATCTGCTCTTGTCCTCTTAACACCCTGTCCATATTTTCTCCCAAACTGATAAACTTTCCCATAAATATAACCATTATTACCGCTATCCTCTATCTCATAACCGCAATTAACAGGGGCAAAATATCTAATGCCCAAAGTGGAGTTAAGAAAAACCCCTATCCCCTTTCCATAATTTTTCCCATTCTCTATGTAATCGTACTTACGACTCGGATATTCTCTGTTCTCCACATAATCTATTACCCCCATCTGAAGAATACGGGAACGTACGATAGTGTTTTCCACTTTATTAGGTATGGTTTTGAACATAGACCCGTTTTCAGACTCGATAAAAATGTCACCTCCTCTTGAACCGGGAGGTATAATAATATAAAAGGGTTTAGCAGTAGTAGTTAACTCTACGCCACTACCTAAATTTAAGGTAATGAAGTTACCGTTTGCACCATTTTCCGAAGCAGTAATCCAATTACTAGTAGGCACAGATGGATAATTCATAGCCACTTTATGCTGACCGGCCATATAATAATTACTATAAAAAGAGATTTTATTAATAACTTTTTTACCACTTGCCACTTTTAACTGAAGTTTCAATAACCCAAAGAGATTCTTAAACTCCAAATTACCACCACTTGTGGTGTAAGCTACCATAGGGAACTGATTTGGATCAAACCCATCTTCTTTATACTGTTGCTCACTAGGAAAAATAAAGAGTATAGTTTTATCTGGTGATATAAAGGCCTTGTTGCTGTATGGATAAATAGCGTAAACACTCGTACCTGACCCGATACCTGTAAAAGAGGCACTGTTAGTTCCGGCACCTGACTTGAGTGTAAATTCACACATGCTAGTATTGTCATCAAACCATACCGCTATCTTATCCCCCTCACTCCACAACACCTGATGCTCAGGTGATGAACCAAGTGAAGCTTTGGTGTCAGATGAAGGCTGCTCCATAGAAGCTATCAGAACATTCGGGGAAGATCTCCTCTCGACTATAGCCTCTCTTTTATTACACGCTGCCGTAAAAAGCAGAGCCACAGATAAAAGTGCAATTGCACTCGTCCTGAAAAAATTTTTTGCTTTCATTTGTTTTCTACATTTTAAGTGTTTACCAAGACCCATTAAGCGGATCCCCAAGACCATCGCTATTACCGCTATGCCTTGAGGAGGCAAAACCTCTCTCGACATTAATTTTATACATATTCACCTCAGGTGAAGTGTATATAGAGCTGTCGCACTCTCTGAATTCCTTGTTTTTTAATTGATCCATAGAATATAGTATATTAGTAAATTTAATTACAAAACTAATGGACACCGGAATTTTTTAAAGTCTTTATAGATATTATTAAGTTGGATTTTAGACACCAAATGTAAACTTTTAAATCTGAATTTCAAAATATTTATTTAAAAAAAAGAAATGAATAGCTAATGAGTTTCAATTATTTATGGTAAATGGAAAAGGTAAATCCTATAAATAACAAACATCCCCCTATAAAGAGATTTATAAGGGGATGTTGTTTGGAGAAGATATTACTTCTCAGGGTCATTTAAGTGAAGTTATCCATGTAGCGATAATTTCAAGCACTTCTTCAGATATGGTCTCTTCAATGGAGGCATATTCATTTATATTACCGGTGGTGCAGTGTTGGAAAAGGTGATTAAGCCCAGGCAATACTTTAGTGGTCAGTGATTTGTTTCCACCCTCCTCACAGGCCTTAATAATAGCAGGGATATTGATAGAGGGGATTACTTGAATATCTTTATCTCCATTAAGGGCTAAAATCGGGATTTTAATGGATTTAATAGCCTCGTATGGAGAATACTTTATAAAGTAGTAAAACCAGGGGTCTAAGGCATTATCTATCCCTTTTAATATTGCCTCCTCATTGATGGGAGATGTACTATTTTGACGAACACGAGCCATACATTTCTCTTTTAATGAAGGGTCATTTTTATCGGATTCGAATATCACATCATAAATACTCTTATTTATCTTCTCGGAACTTGCAAGATACTCCTCCGAAACCCCCATTAGTTTGCTTATGGCACGTGTCTGCGATATAAGCACCTCCGCACCATTTACCCCTGTCCCCGCAAGTGAAACAATAAAAGAGGTTTTAGGTTCTCTTGCTCCGAGCATAAATGCAATGGTTCCCCCTTCGCTGTGACCACACAACCCCACCTTGGAGATATCACCCCTTGTGGTCAAAAATGAGAGTGCTGCCTGAGCATCATAAGAGAGGTCTTCGCTGGTATTTCCCTGAGTGCTCCCTCCGGACTCCCCTACCCCACGATCATCATACCTTAGCACAGCAATACCCCTTCGGGTAAGGTAATCTGCAATAACATGGAAAGGTTTGTGCCCAAAAAGTTCCTCATCACGGTTCTGATAACCGGAACCGGTAATCATAACCACCGCAGGAAATGGTCCTGCACCTTCCGGGAGCGTCAAAGTCCCTGCAAGAGTAATATTGTCTCGGGTATTACTGAATTTTACCTCTTCTGAATGATATGGGTAGGGCGGTTTTGGCTCCTGAGGACGTTTTGGAGCAGTAATCTCCCCACGAAGGAGATTGAGTTTAAATGCCATTCCCCCTTGGGAGAAATCACCCACAAAACCATTAATAACATAAGTCCCTTTATATGAAGCCCCTAAAGCTGTAAGATTTAATTCGAGAACTAATTTCTCAAACTTTACCTCTTCGACGGGGAGATCTTTAACCCCTTGCATAGGGATATCCATTGTGGCACTATATCTCCCCTCCTCCCCTTTTGTAAAGGTAAAAAAGAGGTCTAACTTCTGTCCAAACACATTTAACTCCCCTTTCCAAGTCCCTGTAATGTCCTGAGAGTAAGAGGTAAGTATTGTCGTAAAAACTAATAGTAATACAACGATAAACTTTCTCATAAATTAGATATGTTAAATTAATCTGAGGATAAAACAGTTACTCCACCCTAATGAGACATCTACCGGAGTAGAGGAGTTTAGTTTTTCAGTCTGAGGTATCCCTAAAAACTCAAAAGCATGATTTGGGATAGTTATCTTTAGGTTAGCCTCCTCGTCAGAGAAATTAACCACACAGAGGTAGAGTTCCCCCTCTCCATATCTTAGAAAAGCAAAATGGCGATTAATGTCAAATGTACCATTATCGGCATTTGCATAACATAAATCAAAGTTACCACCTACCCTAAATGCAGGAATAAGCATCGCGGCAGAGAAGAGCTGCTTGTAGAGTTCATAAATCTGAATTTCCCTATCGGTGAGATACTTGTGGCTGTTTTTCTCTTCTATCCCTTTTATCCATCTCCTTACAGAGGCGACGCTCCAGAAGTCAAAAATGGTCGTTCTGCCATCTCTTCCACTATACCCCTCCTCATCCATTCCCCTCTCCCCTATCTCCTGACCGAAATAGAACATAAAAGGGGCTGTGTTGAATAACAATGAAATAAAGACTGCAGGCATAGCCTTTTCCGGAGAACCAAGGAAGAAATCCGAGGCAAGTCGCTGCTCATCATGGTTCTCCATGAAATTCAGCATATTGGGCTGCAACTCCCTTAGGAACTGCCAATTGGATGTAATGCCCCATGCCGGTTCATTACTCTGTGTGATACCCCTTAAAGTATCATAAAGTCCGCATTTATCATATAGATAGTCAAATCCACCGTATGTTAAAAAAGGACGATATTTCTCTTTTTTATATATTTCTGCAATAAATATAATATCGGGATACTGTTTTTTAACCTCGGCTATACACCAATGCCAGAAATTTAGATTCACAAGCTCAACCATGTCACATCGGAACCCGCTAACCCCTTTCCCTGCCCAAAACAGGAGGATATCCAACATCTTATCCCATGTATCACGAACATCAAAATTAAGTTTAACAGTATCGCTCCAGTCACCATCATGAATCCTTCCCGGATAATAATTTGCATCAGTAAAAGGATCTTTCTCAGATGAATAACCGACTGAGACATGATTAGGGATAAAGTCTATAATCACCCCTATCTCTGACTTCTTGCAGCGGGCAACAAGTTGCTCGAACTCTTTCATCCTCGAAGAGGGTTTGGTAGCAAGATAAGGGTTAACATCGTAATAATCGCTTATGGCGAAAGGAGAACCTGCTCGTCCTTTAACAAAGGGCTCCCCCTCGGAAGAATGTCTTATCACACCAGTAGTCCAGATATGGGTGACGGAGAGGGATTTGAGCTCTTCGAGAACCGCGTTGTTTATATCTGCAAACACGCCGGAACCATTCTCTTTTAATGAGCCTCCGGGAATACAATTTTCATTTTTATTCCCGAAAACTCTTAAAAGCGTCTGATATATGATAAATTTTCCTTCCATAAGCAAATTTTACCAGTTTAGAATCTTATAAAAATCATACTCCTCAGGAGATGGGACATACTTTTTAGCTGCCTCATAATCGTTAGGAGTGATATAATGTAATTCGTACTTAAAAATATTCTGTACTTTTTCACGATTTATATCCACAAGTCTTGGTGGAATTTTCCCTGTCTTAGGATCTTGGAGATCTTTTAGATAGAGAGGAGCTGCCTCACCAAGGGAGTTGATATAGACCATACACCCTGTTTCCCCTTTTGAGAAGAGTTTCCAAACTCCAAAAGCAAGCTGTGAACAGTATGTCAAATCAAATGATACTGGAGTATGGCACCTAACATCGTAACCTATTTCGATAGGACGTGTTTTGACAGAGAGACCCAACAGATGAAGCTTGTTTTCCAAAATAGTATTGAAAAGCTGTGCTTTGGAGACCTTTCCAAGTTCAGGATGTCCATGGGAATCGTATGAGAAGACAACGCCTGATTTCTCTAACTCTTCATCACTCAATGCATGGAAAACCCCTTCTGAAATAAGAACTCCACCATAGGGAATATTTAGAAGCTTTCTCTTTAATATGGATGAGAGAGAGAGATTAACTATCTTATCTATAGTCACTTCTGTTTTATTAAACATTTCAGGGATTACCACCATAGGGTAATGGCATGAAGCACTGATACCGAGAGTCAAATGCCCTGCAGAACGTCCCATGGCGGAGACTAAGAACCAAGTTCCACTTGTACGTGCATCTTCATAAACGATGGTAGCAACACGAGTACCTTCAGATTTAGCTGATTGGTAACCAAATGTAGGTTGATTGTTAGGGAGTGGGAGGTCATTATCTATAGTCTTGGGTACATGGATATTCTGAATAGGATAATGTTTAGACTCAAGGAACTTGGCTATTCTGTTGGCAGTAGAGGCTGTGTCGTCACCACCGATAGTAACAAGTAGTCTTATATTATTCTTTTCAAAAAATTCTATGTTGAAATTCTTCTGAAAATCCTCTTCAGATGGTTTATAACGACTCATCATTAAATATGAGCCACCACGATTAAAGATACTATCTGCTAGGAAAAAATCTATCTCCGTACTATTGGGTTGAGCAGAAAATATAGCTTTATATCCTCCGTGAAGTCCGATTACTCTATACCCTTTCGAAATAAATGTTTTTGCAATAGTCCCTACTACTGTGTTAATACCCGGGGCGGGACCCCCTCCGGTTAAAATTACAATTGAATCTTTCATTTTTATAATAGAGTTTTTATAAGCCGCAAAATTATCATATTTTATTGAATTAAGGTAAAAATATTATTACTTTTGTAAGTTAAAATGAGAATCAACAAGAAATACGCTGAACAAAGGATATCAGAGTTAACCAAAGAGTTAAATATTCATAATCACAGATACTATCTTCTTAATGCTCCAACTATCAGTGATTTTGAGTATGATATTCTTATGCAGGAACTTATAACTCTTGAAAAGTTATATCCTGAACTACTCTCTGATAACTCCCCTTCGAAAAGAGTTGGGAGCGACCTTTCATTAAGCAATGGTGGGGATAATCTCACAGAAGATGTTATTGCAGTCTCATTTGAACAGGCTCCCCATAAATACCCAATGCTTTCACTCTCCAATACTTATGAATTTACTGAACTCTACGCTTTTGATGAGAGAATACGTAAGGTTATTGATGAGCCTTACACATACTGCTGCGAACTAAAATTTGATGGTACTGCCATTTGTCTTACTTATCTTAACGGAGAACTTAGCAGAGCCCTTACCCGCGGAGACGGTACTGTCGGTGATATTGTCACCACTAATGTAAAAACCATTAAAGGGATACCACAGAGGGTATTAGGGGCACCGGCGGAGTTTGAAATAAGGGGTGAGATATTTATGCCTTATGACGCTTTTGACAGACTTAATGCTGAGCGCGAAGAGCAGGAGGAGGCTCCTTTTGCCAACCCAAGAAATGCTGCTGCAGGTTCTTTGAAGCTGCTGGACCCGGGTGAGGTGAGAAAGAGAGGGTTAGAGTGTGTATTGTATCATATTTTAGGGGAAAACATCCCCTTTAACACCCACTACGAAGCACTATTGGCAGCCAAAAAGTGGGGATTCCCCACCTCTGAATATTCTAAAATCTTTGCCTCTTTAGATGAGGTGATCTCATTTATTAAAGAGTGGGATGAAAAGAGGAAAACCCTCCCCTTTGCTACTGACGGGATGGTTATTAAGATAAACGAACTCGATATCCAAAAGCGTTTAGGGGTGACAGCCAAGTCTCCCAGATGGGCAACTGCATATAAGTTCAAGCCGGAAGATGCTCTTACGAAACTATTATCTATTGATTATCAGGTAGGAAGAACAGGGGCCATTACCCCCGTAGCAAATCTTGAACCGGTTCAACTTTCGGGGACAGTGGTGAAGCGTGCCTCTCTGCACAATGCAGAGCAGATGGAACTACTCGATATTCGAATTAATGACTTTGTTTATGTGGAGAAAGGGGGAGAAATTATCCCCAAAATAACCGGAGTAGAGCTCTCTAAAAGGTGCAGTGACTCGATGGTACCTACTTTTCCATCTAATTGTCCCGACTGTGGGAGTCTGCTTGTGAAGGATGAGGCAGAGGCAAAACACTATTGTCTTAATTCAGATAACTGTCCCACCCAGATTAAAGCTCGGTTTGTCCACTTCTCTTCCCGTAAGGCAATGAATATAATTGCAGGGGATGCAACTGTGGAACAATTATATAGCAAGGGGTTCATAAAAGAGCTTTCGGATCTTTATAAATTAACGAAGGAGGAGCTCCTTACCCTCGAAGGGTGGAAGGAGCGTTCTGCAGAAAGGTTTCTTGAGAGTCTTGAGGAGTCGAAAAAGGCCCCCTTCGGGTCTGTTCTCTTCGCACTTGGAATCAGATATATAGGGGAAACCACTGCTAAGATGTTAGCCTCGCATTTTAAAAATATAGATACAATGATGAATGCCTCTAAGGAGGAACTTTTAACTATAGATGAGGTGGGGGAAAAGGTTGCTGAAAGTATTATTGCTTACTTTGCAGAGCCGAGACACACAGTATTGGTCCAAGAATTGAGGGGATTTGGGCTGAATTTCGAAGAAGATGAGACTAAAACCGGTAAAGTCTCAGATAAATTAAATAATAACATAATTGTTATCACTGGAAACTTTTCTGTTTCAAGAGAAGATATTAAGGATATTATATCCAAAAACGGTGGAAAGAATAGTGGCTCGGTTAGTGGTAATACCACATACCTGCTTGCGGGGGAGAAACCGGGTCCTGAAAAGATGAAAAAAGCCGAAAAACTCGGTATTAGAATAATAAGTGAAGAAGATTTTTATAAATTATTGAAATAATTATGGTTAACATTAGTGAAAGAATTTTTTATATCGGAGTAAACGATCGAAAGAAACATCTATTTGAAAACAACTGGCCGCTACCTTATGGGGTCTCTTACAACTCTTATCTTATAAGAGATGAGAAGACTGCTGTTATAGATACTATCGAATATGGTTCAAATGGTGATTACCTAAAAAACATAGTATCTTTATTAGGTGACAAAAAGCTTGATTATCTTATTATTAACCACATGGAGCCTGACCATTCGAGTATGATCGGAGAGGTCTTTTCCAAATTTCCGGAGGTCACAATAGTAGGCAATTCGAAAACTTTTAATCTACTAAACTCATATTTTTCACTTCCTAAGGAGAATTTTAAGGAAGTTACTGATGGTGAGGTGTTAGATATGGGGTATCATAAACTTAAATTTGTCTTTACCCCATGGGTACATTGGCCCGAAACCATGATGACTTATGATATAACTGAGTCTATACTCTTCTCATGTGATGGTTTCGGAAGTTATGGAACCCTTGATGGAGGTATTTTTGACGATGAGGTGGATATCGATTTTTATGAGAGTGAGGCTCGTAGATATTACTCTAATATAGTCGGAAAATGGTCAGGTATGGTTCAGAAAGCCATAAAAAAATTCGATTGTTTACCTATCAAATGTGTCTGCCCTTCACATGGGCCTATTTGGAAAAGCGACCCATCTAAAGTTCTCTGCTGGTATGATCGTTGGAGCAAGTATGAGGCTGAGGAGGGGGTAGTTAT
>CAZXOP010000056.1:0-8525 GCA_964642235.1 uncultured Muribaculaceae bacterium
CAATTTGGGATAATAGAGGATTAAGAAGTGGGAAAATAAGAGCCATTTTCTCTTTTATCTCTTTCGAAGAGGTTTTGGGAGCCCATTTATCAAGATTATCAACAAAATCACTAAATGAATTAGAAGGGGGAGAATAATCTCTATTAGAGAGGGAAGATAACACCTTCTTTATTACAGATCTGCTACCTCCTGAAAAATCGGTCAGATTAACACCGGCGTCGCTTAATATAGATAATCCCTCCTTCGCAAGGTCTCTAAGAGGGGTTTCGAAGTCATATATAATCTTATTAAGTATATCCCTATACTTTTCTATAGTATCTCTATCTTTTAACTCCTTGCCACCATTACTCTTTTTTTTATACTCCTCTGAAAAGAGTTCAAAAGCTAATTTTTTAAGTTTGGATGAAGCATTCCAGCTTCCTCCTTCTCGAATATTCTCTATGTATAACAGGATTACCCATTTAAGAAGTTCTTCCTCAGATGAAAGGGAATCCATCATAAGGTCTATTGCCTGCTGCAATACAGCTTCATGATCAAGTTCAACATTATATGATGGATACTGCCCTAATTCCCTTGCAAAGGAGCGGAGTGTATTCTGAAAAAACTTATCTATGGTGCTGACATTAAAAGCGGAGTAATCATTAAGGAGTTCAATAAGAAGCTCCTTAGCATTCCTACTCGTAACGGTAGGTGGAGAGGAGATAGAAAGAGCATAAAGTTTCTCCAAAATCCTCTGTTTCATCTCATCGGTAGCCTTGTTAGTAAAAGTTACTGCTAAAATATGCTTAAAAGCAGTAGGGGAAAAGCTACCACTTCCGAGGAGAATATTAAGATACTCCTCAGTAAGTCTATAGGTCTTTCCTGACCCTGCTGATGCTTTTATAATATCTAACATAATTATCTATTACATAATACTTTGAAGGAACAATCCTTGCAAATATCTTGATTTTCTGTACTTTTAAATGGTTTAGAAGTATCTAAAACTTCTTCTATTGTACGACACATATAAGCTTTAAACTCATCTAACTGTTCACCAGTAACCTCCATTTCGTAAGGAGTGGTAGTAAAAATTTCTCTTAGGGAATAGACCACCATATTAGTCTTAGATACATCTGTTATCAAACCTTTATTTTTAGCAAGTAAAAGGTAACAGAAGAGCTGGAACGCAGTATATGGTCTTGAAGAGGAGCCGGCGTCAAACATAGAGGCAATCTCTCGAAATGAGCTTTGGACTCTTCCTGTCTTATAGTCAACAATTCTGGTTATTCCTCCGTTGGAGTCCACTCTGTCTATAATTCCAAATAGTGTAACACTCTTGCTACCATCTAAGATAGAGATTGGAGTGGAGAGTTTCATCTCAGAATTATTATAAGTAAAAGGTACACGAGTTAGATCATATTTAAGAGTAGTAATTACCCCCTCTTTAAGAAGAGCCTCTATAATTTTATTTTTCCCGAATATTTCAGAGACTGATAATATTTTTTTAAAAGCTTCTAAAATAACATCATTGTTATTCTCCAATCCCTTTATTATACCTCTTAAATCCCATTCATTAACTATTTTTCCCTCATAAGGTGAATAGACTTTTTCTAAAACACGGTGAAACAATTGTCCAAAAATAGTAGATTCAATTTCGTCTATTACTGAATCAGGCTCCTTGAGGTCAGCTATATTCTGATAATAAAACTTAAGAGAACAGTTAAGATAGGTGTCAATGGAGGAGGGGGAGAAGACCTTACTATGATTAGTATATTTATCAAACATCTCATCCCTCTTCTCTATCTCTATGCTACTCAGACTCTTTGCCGGAAGTTCATAAGAGACCTTCTTCTCCACAAGAGGTACTGAATGATGGTATTTGAGCTGTTTAACATATCTACTTACCTCCCCTGTGGTGAGCCCCTCTGTTCTCGTATCATAAATAAGATAGACATTTTTAGCTCTGTATATGCTCCTGTAAAAGTGGTATGCAGAGATGGAGTCTTGATATTCGTAAGTGGGAAGCGAGAATCCTTTACGAAGATTATATGGAATAAATGAAGAGGGGATATTTTTAGATGGGAAAACCCCCTCATTGACAGAGAGGATAATGAGGTTCTCAAAATCCAATGCCCTTGTCTCAAGGGGTCCCATAATCTGCAACCCTGCCAAAGGCTCCCCTTCGAAGGGGACTGAGGTGGTGGAGACCACCTTTTGGAGTAATCTATAATATGTCTCGATATTAATACGGAGTTTGAGATTTTTGAGTCTGTTTATACAGGTAGAGTAGTAATAGATAAACTCCTTATCCATATCATTCAGATGCTCCTTTAACTCCATAAGTATCGCCTCACCATAATGGGCAACAGTAAGGATTTTATCCTCATTATCAGGGATATTGTAATTCTTAGGGTCAAATACTATTTCGAGGAGTCTCCCCTTTCTTAGCTCTTTTGAGGGGACAAAAATTAAATTGTTTTTAATTATATGCTCCTTAATCTTCTTTGCCTCATCATTAAGAATAGTAACGATAAAGGGGTGGTCAAGGAGATTTAGAAGATCAGAATAATAGAAATAGACCTCTTCTTCTAAAATCTTAAACCTCTTATTAAGTTCTGATACTGAGGAGATAAAAGAAGCTACATTACTATCAGATAATGGAAACCCCATAGTAACATTGACCTTGTTGATATATTCAGGTATGGCGTTTATTAAGGGCATCAGACACCTCTCATCGGGAAGAACTACAGCAGTTGAAAGGGAATCTATTCTTTCAGCACCCTCCCCATTTGAGGTAATATCATCGAGTATTTTAGAAATATAACGTGTCTGTCCGACCATTGATGGAACCCCTATTACCTCTATATAAGGGGGTGGAATAGAGTGAGCAGATTCATCCTTAATAGTGTAAAGCGAAGGGTATCTCTTAATATTTTCATCCATAAAAAAAGATGACTTGTTTTTAGGATCACGTATGATATCCCCGTAATAATCCCAATAAAAATCAGCTTTACCCTCTTTTTTCAACCTATCTAAGAGTCTCTTTTCACATTCGTTAAGGGCATTGAGTCCCACAAAAACTACTTTTTTATATTTAGATAAAAGAGTCTCTACCGAATCTGAGTTGTCTAACTTTTCTGCCACATCACGATATATCATCCCCTCATATCCCTCCCCTTTCACTCTAAGTTCCTCTTTTAATCCAGCATATATAGGATAAAGGCTCTCCCAAAGAGAGATAAATAACTTCTCATTTTCCTTCTCTTTGGAAGGGCGTAGATTTCCCCAAAATGTCTCTATTACCTCTCTCTGATCTTCAGTTAAAAAATCATAATCTGAGGAGAGTGCTTGATAATCTGCAAGATTAGTAAAGAGTTTTTGGGTATCGACAAGATATTTATCTATATCATCAAAATCATTCAGGAGCATATCCCCCCAAAAGAAAAAATCATCAATCGTCTCTTCAGATTTTGAATGCTTAACATAAACATCATAAAGAACCTGCATAACATAAAGTCGGTCTGAGGTCCTTAATCCTGAAAGATTTGAAAAGAGAGTATTAATGGTAGTCAGTTCAGGTATAAACAGAGGTTTGGTAGCTATCTCAGCTAAATACCTTTTGAAAAAAAGGGAGGAGCGTCTATTAGGAAAGACAAAACAGTAGTCCCTTGATTCAGCTGAATGTTTACTGTAAAAAAGTTCAGCTACTCCCCTTAGAAACTGATTTCCCATAATACATTAGGGATTACAGTCTCTTTCTTAACTCGGCAGCAGCAGCTTCATACCCCGGTTTTCCGAGTAGTGCAAACATATTTTTCTTATAGGCCTCCACTCCCGGTTGGTCAAAAGGATTTACCCCTAACATATAAGCAGATACCCCGCAGGCTTTCTCAAAGAAATAGAAGAGTTCACCTATATTATATTCATCGATTCTCTCCATCTCTATTCTTATATTAGGGACCCCTCCATCTATATGAGCCAACTTGGTGCCAAGTTCTGCCATCCTATTGCACTCCTCAAGGTGTTTCCCGGAGATAAAGTTCAATCCATCGAGATTTTGAGGGTCATTACAAATCAGCAGTTCCCTCTGCGAAGTTTTAACAGAGAGTACGGTTTCAAAGAGGGTGCGCTCCCCATCCTGAATATATTGTCCCATAGAGTGAAGGTCAGTGGTATTATTGACAGAAGCAGGAAATATCCCTTTCCCCCCCTTCCCTTCAGATTCTCCGTAGAGTTGTTTCCACCACTCTCCGATATATTGAAGTTTAGGGTTATAATTAACCAATATCTCAATCTTCTTCCCGGAATCATAGAGGAAGTTCCTCGAAGCTGCATAAGCAACTGCAGGGTTCTCCGCGGAGCGGCTCTTGCAAACCTCCTCCATATCGCGCGCACCGCGCATTAGCTCTTTTATATCAAATCCTGCAAGTGCAATTGGAAGGAGTCCCACAGGGGACAATACTGAAAAACGACCTCCGACATTGTCCTCAATGACAAAGGTACGATACCCTTCAGTGGTAGCAAGTCCCTTCAGGGCACCTCGCGACTTATCAGTAACCGCAACGATTCTGCGCCTTGCCCCCTCTTTGCCATATCTCTGCTCAATTTTCTCCTTTATAAGTCTAAATGCCACTGCAGGTTCTGTGGTGGTACCGGACTTGGAAATAACCACAGTTGCCACTGATTTCTTCTCAATATAATCGAAAAGTTCTGCGTGGTACTCCTCTGAAAGATTGTGCCCCGCAAAAACAACTCTCGGTTTTTCAGGAAATAGTGCGGATTCAAAGGAGTGCGAGAGTGCCTCGATTGAGGCTTTCGCTCCAAGATAAGAGCCCCCTATTCCAATAACAACAATCAATTCCACTCCAAGTTTTTTCCAATCATCTGCTACTGCAATGCACTCCTTCAGGAGGGAGTCAGGGGTCTCGGAAGGGAGATTAAGCCAACCAAGAAAATCATTGCCCTCCCCTTTTCTGCTCTCCAAAAGATCAAAAGCGCCAAGCGCCCTCTCGGAGTATTGTGATGGGAGAGATTTAAATTCAACTTTTATCATGTTTATATCTATTTAATGTAAAACTTCCGTAAGTTCTTTAATAACTTTTACAGGTTCCAACCCCTCGTAAAGTATTTTATAGGCGGCATCTGCAATAGGCATTGGGATATTTAACTCCTTGTTAAGAATATGAATGGAGTTGGCAGCAAAATACCCCTCGGCCACCATATTCATCTCAAGTTGAGCCGCTTCTACTGAGTATCCTTTACCTATCATTGTTCCAAATCTCCTGTTTCTACTAAACTGCGAATAACAAGTTACAAGGAGGTCTCCTAAATATGCAGAAGTAGAGGGGACCCTTACTTTATCGGGATATGTGGCATCTAAAAACTCCACAAGTTCATTATAAGCACTTGTAATCAGGACAGACATAAAGTTATCCCCATACCCTAAACCATGACATATACCGACTGTTACTGCATAGATATTTTTAAGTGCAGCCGCATATTCAACTCCATAAATATCTGTCCCTGCAATAGTTTTAATATACTCATTTCTAAAGGCTTCGCAGATAGATTCTGCAAGTGAAATATGTTTAGACGAGATGGTAAGGTAAGAGAGTCTCCCCATAGAGACCTCTTCGGCATGACATGGACCACTTATTATCGCTATATCATCATAGGGAACACCATGGTAACGGTTAAAATACTCCCCTATGGTAAGATGGTCTTCAGAGACAAAACCTTTTATAGCTGAAACAAAGAACTTTCCTTTCAGAGAAGCCTCCGATTTAGACATCTCACTGATAAAATAGGCTGATGGAATAGCAAATATCAGAATATCTGATGACTCTATAATCTCGGTGATGTTATTACTCATGTAAAACTTACTCGTATCGAGATAAATAGTTTGGAGGTGCGACAAGTGATGCCGATATTTATTAATATGGTTTATAGTGTCGGTGTCTTTGACATACCAGTTAATGGTTCGATTATTATTAGTCAGGAGTTTAACAAGGGCTGTTGCCCAACTCCCACTACCGATTACCGCATAACGCAGATTGGGGTCATTAAGATTATCTCTCATTATTCTTCATTTGCATACAAAAATACGAATTTAAAAGGAGCATACAATTAAAATCTCTATTTTTGTGGAACAATTTTTAGATATGGGTTACAATATCGACACTCTCCTTACAAAAGCCTCCTCGTTACAAGAGCTTTCATTTGATCAGGCACTCTCTCTCTATAAAAATGCCCCGCTTGTCTCGTTGATGAAAGTGGCTGATACAATTCGTTTTAAGTTACATCCCGAAAGGAAGGTTAGTTGGCAGATAGACAGAAATGTGAATTATACGAATATCTGTATTTGTGGCTGTAAGTTCTGCACATTTAGCTGTCGCCCATCAGAGAAAGAGAAAGGGTTCCTTCTCTCTCTTGAAGATTACAGAGAGAAAATAAGGGAACTTATTTCAATGGGAGGGGAGCAACTTCTACTTCAAGGGGGACTTCACCCCAAACTCGACATTCACTATTTTGAAGAACTTTTTCAAGAATTAAAGAAGATAGAACCCTCTCTTAAATTAAATGCCCTCGGTCCTCCGGAGGTGGCACATATAGCGAGGATAAGTAAAATCTCAATACAAGAGACTCTCGAAAGATTAACAGCAGCAGGGCTTGACACCCTCCCGGGGGCAGGTGCCGAGATATTATCTGATAGGGTGCGGAGAGAGCTCTCCCCTTTTAAGCCCTCTGTCGCAGAGTGGATTGAGGTTATGAGAATAGCTCATCAGCTTGGATTAAGCACTACTGCCACGATGGTTTATGGCTCCATAGAGACCGCCGAAGAGATGATAGGGCATCTTTTCCTACTTAGGGAACTCCAAAAAGAGAAACCGGAAGGGGCTCCCGGATTTCGTGCCTTTATCCCTTGGGCAATGCAGGGGATGGAGAATCGAAGTGAAAACCACTCATATCTTAGAGTGGTGGCTATCAGCAGAATAATTTTGCTAAATATACCTCATATTCAGGCTTCTTGGCTAACTATGGGGATTCCTACCGCACAGGTAGCTCTCCATTCAGGAGCGGATGATATGGGGTCGATAATGATAGAGGAGAATGTCGTATCATCGACGAGATTGCGGGTCAATGCCCGCAATGATATCTTGGAAGTCCGCAATGAGAGTGTAATGGATGCTGAGGGGATACAAAGGGTTATAATAGAGTCAGGTTTTCAACCGTGGCTCCGGGATCAGCAATACCGCCCTCTTTGATAACTTTTTCGGCAGCAGCTACTGCAAGTGCATCACACCTCTCATTTTCGGGGTGTCCGGCATGACCTTTAATCCAGACAAAAGAGACTCTATGTTTGCGATAAACTATTAAAAACCTCTGCCATAAATCAGGGTTTGCTTTCTTTGCATACCCCTTCTTCTCCCACCCGAATACCCACTTCTCATTGACTGCATTTACCACGTAAGAAGAGTCACTATAGACTGTAATAGTAGCATTTTTCCATTTTACCGCCTCAAGTCCTATAATAACTGCCAAAAGTTCCATACGATTATTGGTCGTATAAGTAAACCCTCCCGAAAGCTCCTTGTAGAGGTCTCCGCACTTTAATACCACTCCGTATCCACCGGGACCGGGATTCCCTTTTGAAGCTCCGTCAGTATAGATAGAAATAGGACGATTCATCTCTTACTCGATAACAGGACCGCGATGATGATTATTAGGCTCTTCCACCTTAACAGTTAAGACATTCTTACGCATCTCATCATAAAGGTGACGATTTCTGACTATATCTACAGCCATATAGATAGATGAGAGCATAGGCATGGCATTTGCTAAGTTCTTACCCGCCAACTCATAAGCGGTACCGTGGTCAGGGCAAGTTCTAACTATAGGGAGACCTGCGGTATAGTTTACGCCACTATCAAATGAGAGAGCCTTGAAAGGGATAAGTCCCTGATCATGATACATCGCGAGTACTGCATCAAAGGTATATTGGAGATTGTGGCTGAAAAATCCATCTGGCGAGTAGGGTCCAAAGGCTAAAATTCCACCTCTATTAGCTTTTTCCAAGGCAGGTGATATAATCTTAACCTCCTCTTCTCCAAGGAGTCCCCCATCCCCGGAATGGGGATTAAGTCCTAATACGGCTATCCTCGGCTTAACCACATTAAAATCCCTTTTAAGAGACTCATTCATAACCTTTAGTTTAGCAAGAATAAGTTCCTCAGTAATCAAAGCAGGAACTTTTGAGATAGGAACATGATTGGTTAAGACACCTACTCTCATTTTATCGGAACAGAGAAACATCAGAACATCTTTAGTATTAAACTCATTTGCCAAATATTCAGTGTGTCCGACAAACTTAAATGAGTCGCTAACTATCGCCCTTTTATTAACAGGGGCAGTTATAAGGGCATCGATATCTCCACTTTTCAGATCTTTCACTGCGGTCTCAAGAGCAATAATAGCAGAGCGTGCAGAGTCATGAGTGGGCTGACCCGGATCGATATGAAAATTATCAGGTACACAGTTAATTATAT
>CAZXOP010000056.1:8625-11900 GCA_964642235.1 uncultured Muribaculaceae bacterium
TAAACTATAGGGATACAGATATCCATAATTCTTGCATCTGCGAGGGACTTTATTATCACTTCATACCCAATTCCATTAAGATCACCTTGGGTAATTCCAACAACTATTTTATTTGCCATAAATCTATTTTTAAATTTGGTGCAAGTTACGAAAATTAACAATAACTTTGTTTTCTTATGAGCAACATTCTTGACAGAGAGATACAATACCTTGCAGGAATAGGTCCCAAACGGGCTGAGCTTCTTGCAAAAGAACTGAATATCCGCACATTCAGGGATTTGGTCTATACATTCCCCTTCAGGTATATAGACAGGAGTAAAGTCTATTCTATAAGTGAGATAGAGGATACCTCCTCATACATTCAGTTACGTGGTAGGATAGTTAAGGTAGGGATGTTTGGCGAAAAGAGGGGTAAACGATTGATAGCCACATTACAAGACACTACGGGGAGCATCGATCTTGTCTTTTTCCAAGGGATTAAATGGATAGAAGAGAAACTAATCTTAGATAGAGAATATATAGTTTTTGGAAAGCCTACCTCTTTTAATGATTCATTCAATATAGTTCATCCTGAAATAGATCCCATAGAGAAAAATCCGATGAATTACGGAACTTCGATGATGGGGGTCTATTCGAGCACAGAGAGGCTCAGGAGCAATGGGATAGGGATTCGTACTTTCACTAAATTCGAGATGACCTTTATCTCTAAATATCTCGAAATGGTGCCTGAATCTCTTCCGGAGTATATTATAAAACAGAATAGGCTCTGCTCCATACATCAAGCTTTAAAAAACATTCATTTTCCAACTGACCAACAGGCACTTGTACAAGCCCAGTTAAGACTCAAATTTGAAGAGTTATTCTATCTTCAACTCTCACTGCTAAAGAAGAAGAGTGTGAGAATGAGGGAGTCTGATGGTGTTCTTATCTCCAAGGTGGGAGAATACTTTAATAGATGTTATGCCAATATTCCATACGAATTAACTAATGCTCAGAAAAGGGTGGTAAAGGAGATTCGGGCAGATTTCAAGAGTGGAAAACAGATGAACAGGCTCCTTCAGGGGGATGTCGGGAGTGGAAAGACAGTGGTCTCTCTTCTTGCGGCACTTTTGGCTGCCGACAGCGGATTCCAGTCTTGTATTATGGCACCCACAGAGGTCCTTGCAAATCAGCACTTCCACTCCGTTTCCAAAATAGTAGAGGGGAGTGGGATTCGTATTGCACTCCTTACCGGAAGTAGTAAGAAAAAAGAGAGGGAGGTCATCCACCAGGGATTACTTGACGGTTCAATTCATATTCTTTTCGGGACACATGCAGTTATTGAAGGGGTCGTTCAGTTTAAAAACCTTGGGTTTGCAGTAATTGATGAGCAACACCGCTTTGGAGTGGAGCAGAGAGCTAAACTTAGAAGCAAAGCCGATGTTACCCCTCATATCTTGGTTATGACTGCTACCCCGATACCCCGTACACTTGCCATGACACTCTACGGGGATTTGGATGTCTCTATACTTGACGAGCTTCCTCCGGGGAGAAAACCTATTTTAACCACTCATCTATCGGAGTCCGGAAGAGGGAGAATGTTCAAATTCTTAAAGCAGGAGATTAAAAAAGGGAGACAGGTTTTTATTGTCTATCCTTTAATAAAAGAATCCGAAAAACTTGACTACAAGAACCTTCAAGATGGGTATGAAAATATTATCGTGGAGTTCCCTGCTCCGGAGTATATAACTGCCGTGGTACATGGACAGCAGAAAAATGAGAACAAAGCTTACGATATGAAACTCTTTGCTGAGGGGAGGGCTCATATTTTAGTTGCAACTTCTGTTATAGAGGTGGGTGTGGATGTTCCAAATGCCTCCGTGATGGTCATTGAGAGTGCGGAGAGGTTTGGACTCTCGCAGCTTCACCAACTCCGCGGAAGGGTGGGGAGAGGTGCAGAGAAATCTTATTGTATTTTAATGACTGGGTATAAATTAAGTAAGGAGTCGAGAGAGAGGATTGAACTCCTATGCTCTACCACAGATGGTTTTGAACTTGCTGAAGCAGATTTGAGAATGAGGGGTCCGGGGGATTTGGAAGGGACACAACAGAGCGGGCTAGCAGTCCCTTTACGTATTTCAAATCTTGCCAAGGACTCACAACTCCTTTCACTTGCCCGTAATCGTGCAAATGAGGTATTGGAGATAGACCCATTATTGGAGAATCCTATAAATAGCCTACTAACGCTTCAACTTGAGGTACTAAAGGGGGGAGGGGAAGAGGTAATTGATTATTCTAAAATTTCCTAATATATATTATTATGACTAAATTTATCGGTGCACATATAAGCAGTTCAGGCGGAGTGGAGAACGCTCCCCTTAATGCACACAAAATCGGAGCAACCGCCTTCGCTTTTTTTACTAAGAACCAACAACAATGGACAGCCCCTCCCCTTTCAGATAAAAGTATCTCTCTATTTAAAGAGCGTTGTGCTGAATTAGGATTTCCACCACATACCATTCTTCCTCACGACAGTTATCTTATAAATTTAGGCCACCCGACTCAAGAGGGACTTACTAAGTCTCGCGAGGCATTTATAGATGAGATGCTAAGATGTGAGGCTTTGGGACTTGACAGGCTTAACTTCCATCCGGGAAGCCACTTAAATGAGATTTCAGAGAGCGAATGTCTAAGGAGAATAGCTGAGTCTATAAACATTGCCCTCGATAAGAGTTCGGGAGTAATTGCCGTTTTAGAGAATACCGCCGGGCAAGGGAGCAATATGGGATATAAATTTGAACACCTGGCCGAGATAATTCATCAAGTGGAGGATAAAAGTCGTGTGGGAGTCTGTATAGATACATGCCACACCTTTACCGCAGGGTATAACCTTATCCCAAATGGAAGCGATAACTCAGCTTCTCTCTTCACCAATGAAGAGAATCCCCAAAATTTCGACACTGTCTTTTCTGATTTTGAAAGAATAATAGGTTTTAAATACCTAAGAGGGATGCACCTCAACGATAGTAAAAAAGCTCTCGGAACACGAGTTGACCGCCACGAAAGTCTTGGACAAGGGTTTATTGGGGAGGAACTCTTTAAGAGGATAATGTCAGACCCCCGCTTTGATGGAATCCCACTTGTATTAGAAACTCCTAACCCCGACCTCTGGCCCCAAGAGATAGAGCTGCTAAAATCGTGGGCAAAAAAGTAACTTTAAAAGCCTAAAAACTACTTCTAAGTCCGGTGGTCTTATTAAAAATAAGATTCCCTTCTGAGGAGTCTATATCCTTGAA
>CAZXOP010000057.1:0-11737 GCA_964642235.1 uncultured Muribaculaceae bacterium
TATTAAGTATTTTTGCATTGGTATCAGGCAGTATGAAGAAGTATTTAATCATATCAACATCAAATGATTTGGTGCGTATAGCACCGGAGCATATTGTTTATATCTCTTCGGATGGTAACTACTCTTCATTAGTGCAGGTAGATGGGGAAATGCGACTCTTATCATTCCAATTAGGACAGATTGAGAAGATGATCTCACAACAACTCTCCACTGAGAGCAATATCTTTATACGTATAGGTAAGAGTTTGATTATCAATAGCCAGTATATACACTATATCAATATTCCAAAGCAAAAGCTGATTCTTTCTGATGGAGCAACTTTTAATTATTCAATATCAGCATCAAAAGAGGCCCTTAAGCAGTTAAAAGAGTTTACAGAAAAGCAATATAAATAGATATGAAGCAGGACAAAGAGATAAAAGATGATGAGATTCGCATTATTAAAAGCGAAGGGAATACTACGGTACGTTCATATAAGTGGTGGATCGTAGGAGGTATCTTTATTGTTCTAATAATAGGGATATCGTATATAATAATTACCAAGCAGAATGATAATTCTGCAAATTCCACCACGACTGCAGAGACCGCAGAAGCTCAATCAGGTGCTGCAGCTCAAGCAGTTAAACCTATAGGACACAGCGCTGATTCTCAGATTGCAGGGTTCTGTGAAATACGGGACACCACCATAAATGATATCCCAATAAGGGTCTTCGTGCCTCACAATGCCCAAATGTCGCTTCACTTGGGACCATTGCAAAAAGATTCCAACATTGTTTATGCAACGCGTGCGGCAGATATTCGAAGTGACAATGGTCATATTGTCGGAGCGTTTGTTCTAAAAGGAGAATTATTGTCCAGAGGCAAGGCAAAAAAAGGGTATTGTGCTTCAATTAACGGGAAAGTAACTATCGGCGTAGCCGAAAATACCTCTTTGCTGGAGGAGGCAACAGAGAATGATGGTTATTTCTTTAGACAATATCCGCTGGTTGATAATGGATGTCTGGTCGATAATGCCCCTAAAGGGAAGTCAATAAGACGCGGAATATGCGACAGAGGTGGAGAGATTTTTATGGTGGAAACATTAACCTCAGAATCTTTTCATGACTTTGCACAAGCATTGGTAGATCTTGGAGTGGACAATGCAATATATCTGTGTGGCTCGGAAACTTATGGTTGGGCTATGGATGAGAATAAAAACATCCTTGAATTAGGAGATGGTAAAGTGCAACAAACACCTAACACAAGTTACATTTTATGGCGTAGGAAATAGCTTCTAAAACAGATTTCATACAATAATAAACACATTTCATACAGTTGCATTAAGAATGTTAGACTGTATGATTTCTTTTATTGATATTTGAGGTAGATGAGATACAACTACTGCAAATATATGAATAGAATTATTTTTTTATTGCTGCTACTGCTGACGAGTTGTGGGGGCAATAACCAACAGAAAAAATCACAAGAGGTCCATACTAACTCCATATACCATTGGAAGACTCTCTTCGCACCGGATAGTGCAGAGTTAAGTTTCTTACGGAGCCACCAAATTGGTCGTATCTACATACGAATGTTTGATGTTGCGATAGAACAGAATTATGAGACCGGAAAAAGGGATGTTTTCCCTATTGCGACTACTCGTTTTAATAGTAAAATTCCTGCGGGGATAGAGGTTGTGCCTACTGTTTATATCACCAATGACGCATTGATAGCCATGAAAAGCAGAGAGGCGGTATTTGCAGAATTGATTGTAGAAAGATTATTGGCCATCTCCTCGTATAACGAATGTGGAACTATTCGAGAAATTCAATTCGACTGCGATTGGACGAAGACGACTCGTATTAGTTATATGGAACTATGTAAATTGGCGGCGAATACACTACATACCAAAAACATAGCATTGAGTTGTACCATCAGGCTACATCAACTTTCAGAGTCGGCACCACCTGTTGATAGAGGGGTGTTGATGTTGTATAATACCGGAACATTAAAAGATCCTAAAACGAAGAACTCTATCCTAGACATTAAAGATGTAAAGCCCTATCTAAAGGGGCGTCATTATGAGATACCGCTTGACTATGCTTACCCAACATTTGGATGGGGAGTAAAATTCCAAAACGGAAATTTTACTGCAATAGTGACTAATCCTGACGATGTTCAGCTTGGGGGAGATGAAACCCTCCGTCATGAGCGTCCAGGCATAGAAGAAATATTAGCGGTTAAGTCGTTGGTAGAGAAGAATCTGGGCAAACCTTATCGTAGCACTATTATTTATCATTTAGACAATAGACAACTTAATAATTATATAGGAAATGAGATATCTAAAATATACGCTATTAATTAGTTTATTACTCTATTGTATCCCCACAAAAGTATTGGGATGTTGGAGCGGATGGTATCACCCCAAAGGGTACTTTATGTATAGAGTGTATGATGGCACCATGTCGGAAAATGGCCCGAATGATATTACTTCGTTTAATATAAACCGCAACTGCAAAGATTGGCAACGCATTACCTCGACTTCTATTCCTCAAAATGATATTTATGATATAGTATATAGGATGCCGTTGGAGGAGTATGAACTATTCTATTCATCAAAAAAGTACTCCGGTTCTAATAAATTTGCACAATGGATTAAAAGTCGTGATAATGAGATATGCGATTTTCTACTCCTTGCCAAGATCAATGAGTCTATTAGGGAGAAGAGGAACTCTCGTTGGTACTATCCAACTATGAAAACCCCCGGAAGTATGACACTTGAGGAGGTTGCAGAGAGGGCTTTAGCTAAGAAGGAGGGTCGGTTACATACTCGATATTTATTGCAAGCCGTTCGTGCTTTGTTCACGCTGGGACGTTACGCAGAGTGTATTTCAATATGGGAGGAGTCTCTTTTGCACTTGCCGAAGAATGATTTGATGCGACAATTCATCCACCCCTATATTGCCGGTGCGGAGTCTCGCTTGAACCACCATGAGAAAGCCATTGCATATTTTGCAGAGGTGGGGGATATTGAATCAATGTTCTTTTGTGCTAAAAAGAATGGTAGCGAACTAACTACTGTTGAGGCAATTGAAATTGTTTCCAAAAAGTGTCCCAATAGTTTGTCGCTACCTAAAGCATTACAGTCGTTTATTCGAAAGGCGGAGCCTTATGCTGAATATAATAATGAGGAAGATCAAACCAACATAGGAGACGAGCATCGACAATTATTAGATTTAGCACTAAAAATAGCCAAGGATAGTAGAGTCTCCAATAAGGCAATGTGGCTCTATACTGCTGCATTTATCGCTGACTTGCAAGGTCAAAGTGTTCGATCCTCGAAAATACTTGCGGAGGCAGAGAGGGCTTCGGGTACCCATTTCATCAAGGAGTCAATAAAGGTTATGCGCATATATTTAGATGCAAAGTTATCGAATTATGATAGTAGTTATGAGCAATGTCTTTTTGGCCAACTTAAATGGTTAGATAATAAAATAGTCAACAATATCACAGAGGAGGTCAGAAGAGAGACTTCAGAGTTAAACTCCATTCGTATAGGTGTAAGTTATTATTATTGGAATGATATGATGCGTCGAATTATTTTATCAGAGGTGGCTCCACGAATGATAAAAGCAGGGGACTATACCCGAGCATTGCAGTTAACCAATATGGCTGATAATAGGTTGATTAATATTGTAAACTGCTTTAAGGATTATGATTACAACAGCAGTCAAGATCTCTTAATGACGATTAAAGAGTATAGGTATGATAAGGAGCTGGATAATAGTTATGATTATTCTAATCACTTCTTTGAGTTAGCAGACAGTATAGGAATAAATAGGATTATGGCATATTGGCATAGGGTAACTCAGCCACAATCTGAGTTTGACAAGTTCCTGAATGCCCGAGGATATGTGGGGTCAGATTATTTGAATGACATTATTGGTACTCAATGCCTTAGGCAGATGCGTTATAAAGAGGCTGTGCATTATTTAGGGTCTGTTGACCCATCGTTTGTGTATCACCTGAATACGACAATGCAGTTCGACCCTTTCTCCGTAGAACCACAAAAGAGTTCAATAGGTATAAATTTTAAGTATGAGTTTGCAAGAGAGATGTACTCATTGGAGCAAGCCATTAAATCGACTCGTAATAAGAATCTAAAAGGACAACTTATGATTAAATATGCAGTTGGTTTACGCAATTCTTTCAGCAGGTGCTGGGGACTTACACAATATTATAAAGGGGACTCCTTCTGGGGAGCAGTTTGCGATAAAAGAGATTGGAGTCGTGAGCAGGCAACACTTAGAGCTAACAAGAGAGCCAATGAAATAATGGCTTCTGCGTTTATAACCTTTACAGACAAAGAACTTGCTGCAGAAGCTAAACATCCACGTGGCGCCTGTGATAATTATGGTGATTATCACGCAGAGAAGCCAAAATTATAATGGGGCTACTCCCCCTTCGGCTTTCTGATTTTATGAGGCATTTCGAAAGGGATTACCATGGATAACTCGATGAAACCCATATATTCCCCCTCTTCGTACCAGGGGACTTGATATATAAGTTTTTTCTGCCCATTCTTTTCAATGGTATATACATTTTTCAGCTCGTTTTTCATCATCCCCTCTAACATGCTCTTAGCAGGTTCGGGATGACAATCCAATACATTTGACCCAATTAACTCCTGACCGGGCTTCAAATTTACCTTACGCGACTGCTGGTTCATCTCTATTATTGTCCCCTCTTTATCGCATATCGTAACTGCAATATCCGCTTCGTTAAAATACTTTATCATATCAATTTCTCTGTCTGTTTTTATTAGTTAAAAAATACTCTCACAAAGATATTACTTATCTCGTTATTTTTTATCTCAATTCAAAATTTACCCTACTACAATGTAATTTATAACAAAAAACAATCTATTTTTGTCGCTGATGAAAAAAGCATTTATAAAACTCCATATAGCGGTCTTCTTGGCGGGATTTACGGGTGTATTCGGGAAGATTATCCAGCTTGATGAGTTCGTATTGGTTCTTTATAGGGTGCTTCTTACCTCTTTGGTGCTTTTTTTAATATTGGCGGTTAAAAAGAAATTTGAATCAGTTTCAAGAAAAGATTTAACTAAACTCCTTTTAATGGGCTCCGTAATTGCTATCCACTGGGTACTCTTTTACGGAAGCATAATAAAGTCCAATATATCAGTTGGAGTGGTCTGTTTCTCCCTTGTGGGGTTCTTCACAGCACTCTTAGAGCCTCTGATTATGCGGAGGAAGTTCTCTTGGACGGAGCTCTTCTTGAGTCTCATAGTGGTAGCAGGGATCCTCCTTATCTTCTCTTTTGACACACAATACAGGGTCGGAATAATGATGGGGACGGCATCGGCAGCACTTGCGGCAGTTTTCGGGGTTTATAACAAAAAGTTCGGGAATACCTGCTCCCCCACAAATCTCTTTTTCTATGAAATGGTAGGGGGGAGTATAACCCTTTTAGCCCTTATCCCACTCTACATGCAGTTTGCTCCGGTAGTAAAGTTCTCGGTAAATTGGATTGATGTTACATCACTGATAATCCTCGCCTCATTATGTACAGTCATCCCTTTTATCTTCCAAATACAAGTATTAAAACAAATTAGAGCCTTTACTGTTAATCTGACATTTAACTTCGAACCTATTTATAGCATAATAATAGCTTTTATCTTCTTTGGAGAGGCTCGTGAGCTCTCTATTTACTTCTATTTAGGGCTCTTTCTTATAATACTTTCAGTCATTCTTCAAACATATTTGCAATCCCGAGAGAAAAATGTATAAATTTGCAGTTACAATGCAATCATGGATATATTAATAATTATTTTTCTAATATTTCTGAACGGGCTTTTCTCAATGAGTGAAATAGCTCTTATCAGTGCAAGAAAATCATCACTTACCCTCGATGCCAAGAAAGGGAGTGGAACTGCAAAATCTGCCCTTAGACTAATCGAGAAACCGGATAAATTTCTATCCACAGTTCAGATTGGGATTACTTTAATCGGGATTCTTACCGGATTGTATTCCGGAGCGGCACTTTCAGATGACTTCTCGGCAATTTTGCAAAATTGGGGGGTAAAACAATCCGTTGCCCACCCTTTAGCCCAGACAATTATTGTTATTACGGTGACATTTGTCTCCATTGTCTTCGGAGAACTTGTTCCTAAGAGGATAGGGATGAGTGCAGCAGAGAAGATCGGAAAAGTGGTCTCTAAACCAATGATCCTATTGTCATGGATTGCCTCCCCATTTGTTTGGATCCTCTCCAAGACCACAAGGGGGATTTTGAAACTCTTTAATGTGAACAATCAGGAGGCAAAGGTAACTGAGGAGGAGATAAAATCAATCATAGCAGAGGGGACCGAGGATGGTTCTGTTCAAGAGGTGGAGCAGGATATTGTTGAGAGGGTATTCGTCCTTGGAGACATGAAAATTGAGTCTATCATGACCAATAGAGGGGATGTGGTGTGGATTGATAAAGATATGAGCAATGAGAAGGTCAATGAGATAGTAAAAGAGAACCTTTATGAGGTTTACCCCGTGGGAGCAGGGAGCTTAGATGAGATTATAGGGGTGGTCTTCCTTAAAGATCTTTTCGGCAAATTAGAGAGCGAGGATTTTCATATCTCGCAAATTATTACTCCTGCTCATTATTTCCACGAATATATGGATGTTTATAAGGTGCTCGAACAGATGAGGAAAAAGCAGATAGGTTATGGGCTTATTTGCGATGAGTTTGGAGTATTTCAGGGGATAGTTACCCATAAGGATATACTCGAAGGACTTATCGGGGCAATAGATGATCCTGAGGAGGAGCCTGATATCGTGGAGAGAAAAGATAATGGAGGGTGGCTCGTGGATGGACAGACCCCATTTTATGACTTCTTAGAGCATTTCGAAGAAGAGGATTTGTATAGTGAATACGATTTCAATACCATAGGGGGGCTTATTCTTGAACTTATGGAGCATATACCACAAGTAGGTGAGACCGTTGAGTGGCACTCATTTATATTCGAAGTGGTAGATATGGACGGAGCGAGAATTGATAAGATATTGGTAACTAAAAAGGGAGATCTATAACTCCTCCTCTTTTAATACCTGATTAAAGCAGTGTCTGCAGAGAGGTTCGTAACTATCTTTCTCTCCTAAAACCACTAATCTATTGTTTTTTGAAAGCCTGTGTGAGTGTTGGGCAGGATCTCCGCATCTGACACATATTGCATGGACTTTATCTAAATGTTCGGCGACGGCCATAAGGGCAGGCATAGGGCCAAAAGGTTTCCCGAGATAATCCATATCAAGACCTGCTACTATTACTCTAATGCCTTGATTTGCAAGTTGCTGGCAGACATCGACTATATTTTCATCAAAAAATTGGGCTTCATCTATTCCTACTACATCTACATCACCCGTTAGGAGGAGAATATTACTTGATGAATCGACAGGGGTGGAGATGATACTATTTGAATTGTGTGAGACCACCTCCTCTTCCGAGTATCTTACATCTATAATCGGTTTAAATATTTCCACTTTAAGATTGGCAAACTGTGCCCTGCGTAGTCGTCTGATAAGCTCCTCTGTCTTACCCGAAAACATTGAGCCACAAATGACCTCAATCCAACCCGATTTTTTTGCGTTTTCTAAAAACATTTCTCTATTTTTGTATGAAGAAGTTTTGGTTTACAAAGTTACTAATTTATTAATAAAATCATCTATGGAAAATAGAATTTCGGAAATAAAAGAGACAATGGAGAGATTGACTGCTTTGTTAGAGAGAGAGCTTTTGTCCCAAAGAGAGGAGATAGAGGGATTAAAACGGAGCATTGCGGAGCTTTCCGAAAAAGTGGAGAAGGGTTTGGTACAGAGTTACCACCCACTTGAGGAGAGAGAGAGCACTCCAACACTACAAAATGAACCCTTGATAGAATTATATACTGAGCCACTTCCCGAGCCTCCTAGACAGGTGGAGATTACTTTGGATGACGAACCTTTCTTTATTGTAAAAGAGACCAAGTCCCCAAAAAAGGAGAAGGCTGTTTTGGGTGATCTTTTTGAGTCGGGTAAAAGTATCTTCTCAGAGTATAACGAAAAAAAGGATCCGGACTGGATGATTGATATCCCCGGACCGGCTGTCGATATAATTGAGAAAGCTATGCCCTTGAATGATAGGTTTCTATTTATAAGGGAGCTCTTCTCTTATGATGAGGAGCAGTTTGATCTCACGATGGAGAGGGTTAATGAATATAACTCTCTAAATGAGATTGTAAATTATCTGCGTGCTGCTTTCCCCCATTGGGATGAAAAATCGGAGATGGTTTACAGATTTTATATGATAATCAGAAGAAAATGTAGGGATTAAGATGGGAAAGCTTTTTATAGTACCGACACCAATAGGTAATCTTGAAGATATAACTTTGAGAGCCATTAGGGTTTTGAAGGAGGTGGATGTGATTTTTGCAGAGGATACCCGTACGAGTTCGGTCCTTTTGAAAAAGTACGATATCTCGACACATTGTATTTCACATCATAAGTTCAATGAGCATAAGAGCGTCTCTGCTATTAGCGAGAGGCTTCTTTCCGGGCAGAGTGCTGCCCTGATTTCGGATGCAGGGACTCCGGGAATTTCAGACCCCGGTTTCTTATTGGTCCGCACTTGTATTGAGAACGGTGTGGAGGTAGAGACCCTTCCGGGGGCAACTGCCTTTGTACCTGCACTTGTCTCCTCCGGGTTCCCATGCGACAGGTTCGTCTTTGAGGGTTTCCTCCCAATAAAAAAGGGGAGGCAGACACTTTTCAGGACCCTTTCCGAGGAGGGAAGGACAATGATTTTCTATGAATCTCCTTTTCGTTTGGTTAAGACAATAGAGCAGATGATGCTCTTTTTCGGAGAGGAGCGACGGGCTTCCGTTTCAAGGGAGATAAGTAAAAAGTTTGAGGAGACGCGTCGAGGCACTCTCAAACAACTTTTTGATTGGTATTCATTAAATGAGCCGAAAGGCGAAATAGTTTTAATCGTGGAGGGGAGAGATTATGTGGGAAAAAGAGAAAACACATAGCCGAACAGCAACAGGGATTATTATTCTCGTTTTCATACTGCTGTTTATACAATTTTTATTTTTTGCTTTTAAGATCGTAGAAAAAAGGAGGGTCAATGCTGCTGCTTTGAGTGTAGCTGCTTATGGTGAACCTCTGCTCTCAAATGGAGGCAACTCCTCGGAACCTGCTTCTGTGCAAGGGAACTCTTTGCAGGAGGGGAAGAAAAAGGGGAAAAACAACTCCTCGAAGAGGGAACAGGTGCTCCCTTGGTGGGAGGTTCCAATAGAACTCAATGCTGCGGATAGTGCTGCATTGGTCTCCTTGAGAGGTATTGGGCCTTATTATGCAAAAAGAATTATGGAGTTCCGAGAGAAGTTAGGGGGCTCCTATGCCTCTGTGGAGCAGTTACTCGATATTAAAGGGATAGATTCCACGAAGTTTGAAGGTTTTGTGGAGAGGGTTTATATTGACTCATTGCTCATTAAAAGGATTGACCTTTATACGCTCCCTTATGACTCATTGGTGGCCCACCCTTATATTGGACCTTATGCTGCAAAGGGGATTGAAAGGATAAGAAGACTCCTTACAAGGGAGGAGTTTTCGATTGATACACTTGTAAATAGCGGTGTACTCCCTCGTTTGCAGGGTGAGAGGTTAAAACCTTACCAACGAAGATAGGGGGTTATTTATAAAGGAATCTTTTAATACTCCGTTTAGGGGTCTTTTCAAAAGCCTCTTTCTTGACCTCTATTTTGGAAATCTTGCTGTAATTGGGGAGAAGAAGGTTTAATTTCAGACGATTCTCCTCCATTACCTGTGCAAGATTCATATCATCTAAAGACTCTTGGGAAACCCTATCTAAGTCGGGGAAGACGAGAGCCACTATCTTCTTATCTCTTTCGACCACTATTGACTCTACAATATATGGTTGGCTATTAAGTTTATCCTCTATCTCCTCGGGGTAAATGTTTTGCCCATTAGAGCCGAGTATAAGGTTTTTACTGCGTCCCCTGATAAAGATATTTCCTTTCGGATCCACTATCCCCAAATCCCCTGTTCTCATCCATCCGTCCTCAGTACAAGCTGCCTTTGTGGCCTCTTCATTCTTATAATCCCCTAACATTACATTCTCCCCTCTGACCTGAATCTCCCCAACAACATTATTT
The DNA here is from genome assembly GCA_964642235.1 of uncultured Muribaculaceae bacterium. Lineage (GTDB taxonomy): Bacteria > Bacteroidota > Bacteroidia > Bacteroidales > UBA932 > CAYSND01. The sequence goes on from CAZXOP010000057.1 coordinate 10,208, forward strand.
TGGTCTTCAGAGTCGATTCTAACCTCCATTCTGTGAACAATCTTCCCGCAAGATCCTTTCTTAAATCTCCTCCAATCTTCATATCCGAGAATAGGGGCACATTCGGTCATTCCGTAACCTACTGTATAAGGGAGATGTATCTCTTTCATAACATCTTCAACCTCCTTATTTATTGCAGCACCCCCTATGATTATTATCCTAAGCTTTCCACCGAATACAGCGATAATTTTACTCCTAATCTTCATCTTAATGAGGGAGCTTATTCCGGGAATTTTAAGCATAAACTTAATAGAGGCCTTTTGGATGGTAGGGATTACTGTCCCTCTAAATATCTTTTCGACCACAAGTGGTACAGTGACCATCATATATGGTTTAACCTCCGCAAGAGCAGCAAGCAATATCTTAGGTGAGGGGAGTTTCCCAAGGAAAAAGACATGACACCCACCTGCTAACTGATATAGAAACTCAAAAGCCAATCCGTACATATGGGCAAGGGGGAGCATAGAGACAATAGTCTCGCCCGGCTTATTGGGGATTCCCCATTGACCAAACTCAATATTCGAGCTGATATTATGATATGTAAGCATTACCCCCTTAGGAGCGGATGTAGTCCCTGAGGTGTAGTTAATTAGTGCAAGATCTTCAAAGTTATCAGTAGGGAAAACGACATTCTTAATGGAGAACCCTTTTGGATATTTCTCATTGAATAGATTGTCTAAATTTCTATTGACCTCGTCTATCCCTTTTATCTTTGAGGCAAGAATACTCTTGTCAGAGAGAGAAATAGCTACTTTAAGTAAATTAAAATTTTTAAAATTAAGTTTATTCCAGATATCATCGTCGGCAAATAGAATAACGCTCTCCGAATGCTCTGTAAGGTGCTGAATGCTGTCGGGGTGGAAATCGTTAAGAAGAGGAACGGCGACAGCCTCAAATGAGGTGACAGCGAGGAACGCTACCCCCCACTCTGCACTATTCTTCGCACAGATGGCCACTTTCTCCCCCTTTTTTAACCCAATATGCTCAAACAGAATGTGATACTTAAAGATTCCCTCGGCAATTTTTCCGTAAGTAGTAGTGGCTCCACCATAATTGGTAAGAGCCGGAGTGTCCCAGCCATTGCGCATAGAACGCTCTATAAATGAAAGAAAATGATTAATCATACTGATAGATATATTAAAATATTGTTTAATTCCAAGTTTAGGTATCTGTTTATTTGAGAATTATTGTAATTTCGCCTTTCAAAACTCAAAGATACAAAATGAATATTATTTCTTGTAAAGACGTTGTAAAAAAGTTTGGAGACTTTTATGCTTTGACATCGGTCTCTATTGACGTCTCAAAAGGTGAAATTTTTGGCTTACTTGGTCCCAACGGTGCAGGTAAGACGACTTTAATCAGAATTATAAATCAGATAACCACACCCGATTCAGGTGAAGTACTCTTTAAGGGGAAACCTATTCAACAGGATGATATCGCTTATATCGGATATCTACCTGAAGAGAGGGGGCTTTATAAGAAGATGAAAGT
>CAZXOP010000058.1:0-1219 GCA_964642235.1 uncultured Muribaculaceae bacterium
GTGAACTTCTTAGGATAAATTAGTATAGACCCTGCATTGATGGCGACCTGTGTGCCGTCTGAAAGAATAACCTCTTTGCTATCACCATATAATACAGAGATTTGTATGTATTCTTCGGATTTTTTAGAGGTAAAATAATAAGTTCCCAATACGCTGAAACTTATTATGAGTGCAGCGGCTGCCGCATACCCAAAGGTGCGAAGTACCTTTTTTCGTCTATCCGTTTTGGTTTTATACATTTTTCTCTCTATTCTATCCCAATCGTTAGAATTAGCGTGGAGAATGGATGAGTCTATTTCGTTCCACAACGCACACATTACCTCCTCTTTTTCATCGATATTTTCATTAGCTCTGAACCATTGGCGAAATAACATTTGTGTTGGTTCTGAAAAATTTGATGTAAAATAGGTTCTTATTATTTTATTTATATTTTTCTTGTTCATAATATCTATCTCTGTCATAGTGTGTGAGTATATGAGACAATAACACACAATTCATAAGTCATATACTCAACATAATCATTATTAACAGTGTTAATGTTTTCCTTACTTCAGATAGGGCAGCCGTTAAATGATTCTCGACAGTTCTTTTAGATATATTTAACTCATCTGCGATTTGGCTATTAGTCCAACCATATATTCGACTCATGGTAAAGACCTTTTGGCGTTGTGGCGACATCTTTTTTATGGCACTATCAATATTCTCTTGTAATTGTCGAAGAAAAAAAGCCTCCTCCGTATCTTCTCCTATATTTGGTTTTATAAGCTGTTCAGTTACATATTTTCCCTTTACCAGTGAATGATCATAATAATTGAAAATGGTGTTTTTAGCCATTTTAAATAGATAAGATTTGAATGATTGGATAGTGGAGTATTTCTCTTTTTTATCCCATATTGTCAAAAAAATATCTTGTGCCATATCACGTGAAAGTTCACTATTTTTAACAAAACCCGAAATAAAATACACCAACTGAGGTTGATAGCGAAGAAACAATGTTTCGAACGCCCCTTCGTCCCCCTTAGATAAGGCTAATAAAATTTCCTCCTCAGATGATTTATTTTTTCTTATCATTGCTAGTGGCTAATATCTGTTGTATATGAGTTCTTGAAAGGCGAATGTAAAAATAAACTCTTTTTATTGCATATCAAAATTTTAATGGTTCATGCTCATTATTAGCGATTGCTTTTGCGGGCTTTATTGGTGTTAAAAAAAGAGGCGG
>CAZXOP010000058.1:1229-11530 GCA_964642235.1 uncultured Muribaculaceae bacterium
CGAAGTAAATGAGATGTTTATCAAACTACGTAATTTGATTATCACCAAATACACTAATAATCACGAATAAAATTTCGCTGACTAATCTAAATGCAAAAAGAGGCGACTAAATAGTCTGCCTCTTTTTTTGTGCGGGCGAAGGGACTCGAACCCCCACGCCTCTCGGCACCAGATCCTAAGTCTGGATTGTCTACCAATTTCAACACGCCCGCAAATGCCACATTTACAGTGGCTATTTAGAACTAAGCCCTCAATATTACACTACTTGGCTCCGTAAATCATCCGCCCTAAAGCTGTTTTACACCGCCGGTAATATTTTTGGGCGTGCAAATGTAAGGAGTTTTTCTTAATGTGCAAATTTTTCTACAAAACGATTTTTTTAAACTTCACCATTGCCCACTCTTCCTTATCCAACGAACCTGCAAACTTTAATGAATGTCTCTCCCCCTCGGTAACAAGGAGATGAATATCGCTTTTATAAAACCCACTTATAAAGAGCATCCCATCAGCAGAGAGCCCACGAGAATATGTCGATATATCTTGCAGAAGAATATTTCTATTAATATTAGCCAAAATTATATCGTATTTCCCTGCCTGAATCAATGAGGCATCTCCACAAAGGGTATGAACTTTATCATGTACGCGGTTCACATAAGCATTTTCAAGGGAGGATTGGACTGCGATATGGTCTATATCGATGGCATGAACGGGATTTTTTGCCTTCATTTTAGCGGCCAAGATGGAGAGTATCCCTGTCCCACACCCCATATCGAGGAGCTGTTTCCCCCCTATTTTGCCAACTTTTTTCCTACCTTTTAAAGGTTCCGAAATGGAGCCTGAGCTCTCGGTTTCATCCAAAATCGGGGGCATATTCCCATTCTCCCGAAGCAGAGCCTCCACCATAAGTGAAGTAGTTTGATGATGCCCCGTCCCGAAAGCCATCTTAGGATCAATAACAATAGTATATTTTGTGCGAGCCAATCCTTTATGGAAACGCGCTTTTATGGTGCAGAGCCCCCCAATTACCACCGGCTCGAAAGACTCCTCCCACACTGCATTCCAATTCTTTTCATGAATATATTCCAATGAATACCTTAAGGCAATATCCCCCTCTTCAGAATCCTCGGTAAGAGTGTCAAATGCACTCAGCACAGTTTTAAGATTCTGCTCCGAAAAATCCTCCTGCGGTATATAAGCTTTCAGGAATGGTTCTTCGCTGACATAGCTTTCAAAACCTGTTACACCCTCTTTCGCCCCTGCACACTCCTCAAGTTCCGCTATAACAATATCCACATTCTCTTCCGAAAAGGGTCTTACCTCTATTAAAACTTCAATATACATTTTAGAACGAGAGAGCTATACCTATGAAATCTTCTGCTTTAAGTGCAGCACCGCCGATAAGACCGCCGTCAATATCTTTGCATGCAAATAACTCTTTTGCATTAGATGGTTTACAACTTCCGCCATAGAGAATCGAAATCTCTTCAGCTAATTTACCAAACTTAGCAGCTACCACTTTGCGTACATACTCGTGAATCTCTTGTGCCTGCTCACTACTTGCAGTTTTTCCTGTCCCGATTGCCCAAACAGGTTCATAAGCTATAACGATATTTGCCATCTGCTCAGGGGTTAAAACATAGAGCACCTCTTCTATCTGTTTACGAACTACCTCGAAATGGTTCCCTGCTTCTCTCTCTTCAAGTCTCTCCCCAATACAGAAAATAGGGGCTATTCCCTCTTCCAAAGCAAGTTTAATCTTCTCCACAAGTTTCGCCGAGGTCTCCCCATAATACTCTCTTCTCTCCGAGTGACCGAGGATTACATAAGAACAATGCACCGATTTAAGCATAGAGGCAGAAACCTCCCCTGTATAGGCACCCTTAGAGTGGTCTGCACAGTTTTGAGCCCCCAATGCAATAGGAGTCCCCTCCAATAATTTCCCTACGGAGCAGAGATGTGTGAATGGTGGGGCTACTATAAGTTTAATATTCGAAGGGAGGTTTCCCGACATCTCAATAATCCCTTTTACCAACTCCTTGCCTTCGCAAATATCGGTATTCATTTTCCAATTTCCTGCTACTATTTTCTTTCTCATAACTTTATGTGATTTTTATTGTTTTTATAATCGACAAAATTAACAAAAAACTTTAACTTTGTTAAATCCATATTTTTATGTACTTTTGCACCCCTATTTTATAGAATCAATTTTATCGTTAATAAATATGAATATTCAAGAGATTAAAAAAGACGACCTGATGATTCAGGTATCAATGAATTTTGCCAAAGAGGATTATGCTGACAAAGTTAAGAAAGAGTTAAACAAGTTTCGTAGAGAGGCTGATATAAAGGGATTTAGAAGAGGAATGGCTCCTATCTCTCTTATCGAAAAATTACACGGACAGTCGGCACTTGTGGAATCAATCAATTCACTCGTCTCAGAAACTCTTAATAATTACATACAGAATAATAACCTTTCTGTTTTAGGCGAGCCCCTTCCAAATGAGGAGAAAGAGAGCAAAAACGAGTGGAAAGTAGGGGAGAACTTTGAGTTTGTTTTCGATATTGCATTAGCTCCGAAAGTAGAATTTACCCTTACTGCAGAAGATAAAATTCCATACCACGAGGTTTCACTTACAGCAAAAGAGAAGAAAGAGTATAAGGAGAATATCCTAAAGCAATATGCTAAACTTGAAAACTGCGAAGTAGCTAAGGAGGAGGATTTCATAGTCGGGGACTTCGTACAGGGAGAAAACAGGGTAGAGGCAAGTTATGTCTCTCTTAAATCGATTAAGGATGAGGCAGCAAAAGGATTGTTTCTTGGGAAAAAAGCAGGTGACTCTTTCCAAATAAATGTGGTGGAGGTCTTCCCTAATGAGGCAGATCGTGCAGCTATGTTAAAAGTTAAAAAAGAGGAACTCGAAGGGATGAATCCTATTTGGGATTTTACTGTTAAAGAGGTTAAAAATTATGTGGATGCTGTACCAGGGGAAGAACTTTATACACAGCTTTTCGGACCGGATACAGTTAAGAGCGAAGAGGAGTTTGATGCCAAACTTGCAGAGAGAATGAGCGAGGAGTTCCAGCAGGAGAGCGATTACCGTTTTATGTTAGATGCCCGTGAATATCTTATGAATAAGACAGATATTAAACTCCCTGAGGAGTTCTTAAAGAGATGGCTATTTGTCTCTAACGAAGGGAAGTTCTCAATGGAGGAGATAGAGAAAGATTTCCAACTCTTCTTAAAAGATTTCCGTTGGCAGACCATCTCTCAGTATATAAGAAAAGAGCAGAAACTTGAAATAACCAAAGAGGCTATTATGGATCAGGCACGTAAATTGGCTCAATATCAGTTTGCTATGTATGGTCTTCCTAATGTTCCCGCAGAACATCTCGATGCATTTGCTCAGAATCTCTTAAAAGATGAGAAGCAAGGGCGTAGAATCTATGAAAAGGTGGAAGATGATGTGGTAATAGCTTATGTTCGTTCTGTAATAACACTTGACAGTAAAAAAACATCTATAGACAAACTTCGTAAAATGAATGAATAGTTATGGCAACAGAATTTGAAAAATATGCAAAGGGGCATCTTGGGGTAAGCAGTACTACTCTCGACAAGTATAAATCTGTTACTGCCGGATATATTAACCCTACCATTATTGAAGAGCGTCAGCTTAATATTGCAAGCATGGATGTCTTTTCCCGATTAATGATGGATAGGATTATTTTCCTCGGTGTTCCGATTGATAATGATGTGGCAAACATTATTCAAGCACAACTTCTTTTTCTTGAGTCAACTAATCCGACTGCCGATATTCAGCTTTATATAAATTCCCCCGGTGGGATGGTCTATGCCGGGTTAGGCATATATGATACCATGCAATTAATTACCCCCGATGTCGCCACTGTCTGTGCAGGTATGGCAGCATCTATGGCAGCCATCTTACTTACAGCAGGAGAAAAAGGGAAACGTGTGGCTCTCCCTCACTCTCGTGTCCTTATTCATCAGCCTATGGGTGGAGCCGAAGGACAGGCTTCCGATATTGAGATAGCAGCAAAAGAGATAAAGAAACTAAAAGCTGAACTCTATCAGATACTCTCTAATCACACAGGAAAAACCACTGAACAGATAGAGAAGGATGCAGACCGTGACTATTGGATGACCTCTGCAGAGGCAGTTGAATATGGTATGATAGATAATATTTTGACTCGAAAAAAATAACAATGACTACTGTTAAGGAGAAGCGGTGTACTATATGTGGCAGAATTTGCAATGAGTCCAATACCCTTATCCAAAAGGGGTATAAGGGGTCGGTACTCTGTTATGACTGCGGAATGCAGATCTCAGACTATTTCAACAGCATATACGGGGGGCAGGAGAAAAACAATAAAAACAAGAGTGTAAGTAAGAAAGAGGAGTTCCTAATGACCCCTAAGCAGATAACTGCTTATTTGGATCAATATGTTATAGGTCAAGATGATGCCAAGAAATTTCTTGCTGTGGCAGTCTATAATCATTACAAAAGGATAAATAATCATATAGATAATGCCGAAAACCCAGATTTGGATACCGATATCGAGAAGTCTAATATTCTCTTAGTCGGAGCTACAGGGACAGGAAAGACTCTTCTTGCCAAGAGTATAGCCAAGATGCTGAATCTCCCTTTCACGATAGTTGATGCAACAGTCCTAACAGAAGCAGGTTATGTGGGGGAAGATGTAGAGAGTATTCTGACCCGACTCCTCCAGGAGGCTAATTTCGATGTAGAGAGGGCGAAGAGAGGTATTGTCTTTATAGATGAGATAGATAAAATTGCCCGTAAGAGCGATAACCCCTCCATAACAAGAGATGTCTCCGGAGAGGGGGTGCAACAGGCAATGCTAAAGCTCCTCGAAGGGAGTGTGGTAAATGTTCCACCTAAGGGGGGGAGAAAACACCCTGAGCAGGAGTTTATTGCTCTCGATACGAAAAATATCCTCTTTATCTGCGGAGGTGCCTTCGAAGGGATTGATAGAAAAATAGCACAACGTCTTAATACACAGGTGGTAGGTTATGGTGCTCAAAAGAAGACTGAGAAGATAGATAAGGATAATCTCCTTAAATATATTGCCCCTCAAGACCTTAGGTCATACGGATTAATCCCTGAAATAATCGGAAGACTCCCTGTGGTTACGTACCTTAGTCCACTTGACAAACCGGCATTAAGAAGAATACTTACAGACCCTAAAAATGCTCTCATTAAGCAGTATATAAGGATGTTCGAATTGGATGGCATTAAACTGACCATAAAAGAGGATGTCCTTGACTTTATAGTTGACACTGCGATTAAGTATAAACTTGGAGCACGCGGACTTCGCTCTATCTGTGAGGCTATAATGCTTGACCCTATGTACGATTCTCCCGGCTCTAATCGTAAATCCCTGACTATCGATCTTAAATTCGCTCAGGAAAAGGTCGCCACATTTACCGGGAATTTATTGGAAGAGTAAAACTATCTCTTTTCGAAAGAGTAGATTATATTCCCTTTCTTATTTATAAAATAGATTGTGAGCTTTTCTCCACTTACGGAGAGGATGGCAAATCCTGAATCTCCGCTGCAAAACTGAGTCCCTTCGGTTTTATTTACATTGCGTGAAAGAGAGGCAGAACTATTTGTAAAATAATGAACAGGGGAGTCTTGGAGTTTTATATGCTGGAAATTATGAATATGTCCGTTTATGTAGAAATCCACATTATATCTTCTCAGAATGGGATCAAGACGCTCCTGCATATCTTTACGCTCGTCAGCATTCTTTTTGGTCTCTGCATAGACAGGGTGATGTCCAAAAACTATTTTCCACTTAGCTTTAGAGTGAGTAAGAACACTATCGATATAGTTTAACTGTTTATGATAGTCTTGTTTGCAAGCATCGGGATAGTGAGTGCTATCACTACGATATTTGTTGATAAGAGGGGTAGTATCTGTAAAGAGAAATAGAACACTATTCTCTTTATCTATCTCTCTCTCAAATGAGTAATATCGTGATGGTATCATCCATCTGCGGCTTACATCCCTATAATCCAGGACAGCAGTTGTATTTCCTCTATATTCATGATTCCCTAAGGTGGAGAACCAATCTAACATAAGGGAGGGGTCAGAGTAGATAAGTTCATAATTTGTCATCCATAATGGGTCACTTACGCTCTTTACCCCATTAAAATGGTGAACATCTCCGGGGGCTGCCACAAACTCTATATCTGCTTTTTCAGCCCAAATCCCCATCATCTTGGCTATTGGCTTTTGGTCAAAATAACCGTTACGACCTAAGTCATTAGCAATAATTATATTATAACTATTACTAAAATCCTGTCCCCGGATAACTGTGGTAAGGAGTCCGGGGAGAAGGATTAAAAGTATTATAAGTTTTCTAAGTCTCATTTTTTATTACAAAGATAATTATTTCACTTTACAAGCTCCAAAATATCCGGCTGGAGCAGGGGAGGTGTAGCTAATTTTATCTATGGTTATCGCCTGTGTCCCAAAATGAGTTGTGAAAGTGGTTATTCCCCCCTTTGCAGCTGGAGAAGTTGATTTTAGAGAGAAATCCCAACTGCTATTGTATGGTTGAGGTATATTTCCACTTTTGGTAGTTCCTGCATTAATATCTACAGATGCTTGTTGGGTGAAGTTTGTAAAGAGAGGGTTCTTATCACCTGCAGAGGCTGAAACTATATCGTTTGTCCCTTTTAACTGTCCGTTTTTCTCATTTGCCTGATATTGAGTAACTCCCAAATCTGTAGAGGCATAGAAGTAGTTAGGGGTTATCACAGAACGACTATCTTCAGGGTTGGCAGCATCTCTTTTTACTGCCCAACGGCTATCTACTGTGAGGTTATTGTAAAGTTCGGCAAATACACCGATTTCCAACCAGAATGAACCACCCTTAACTTTAGGTCTTCTCCATCCGCAGTTTACGATGGTATTGTTATAAACTTTAATATGAGCCTGTGGAATTAATGCTCCGTTATTAGAGAGTTTAATGGCGTTTGAATTAGCGTCATAAATGGTATTGAAGGCTATGTCGGCAAGACATCCCGATTTATAGTTTATTGCCTCTCCACCATCGAATCCGTTGGCTATAAAGAGGTTGTTCTTGATAATAGATTTTCCTCCTGTGATGTATATATGGTCTTCCGCATTGTTCTTGAAAGTGCAATTTTCTACCACAAATGCCCCTTCCGTGTTACAGAAGTGGAATGCAGGAACCCCTTCCCCTGTTTTGGTCTTAAAGAGTTTGTATTGGAAAGAGGGGGAGTTTTCGGTGGTTTGGGCACCAGAGTACTCTATGATAGTGTTGGTTAACAATACCTCCTTTGAGTCGAATCCGCAGATAATACCACCCCAATACCTTGCAAATCTCTTTGCTTCGGTGCGGTATTGCTGTTCTACTGTGAACTTAATAGGTTTCTCCTTGGTTCCATAACAATAAAGATTACCAAGAACGATGATTTCGGGTCTGATAATGGTATCAGCCATAATAACCTGAACACCCTCTTCTATATAGAGAGATTTCTCTTTTGGTACGATATAGTGGTCTTTAAGAATTACTGTGGAGTCTTTTTTCCAAACGATAGATCCTGCAGGGTACTCTTTTTTAGGCTCTTCGGGTTTCTTCTTGTCGCATGAGGTGATTACCGGAAAAATAATGGCAATCAAAGTGATGAATTTAATTAGTGCTTTCATTTTTGTTGGTTTTTTGTTGTTATTTATTTTAGTTTATATTTCACACCTATAAGGAATGTGGAGAGGTAAAAATCCCTTCTGATTAAGGTTATACCGGACTCTTTAGACTGTAATGGAAAGTTGGAGTTATAGTCGTTAGTTGTCTTTATATACTCTACAAGTGGGGTGTTAAGGAGGTTTCCTGCCTTCGCAAAAATAGAGATTCCATTCTCGAATTTCTTCTCCACGGAGGCATCTAACTGTACTCCCCCTTTCTGCCAATAATCAGAATCCAAATAGTGAGAGGCAATAACTATCCTATCTCCTGTGTATGAGGCTGCCAACTGTGCATCCCATCCGTAACGGGGGCTTTTGTAGAGGAGGGAGATATTTGCAACATGTGCCGCCTGTCCTACCAATGGGCGGGCTTGATTTTGGAATGAACGTTGAATATTTCCGTTATTATCTCTCGAATAGTATGCTTTTGAGGTAACTATTTTCGAGTTAGTGTAAGTGTAGTTCCCTTTTACTCCGAAAGAGTTAAAATACTTTATAAAGTCTATTTCCACTCCGAAATTATTTGCATTGCCAAGATTCACAGGCATATATCCGAATTGTCTGTTATTGATAGAGTGATAGGCATACTCTATAGGTGACTCTATTCTTTTGTAAAAAGCACCGACAAGAATCTGCTCTGTGGAGCGTGGAAAATACTCCCAGCGGAGGTCTATATTATCTATCACAGCACGTTTAAGGTTCTTGTTCCCATACTCATCATACTCTTCATATTTCATCTGATAAGGGACTATCTCGAAGAATCCCGGTCTGTTTATGGAGCGATAGTAACTCAATCGGAGATTATGATCTTTATGGTAAGAGTATTTGAGATTAAAATTCGGTAAGATATCGAGATAGGTCTGCCCTCCATTCGGGTCTTCTCCTGCATTTGGGAAAACCATAAGATACCCTTGGTCAGTATATTCACCCCTAACACCTAGGATAGCCTCCCACTTATTCCACTCCCACTTAGCTTGACCATAAGCGGCGATAATCATCTCATTTGCATTGTAATTAAGAGGACCCACACTTCCGTAAGGCATATAAAGAGTCCACTTTATCTCATCTATCGTATTATAATCCACCCCTTGTCTCTGACTCCCTCCCAGGGGTTTCATTGTATAACTTACATAGAAGTTATCTCTTTTTTTATCCTTAAAAAGTCCTCCCCACTGGAGAGAGAGTTTCCCCTTTTTCTTTAAATCGAGGTCATAATTTAGATTTAGTAAAGCCGAGTAATCACTATCTTTATTATGCTCCCATCTTCGTGGGGAACCATCTGCATCGACATAGATATTATCAATATAGTTAGTGCGGAGATTGTCAATATTAATATAAGTCTGATCAGGGCGATTGTTACGTGCGTCTGAATAGACTAATTTCCATTCAAGATTAAAAGCTTTTGTGAAATTATGATTTCCCATAAGGGTAGAGGTGAGAATCTGCTGTCTGGCAACTCTGAAACGGGTCTGATATGAGTAATCCCCATTCCCCTTTTCAGGTTCGTAGTGTAGCTTTAAGTTTGTGGAATTTGACTCCCTGACTTGTTGGTTATTATTATATATATAGGCGTTGTAAAGTTCTATCTGATGATTTTTGTTGAATACATAATCAAATTTTGCATGCACACCGAGTTTTAATTCATCCTCAGAGTATAATCTCTCATGGAATGAGGTAAGTCTTACACTCCTTTCAGTCTGCAACATCTCATCCTCGTAGAAGGAGCTGTTTGCCCCCTTTTTACGACTTTGAACATTTGCTGCCACTAAAATTCCTAATTTGTTTTTCAGTACTCTTCCCCCTGCCGAGATTCCGAAGACCCCATTTGGAAGGGATTTAGATTTTGTAATGGGGGAGACCCCATTTCCGAGATCCCCTATGCTTGCCCTATACTCTTTACCATATTGTTCGTAAGGGGCGACTTTTATAATTCTGTTAGGATCAAATTTCGTAAAATCTCTTTCAAAGAAGAGAGCATTGTATCCTATTGAGGTATTGATATTAAGAGAAAATGAGGAGGGGGCATCTTTCATTACCATATTGACAGCACCACCAGTGGCATCCCCCTCTTTATCGGCAGTACGGGTTTTACTTACTTCTAGTCTTTGGAGAAGTTCACTTGGGAAGATATCCAAAGGGATGTAACGTTGTTTATTGTCGGGACTTGCTATTTTTACCCCATTGACTAATGAGATATTGTACCTTTTATCCATTCCACGAAGTACAGCATATTGTGCTTCACCTGAGGAGTTTCTTTCGAGGGTTACCCCGGATACTCTTTGTAGGACATTGGCTACCGTAAGGTCAGGGGAGTGCTCTATGCTGTTGGCAGAGACTATATTAAGAACTTGTGGGGAGATCTTCTCTATTAGACGCGCTCTCGAATCGCTCTGTTCTGCCCTTGCAATCACCTCAGATCCATCTATAACTAGTGCGGTGGGGGAGAGTGGGATGGTTAAAAAGGAGTTTGAAGAGGCAGGAAAGGTGATTTTAGTGCTGAACTGATCATACCCTATATAACTACATTCGAGGGTAAATTGTCCT
>CAZXOP010000059.1:0-11476 GCA_964642235.1 uncultured Muribaculaceae bacterium
ACTGACTTGGTTCATGGTCCTGTGGAGGCTCTCTTTACTATAGATGAGGAGACAGGTATGACAGGAGCAAGAGAACTTCGCCCTAATGTGCTAAAAGGGGATATTCTCATAAACCTCGATTCAGAAGATGAAGGGGAACTCTATGTGGGATGTGCAGGTGGTCTTGATGTTACCGCTGAATTTAAATATTCCCAGGAGCCAATGCCTGCCGATTTCGAAGCATTTGAATTAAGTGTGAAAGGGCTCCGCGGAGGGCACTCAGGAATGGAAATCAATGAGGGGAGAGGTAACTCCAATAAGATACTTGTCAGGGCACTCCTCCCTTTCTTAAGGGACCTCGGAGGGAAATTGATCTCAGTAGAGGGTGGAAACCTTAGAAATGCCATCCCCAGAGAGGCTTCAGCGAAGGTTGCACTCCCCAAGGAGAGTGTGGCAAAAGCAAAAGCATTGTTTGAAGAACTTTATAAACATGCGAAGAATGAGTATGAACCCATTGATCCTAATCTCGAAATGGCGATGAACCCTACTGCCGCTGCTCCTGTTATGGCCGGTGATGTGGCTTTACGTGCTGTTAAAGCAGTTTATGGGTGTCCAAATGGTGTTGATAGAATGAGTCTCGCTATGGAGAACCTTGTGGAGACCTCTAACAATCTTGCTATTTTCAAAAGCGATAATGGAACCATCTATATCAAAACATTAATGAGAGGCTCTATTGACTCTGCTAAGGAGGATCTTAGCGAAGCGATTCGCGCGGTTTTTGAACTTGCAGGGGCTAAAGTTACCCTTTCAGGGGGGTATTCAGGGTGGCAGCCTAATATGAAATCACCTATCCTTACTGCCATGAAGAGTGTTTATAAAGAGATGTTTGGAGTGGAGCCTGCTGTTAAAGCGATTCACGCAGGTCTTGAGTGTGGAATACTTGGAGGAAACTATCCTAATTGGGATATGATTTCATGCGGTCCTACTCTTCGCTCACCTCACTCACCAGATGAAAGATGCCTTATCCCGACAGTCGATAAATGGTGGAAATTCTTGGTAGGTGTATTAGAAAATGCACCTGTTAAATAGTTTTTTTGCAGATTTAGAGATTATTGCTATATTTGCAGCCCTTTTGGTAATTCCGAAAGGGCTTTATTTATTACTAATTTAATTAAAATCAGAATGTTAAAACAGTACGAGACCGTTTTCATTGCAACTCCCGTTTTATCTGATGCCCAGATGAAGGAAGCGGTAGAAAAGTACAGAACTCTCATTACCTCTGAAGGTGGGGAGATAGTACATGAAGAGAATTGGGGACTTAAGAAGTTGGCATACCCGATTCAAAAGAAGACAACAGGGTTTTATTACCTTATCGAGTTTAAAGCTGATCCTCAGTTTGTTCAAAAACTCGAATTGAACTACAAGAGAGATGAGAGGATTATTCGTTTTCTCACCTTTGCTATGGACAAACACTCATTAGCTTATGCAGAGCGTCGCCGTGCAAACAGACAAGCTGCAGCAGAAGCAACTAACACATCTAACTAAGGAGGTATATTATGGCATCAAACAATGAAATTCGTTATCTGAATCCTCCTACAGTTGAGGTTAAGAAGAAAAAATACTGCCGTTTTAAAAAGACCGGTATTAAGTATGTTGACTATAAAGATCCTGAATTTTTAAAGAGATTCCTTAATGAGCAGGGAAAAATCCTTCCTCGTCGTCTTACAGGTACCTCTCTTAAATTCCAGAAAAAAGTGGCTCAGGCTGTTAAACGCTCGAGACATCTTGCTTTATTACCTTATGTTACTGACTTATTGAAATAGGAGAAGAAGATTATGGAAGTTATACTAAAACAAGATGTATATAAATTAGGGCACAAGGATGATTTAGTAGTTGTTAAAAACGGCTATGCTACCAATTATCTTATCCCTCAGGGATTAGCTATTATGGCTACCCCTTCTGCAAAGAAAGTTCACGCTGAAAACCTAAGACAGAGGGCTCATAAAGAGGCTAAGATTCGCGAAGAAGCTACAGCTTTAGCAGCTCAGCTTGAAGGAACTACAGTTAAAGTAGTTACCAAAGTTAGCTCTACAGGGAAGATTTTCGGTTCTGTGAATAACATTCAGGTAGCTGAAGCTCTTGCAGCTCAAGGTATAGAGGTTGAACGTAAAAACATTACCATCAATGATGCTGATAAGCTTCAGGAAGTGGGTATGTATAGCGGTGTGGTTAAATGCTACAAAGACATTAAAGCTAACATCAATATCGAAGTAGTAGGAGAGGAGTAATTCTCATTCCCATATTATAAAAAAAGACTAACAAATTACTGTTGGTCTTTTTTATTTCTCCCCCTTCACCCTCATTTACCGCTATTTCTCTCCCAAAAGAGTCCCTCTTCGTACCCTTGGATTTTTGGGGAGGTGGTGGCGAGGTCTAACCTTTTTTCTGCCCAAAGTGAGTATTCGGGATTCATCTCTATGCCGACATAATGGCGACCAAGCTTTTTGGCCACCACAGAGGTAGTTCCTGAGCCAAGAAACGGGTCGAGAACCACTCCACCCTTAGGAGATGAGGCGAGAATAAGTTTTGCTATTAGTTTTTCAGGTTTCTGTGTAGGGTGATCTGTGTTTTCAGGCATAGACCAGAAAGGGATGGTTATATCATCCCAGAAATTTGAGGGGTATGTAAGTCTAAATTTGCCAGACGGGGTCTCCTCCCACCCTTTTGCCTCTCCGTCTCTTCTATATGGGGCGAGCACTTTTCGTTTCTGCATTACGGCTTCCACATCGAAGTAGTAATCATTTTTATTCCGCACCCCAAACCAAATATCTTCCATCCCGTTTTTCCAATTAGATTTAGCCCCTCTCCCTTTCTCCCTCTGCCAGGTAATACGGTTCAATACCATTAAATTCTCCTCCATGACCTGCTGAAGCAAACTTGTGCACCTCCAGTCACCGCAGAGGTAGAGAGAGCCATTCGGTTTTAACCATGATACCACCTTTGGAAACCAAGAGCGTAGATATTCGAGGTATTCGGAGTGGTCGGAAGCACGAAATCGGAAACCATTAAAATCTTTATCGAGATTATAAGGGGGATCAATAATGATTAAGTCTGCAAACTCTTTGGGAAGAGTGTCAAGGATTTTGAAAAGGTTACAGCAGAGAGTTTTATCAATTATCTCCTCAAGTGCTAAATTTTGACCTTCAGGTCTTAAAATCTTCCCTTCATATACTATTCTCTCCTCCTTAGAGAGGGTCAGCGTCCTATTTCTTTTACCTCTCTCCATACTCTAATTTCCTCGATTCTCTTTTTTGGAATTATTGATCTCGATAGCCTTCTCGATTTGAACGAAAAGGTCCCTCTCTTGGGGCCACTCTATACCTGAGGAGGCTTTTTTCAACATCCCTTCGATATATTTGGTAAACCTTGACCCTTTCCATGAACTTGTATTGGTAATAAAAATCCAGGTATAACCATTTTGCAGAACTTTGACCAACGCGCTACTCCCTGCTAATGTCCCTGTTCTAACCCAATCGCTCCCTTGAGAGGCGCGAGCCCATCCGATAGCATGTTTTCCCCCATCGCAGCAGATCATTGTTCTTATTGACTCATCTGATAGAATTTTTCTCCCCCCTTCGCGACCATCTATAGCTGAAACAAAGAGTGCAACCTCCGCAGGGGAGGCTACCCATCCCCCTGCCCCGTAAAGTCCTGCAATATTGTTCCCTCCATAACTTCGAGGGAGCATTCTTCCGGAATTATTATAAGCCGGGATAGGTTCTGCGTCGTGTGATTCATAGTACCTCACTTCGTTTGGATACCTCTCTTCATAAAGATTTTTTGCAAGATGAAAATCGTAACAACCGCTGGGGTGAAGTATTTTAGCTTGACAATATTTCTCGTAACTAAGACCGCTCACCTCTTCGATTACCCTTGAAAGAATCAGGTACCCTGCATTGGAGTACCTAAAGCCACTTCCAGGAGCAAATCCCAATCTCTGTTTTAATAGATATTGAATAACCCTATCCATATCAGGGACAGAATCCAATTTCTCCCAAAGCATAATTTCGCGTGTGGTAAAGAGTGGATCCCCTCTGTGTAGAGTAAATCCCCCTTGGTGTCTGAGAAGGTGCTCCACAGTTATGTTTTTCATTCTTGGGTCTTTAATCTCCCTGAAAGGGTCGCAATTCAATATCCCCCCTTCTCCGAAGACCTTATCTGAAAGTTTTAAGAGCGAATCTTCTGACAATTTCATAACAGCAGATGCAGTAATAAGTTTCGACAGGGAAGCTATTCTAAAGATGTTTTTTGCATCCATCTCTATTTTATTCTCTTCATCTGCCCACCCATACCCTTTGCTATAAACTAACTTTCCATTCTTCATAATGGCAAGCCCTGCCCCCTTAATATTCCATTGGGAGAGGAATTTTTCGATATGGCGGTCAAGTGAAACAGTCTCTTTAAGATCGGACATCTCATTGGAAAGGAAACTATTAATGGAGATCCATTCACTGTCATCAGGTTCAGCTCTCCTATCTCCACCCTTTAATGGTCCCTCACGTGAGGAGAGGACTATAAAGGTAAAAATAGTAGTCGCTATAAAGAAGAGCGATATGAGGTTTGTAAGTCTTAATTTATCGTAGCAGAGTATATTCATTATTAAAGTTCGAAAACAGAAGAGCTTACAGAGAGTACAATAGTATGTTCAACCCCTTTCTTCAGCGCTTCAGTATGGTAGAAATAGATGGTATTTGTCTTTCCATTAGTAAACTGTATGTCCAAATAGATACCATAATTTTGTGAATATTGATTGTTTATTAAGACATGTGCGTTGTCAAGTAACTCATAATAGTTCTTTCCATTATATGATACAGTTTTAATATTACTTGGAATTATGGAAGGGGTTTGAGCCACACTATTTGGAGTTACAGAGGGGAAAGCGAATGAAATATTGCCATTATTTAAATTAATATTCATATAAGACCAAAAAGGGCCGAATTTTAACCAAAATCTTCTTACAGAAGGAGCCAAGTCTATAAGTCCCTCCTTAATATCGAGTAGAATGCGTACCTTGGAGGTGTAGTGTTCAAGCGAGATACTTCTTGTTAACCCGTTGTCATCAACAGTTACATTATTAAGTAATCCAAGTACAAGACCTTCAGATGCATACCCACTTGAGTTTATTACCAAGGAGCACTCACCTGTATCGCTATTTACATAAGGAACATAATACTCCCCTTCGGTTTTATTAAAGTTTACATTTGAGAAGATTAAACTTTGGTTAGATTTAGGGAGGGAGTATTGATAATCTTTCCCTAATTTAAGACTCTCTTTAGCAGGGAATCCTGAATTTAATTTATTGCCACTATAAGAATAGCAGTAGAGAGAGTTAGTCCCAAGAGCAAATCCCCCTTTAGTCTCCACATTCATCTTGAACGATGGGGTGATATTTAGAAACATCTTATCTCCCCAATTAAATCCAAAATCTATCTCTTCTTCTTGCATATCAGCCACCTCAAATCCAAACTCGCTACTCTTCTGTTTTATAATCAAAGAGAGTTTATAATGTTTGTTCTGTTCTACAACTTGATTCATAGTTGCCTCAAGAGGGATAATAAATCCTGTTTTCGTGGTAACCTTAACAGTGATTTTTGGATTATCACTCCCTATAGAGGGGAAAATAAATCTTTGGGTACAAACAATTATACTATCAGACGAAGGTATAGTTTCATGGCTCCATAAGTTAGTAATAGAACCTGAGTAGGAGCCTATTTCAGCATCATCCATTGTTGAAATAGAGAAAGTGCTATATGTCGGGATTGAAACCTCTATTTTATTAAAGTATTCTGATAGGTTAGAGATAAACGAACCATCTTTTTTCTTTGCTTTAAGCGAAAAGGTTAAAGCAGCGACTTTTCTTTTAAGAGCAGTAGGGTAAACTTTCTCAGGGTCCTCAGTAGATATAGAGGCTTTACGTAAGGAACCTATTACCAAATCCTGGTCGCTCCCTCTTCCATTTTTGGCAAGAGAGAAGGATATTATGGGGGAACTCGATGGCTGAGTAGTTACAGTATAACTATTTTCATCACTAATTACATTTGAAAAAATTACCTCCTGACTCTTCTCAGGCATATAATAGAGGTATTTGTTCTCCTGAGAGTTTTTTACGGAGGGGTAGATAGGGGAACCAATTAGTTCCACGTCAGAAGTTAAAGCAAACGGGTATGCATAAATATCATCAACGCCCAAGACTACTTCTGACTTTGTACCAACAGAATAAGATGACGAATGAGTTGTTATCTCAAGTGGGAAACTATTCTTGTTGAGGTCAATAACATTTCTGTCGCATCCCATAAAGAAGAGAGGGATAATTATAAACAGATATATATAATTTATTTTTCTCATGACGAAGATGGTTTTAATTAATAGTATTAACAAATGTCCAATTCTTTAATCTTGCGATAGATTTGTTGCAGGTAGCATCTCCAGTTGCATTATAGGTAGAGATAAGTGCATATCCTGCTTCTGATTCGGGGATGGATGGAAGATTAGTAAAAGTAGTATTAAGTATTGCATCGGATAATGCAGTGTAGGTTAAATCCACTTTTCTAAGAGAGCTACAGTTGGTAATATTCAAAGCAGTTAATGAGTGACTGTTATAAACACTAAGTGTTTTTAGGGATGTGCACTCTGAGAGATCGAGGCTCTGCATCTTCTCAGAGTAGTATTGATTATCTGATCTTATTATCAGCGTATGAAGTTTAGTATAATTGGAAAGAGAGAGGGAATATGCCTCAGATGAGTAAACATAGTTGCTCGAGGAGGTTAAAGACTCAAGTGTGGCAGCAGCATTTAAATTAATCAGACCAAGTTTGAAATATTGATTCCTCAAAAGATTTAAGCTCTTGAGAGGAGAATTGGTGTTTTCGAAAGTGGTAAGACTATTATTTGATACCATGGAGACAGAGCTAAGGGATGGAAGATTCGTGGTTTGAAGCTTCGAAATGGTGGAACTCTCTATATGAATACTTTTAATAGTAGAGTGGTCAGAGATGGTTAAAACATCAGTAGCCGGGGAGAAGTTTTTAACTGCCAGAGAGTCAAGCGAAGTTAGTCCATGGACGAGAGAACCTAATGAAGCATAAGGGAAATTACAATCATTAACAGAAAGCTTCTTTAACCCTGTCATTCCTGTCATGTTTAAGGTAGTAGGATTAATTATTTTTGAAAGGGTAAGTGAAGGGAGTGACGATACGTCTGAAAGGTCGAGATCCTTAATGTTACTACAAAAAGTAATAGAGAGATTTCTGAGGTTATTAAGACCCTGTGCATTTAGGGAGCTAAGTTTAGTACATTGGACTATATTAACATTATTTAAGTTCGTTGATGCTCTAAGATCGAGAGTAGGTATCTCACTACAGTTGTTAAGTGAGAGATACTTTAAGTTATTCAGTCCACTAAAATCTAAAGCGGCAAGATTATTACAAAATCCTAATTTTAGGGTATCAAGCAGAGGAGAGGTTGATATGTTAAGGATATTGATAAGTGTGTTGTTGACATTAATCTTTTTTAGGGCAGAGCAGTTAGTTATATTCAAAATTACAAGTTTTGGACTTGATGTTATTTCTAATTTTTCAAGTGCTGTGCATCCGGTTAGGTAGTGTCTTAAAAGAGACGAGATGTTACCACAATTGTAATCTACAAGTGAAGTGCAATTCCTTAAGTCTATCTCTTCTAATACACTGTCATCATAAATACTTACATTCTTTAATTTTGGTGCATTTGAAATATCAATTTTTGTAAGAGCTCTGTTACATGAGAACACGACTTCTTTAATAGTTGTTAAAAAGCTACTTAGATTAACAGATGTTATGGCACTTGTATTACATAATGTGAATTTTTTAAGGTTATTGCAGTTAGTTAAATTAAGTGTAGTAAACTTTTCAACATAAGAACCTGTCTGCTTCCATTGTGCCCAGAAATTAAAATCTTCAAGTGCAGTACACCCTGAAAGATTTATGGAAGTTAGTTCAATGGGTGTCGATGAGGAAGAAGTGAATAGACACCTATATAAAGAGGTGCAATTTTCAAGTGAAATAGTTGTTAACTTAGGGAAATTCGACATCGTCAAATCTATCCGTTTTAATTTTGTTTTATTATTAAGATTAAGTGCTGAGAGATTAGGTAGATAATCCAAATAGAGTGATTCTATTGAGCTACAGTCTGTAAAATTAATATTTGCAAGAGGGAGGGTGGAGTTACACCCTATAAGATGAAGTGTAGAGAGGTTACTACACCCGGTAAGGTTTATAGTTTTAAGAATAGATGCTTTATAAATAGAGATCTCTTTAATGTTAGGAGCAGAAGAGAAATCAAAGGAAGTTGCTTGATACCTCTCATCAGAGTAGGGGTAGTTAAAATGGACTGAGTTTAATGATTGACAGTTATCGAAAACCACTCTTCTTGCATAAGCTGATGAGAGATAAGTTACCTCTCCTGTTATTATATATTTTCCTGTATCCGATACCTCTATCTGCTTATAGTACATCTCTTCAACAGGGGAGTTGTATATATTACCCCCGGATGGCTTCTGTATATTAATATTAGATCCTGATAGCATAAGAGGGATGTTTGATGAGGAACTATAGGAGTAACCTATATGGATAGTAATCGTCTGGGTGGTACCATTGGATTGGTTGATATCGATAAAACTATTAGCCTCTTCAGACCTAATTTCGATTTTCCCGGTCAAGTTTTTAGAACCGGTATTGTCAGTAAGGGAGGTTATAATTAACTCATCTTTTGAGAGGCCGGTTATTGAGCCATTTGTTATCAAATCCTTGCTTCTTTGATTCTCGATGGAGAACTTATCTGCGAGTTCAGCCGGGATGATAGCAGTCCAACTACCTGTTGCGCTATAGACAGTAACACTTCTTTTGGCCCCTTTAAGCTTTGTGAAGGACAAGTAGCCTGTAGAGGTTTCTATAATCTTAAAATTATCATTAATAGAGCTTAGCTCAAGGGTAGAGGAGGTAATGGTGACATCAGAAAGAGTAAATCCAATAAGTGCATTCTCCTGTTTTAACTCTATTTTAATGGTGTAGTACTTATTAGAAATTAATTCCTTATCCACTATTTTTTTGAATGAGAGGTGAGTTCCATCTTTCTGTTTAATATTCAATTTTACTACAATCCCCTGACCTACAATGGATGGGAATGAGTAGATATTGTCAGCCGAGAAGACCTTATTAAGTGAGTCAAGTTTTATTTTTATAGCTTTATCCCCTGAGAATTGAGTCTCTAATGAGGGGGTAACTGAAACGGTGCTATAAAGTTTCTCAATAACGACCTCTACTGAGTCGAATTTAGAGGTTTGATTAGTATATAAATCCTCCCCTATCTTAAAAGAAAAATCTACTTTCAATTTAGAAACTGCCCTGTCAAAGTTTATAGTTTTAATGTCATTACTAGGAGAATAGGAGTTTACTTTACCTATTAAAATATCCTTTTTAGGTCCAAAGTCCCCTTTTGAAGAGACCTCTATAACAGATGTTGGGAGATTTTGTGAAACAATAATATCACCCTTCGAGTCGGATGAGTTAATAAATGCTATTTTTTGGGTTTCCGGAGGGATATTGTAGAAAATATTATCACCAACAATTCTACTTGGAGGTAGTTTAGCTATAGAGGTAGGGGTGTCGGAAAATGGGTATGCAAAAATAGTGTCTGAAGATGGAACTGCCCCTCTTGTTTCAACTTGGTATGATGGGATATTTGCTATAATACCCAAGTTACCTCCATTTAGATTATTTGTCAGATCAACTTCAACTCTCTGACAAGAGAAGAGTGCTGCTGAAGCTAAGATAAGCAAACTATTTATAATCAGTTTTTTCATATCCATAATGTTTTAAAATTCTATTTTATCTTCAATAACGATCATAGACTCAAGAGTAAATGAGGAGTTAAGAGGATTTTTTGAAATGGTAAGATAGATATTATATTTTTTATCTTTTTCGATGGGAGAGTCCAGCCTCTGCAGAACAACAGTAGAGTTATCTTTTAGTTTTGCAGTTATAGTCATTGAGAGTTTTTTTGAACTAATAGTTGGGAAAACAGAGATCTCCTCCGCCATAGTTTGGGAGTTTGTCTTGGAGATATTTGCTGATGAAAAAGAGAGGGTCCCTTCCCCACCATAGGTTGATAGAACACCGGAAGAGAAGGAGAGGTACGAGTAAAAGTTATTCAAGGAGAGAGAGAGCTCTGAAAACATTGTGCTAAGATCTGATACTTCCACACCATCGTTCTTAGATTTAATATAGATGCTAATGTTAGCATTATTCCGTTTAAGTGTAACTGTCTCACCGCTATGGTAGTCTATCTCTTTCTCCTTGAAAGTAGTGGAAAGAACATCGGTGTTTAATCCTTTATTGGAGATGCATGTTATTCTCATATATTCATTAGGAGAGGTGAGTGTGTTAACAGTAAGGCTATTAGAGCTTTGTCCGACATTAGTAAAAATCAGGTCTTGTTCTCCTTTATAAAGAGAGTATGAGTATATATTGCCTTGTACGATTGATGGAGCCAATGCATTACCTACCCCCACAATATTATCTCCTCTGAAGAAATAACCGTAAAGATTTGAGAGAGCAGAGGGTGCTTCCCCGCTCAGGTAATTTGGAACTGTTACATCTAAGTTAAATATATATTTGGGAATATCAGGGGTTCCGGTAGTCTCAAATCGGATGGCATTCCCGTATGTGGTTCCGTAAATATTAATTGCGTATGAACGAACGAAATATGTATATCCTGATTTTAATCCTGTAACATCACTATTAAAAGGAGTGGGGGTTGTGGAAGCGTTGCTATATTCTCTCTTTATATCTGCATCACTAAGAGTGACGGATGATGAAGAGCCGAGTATAAACCCATATTCTGAGACTTTAGAATGACCGAGTACATTTATAGTATCGGCAACTTTAACAGAATTGTTCCCTATGTTTGAGACTTTTAAGGTACCCATTACAGGGAGCCCCTCTGTATATATGTTAACGGTATCAGAGTAAGAGATGTCGTTAGAGTTTTTGGCGTAAGCTACCAAATAATACTTTGTGGACTCTGTAAGGCTCGTTAGCGATAATGTATAATTTCCTAATGATGTGCCGGGTATAATATGTTTATTAAGGTTCTTTAAATCACGACCAAATAAAAACCCTTTCTCTATAAGAGGTGAAAAACCCTGATCTGTTACTGAAGAGTTTGCTGTGAAAGAGGTTTTACCTAAATTGCTACCGGTGGGTTTAGTAACGATAGGGGCGTATGCTTTCATATTATCAGTATTAATATAGCAGGCAGGAAGCCTCTTTTGGATCTCAGCAAGTTGAGCCTTTGGGATTGGGAGACCACTTAGCCAGAGATATTTGAGATTAGCAAGATTATATATAGGAGTAATATCGTGAATTGTATTTGTCTCTCCTACTCCTTTCCCTAAGGTGATAGC
>CAZXOP010000060.1:0-1660 GCA_964642235.1 uncultured Muribaculaceae bacterium
GGTGTGAGATCTGCTTTTATAGTGATATCCTCATAGTCTGAATCAACCACTCCGGATAGGCGTTTGCGCTCCTTAGCACGCTGTGTTTTATGCTGTCCTTTGCTGTCAGTAATAAGAACCTTAGACAGCACATTATGCGTGTCGGGGTTTTCAAGCTGCGCGCTCCTGCCCCCAAGAAGTGGAATGGCACATGCTGCAATTTGACAGAACTTAACCTGATTGTGAAGTTGCAGAGCCTTATTGTACTCTACTATTTTAGCAAGCTGCTCGGCATCCCCTTCCTTACGCTCAGCAAGAGCCATTGGTTGTATATATTTTTCTTCAAGCAAAAACCTCCTCTTACCGTCCTCACTAACTGCAAGAACTCTACTTAAGTCAGAAGCGTCATAAAGTACCTCCCATCGCATATATGACAGCTCTCTGAACTTAATATCAAAACTGTCATACTGATATTTTTTACCCTCTATCCTCGGCCTTAATCCAGAACCTTCAAGAACATTTGTGTAACCGGTAGAAAGTGGCAACCTCCTCTCCGGAGGGGTAACCTCCCAAAACTTCATATACTTCTCTATTTTTTTTGCACGCTCTAGGGCAATGATTGTATCGAGCTGCTTGATTACGCCTGCCTCATCAGGAAAATCCCTCTTTACAAGATTAAGATATTCGCTACTTGGCTGATTCTCCTTATCAGCCGTAATACCATACCCGCTCCAGTTTATTTGAGTCTTGCAATAAGTATCATTTAATGTGAGAAAATACCTTTCTATGACTTTACTCTTTGAATTCCTTACCCTCGCAGGAGTGACCTTGTCTGCTATTGTAGCATAGTATGGAGACATCGCTTTAATAGCGAAATGATCACTCTGTATCTGACATGTACGATATCTCTGTCCAAAGAGCTCACGGGTGTAGTTCGCAGCGTTACGAAGTGCCTCTGCTATGAGGTTTGAATCCTCCATCCCCGATGGCGTAACCGATAGGGAAATCACAGCAGGGATCTATAACGACTTCTATCACTTTCCTATTAGTGTATGTTACTATACCTTTATCATTGCGCTTCTGGTAGTACAACTCTGCATCCCACCCATCAAGAGACCACATAAGCATCGCTGCACCGGGTCTCCTACGGGCAGCCTGCATCGCTTTTGTGTTAGAAAAATTAGTGCTGCCTTTCCGGAGAGCATCAATCAGAAGTCCGTGCTGCTTACGATGATTTGCTACCGTACCGGCAGTAATACTCTCCCAACCTAACTTTTCAGCTGTATTATTGTAGCATTTTGCAATAAACTCATTATCAAAGTTGTTAGGAATAGCACATATCGCCGTTAAAACAGATACCTTCTCTTCAGTATCGACCTTGGAGGCATTAATATTATTATGCTTATCGCTAATAAGAATACGGTAGCCATCCTTTTGGTACTGATTAAACTTATCTTGCAAACGGCGTTGGTTTCTGGGAAGAGAATTAGGGTACCCGTCTGCAATTCTATCGAGGGCTGCTGCTGCCGACCTCCAAAAATCCCCTTTAGGGCAACGAGGTTGTGAGGCTTTTTTGCGCTCACTGTCAGAGCCTTCTAACCATTTTCTGAAACTGTTAAGAATAGCTGCATTATTTGAATATTCAACGACCTTCTCCGGCGAAAGATTCTCTCCTCCGTTC
>CAZXOP010000060.1:1693-11431 GCA_964642235.1 uncultured Muribaculaceae bacterium
TTGCTTTCCAATCAGGCTCTATGGTATCTATAAAAGGCTTTGCTGCGGCTTGTGCGTTAAGATCCGGATAACGCTTATAACCCTCGCGGCGATACTTGTATGGCAAAGTGTCCACATAATATAAAGCAGGCGTGTTACGACAACCACGCTGAGCAATAGTAGCCTGTCCGCGCTGCACCAACTTCCCAAGAGCAGAAGGAGAGATGATCCCCTCAAGCTCTTGAACGCTCATGCTAATCCTGTTATTTATTGTTTCTGCCATAATTCTTTACTTTGTGGAGGGAGGGGGAATCGAACCCCCTTGATTACCTAATTAATACTAATATTTATGAAACATTACCAAAACCTGACCCCCCTAACCAAGAGCATTCACTGCTGTACATGATATAATCGATGTGAAATGTTAAAAGAACTTTTTTACTTAACTTTACGCTGTCAAACCTTTAAAAATTAAGTATTATGAAACTCACAAAAGAACAGCAGGGTATTATCCTTGCGAAAATCGAATCCAGAAATCTCACCTGCCCTGTATGCAGAGGAGAACATTTTAGTTTCGAATCAGTATCATACGAGCAACTATCTATTGACACCAGTAAACCAAATCCTTTTAGAGACAATTTGGAAATAATGAGTACTGTTGTTTCTATATGTAAAAATTGTGGATACATCATGTCATTTAGTGCCGTTTTTTTACTGAACGATTAACTGTTTTCTAACATTTATAGAGTCTATAGTTATCCTTGGGTC
Source organism: uncultured Muribaculaceae bacterium (assembly GCA_964642235.1). GTDB lineage: Bacteria > Bacteroidota > Bacteroidia > Bacteroidales > UBA932 > CAYSND01. The sequence goes on from CAZXOP010000060.1 coordinate 2,441, forward strand.
AGTAATAATCATACCTCCGGAAATTACAGAGTATCGCTCATTAGGTCTCTCCTTTGGGGAGACTTTTTTCATTTTTTGAATAACTTTGTTCATGATGTTTTTGTTTTATCGTTAATTATAAAATCGTGTACAGTCGAACACAGCATCGCAATGCCGCCGATCAGAGTTATAGCGTGCCACCAAGCACCGGAGCAAAGACCAGCAAGTCCAAGAATGCTAATAAGCAATCCTGCTCCACAAACCGTCCAATCCGAAAAATCCAATTTTTTCATAACTATTATTTTTTAGTTGTTTCTTAAAAAAACTACTCCGAAAAGGCGAGTAGTCCTACCAACCGCACAAGGTTTTAGCATCGTGGGCTACTTATCTTAAAATTAAAAGTTGTGAGATACCTATATAAAAACCACCCACCATCGGTGCGATTAAAAAGGAGGTGTAAACACTGATTAAATGCAGTAAAAACAATGTTTAAAGCCTGATTAATATATGTGTATTTCAATTCCATAGGTGGGTGGTTAGTTGTTATTATTCAAGTATTATTATTCAACGCCAAAGCTCATTTAGCCTCATAAAATCCTCCCCGGCAGGCACAGGGCATTTATCTTGCCACTCTATTATCTTAATAACTTCCCATAAATCTTCGTATGAACAGAGTGAATAATCTGGAAGCTGTACCTCTTTAAATATATTCAACCTCAGACTCTTAAAAAAGCATAAAGAAGGGTACTTGCGCATATGCATATTAAAAAACGCAAAATCTCCGAACTGCTTATCGCTATGCAATGTATATGTGATGCCATCAAGCATTTGAAGCTCATCAGAAAAATAAGGAGTGAGGGCTGTATATAAGTAAAGTTTAACATTCGGATTGAGCATCTTGATTCCCATAACAAGCGCATTTAAACGCTTTTCAAATAATAGGGGTTCTCCCCCTGTAATTGATATTTCCTTATATTGCATAATATCTCCCACCACAGGGAGTTTTGTAAGATCATACTGTTTGTTGCAGCATTTTTCACAGCCTCCAAAACAGAGATCTGTAACTAAAAGTCTCAATTTATCGTTCATAGTTATTGTTATTAAGTTCCTCCATTATCCTCAATCTAAAATCCGAATCGTCAAGCAGCCTCCGGAGCTTCGCATTACGCATAGCACGGACAACGCACTCGTACTCAACAGTAGTATCTTTCTTCCTGTCTCTAAGAACATGGGAGACCTCATAAGAATCAATCCCGACCTTCTTGCCGATCTGCTCAAGGTCAGTAAATGCAAGTTTCTTCTCAATAGTGCCGAGCCACTCCTTGCGCTCCTTAGCACTTAGCTTCTGTTCCAATCGCCTCTGCTCGTTAGATCCGGGGAGAGCATACTTGCCGTATTTGCGGATACTCGGCAGGACCTCAGATGTAACCCAGTACCGGAACTCCTGTGCTGCCGGCTTGCGAGATTGGAAGATGAGAGAGTAGAGACCGGATTCGTTGACGATGGTCATTTCTCTTTTCTGTACAACACCGTTCTCTGACCTGATGTCGGTAGTAACGACACCAGCTTCCGAATCCTTAAGTTTTCTTACAGCATCTCGGCTATTACTAATGCTTAGTAGGTCGCACACATCTTTAGCAACGAACCACGGTTCGCCTTTGATTACTTGCACCCTGATAGGTGCTTTTTCTTTGAATTTAATAATATCCATAATAATATATATTAGTTGTTAGTTTCAACTCCTCCTCTTTCGAGGGCTGCTTTGCGGATACGCATTGATAATTCGGTGTTTCTCCTGAAATCAAGTGCCTTAATAACAGTTGGTTTACTGCAGTTAAAGAGTTCTGTTAAATACTTAACCTCACCCCTCCTTGTTAATATTTGCTTGCCTTGCTTCATCTCGTTATAAAAATTATTCATACCTTTACAGCCGTTTACTTTGTTAAACTTGCAGCAAAGATATGTATAAAATTTCATACTTCAAATAAAAAATGGATAAAATTTCTCCAATAAAGAGTAGATTATTAAAATTTATTGATGTGCAGGGCATTACCAAGTTAGAGTTTTGCGAGAAAACCAAAATATCCTATGCTAATCTTCGAGGAAAGTCATTGCTTAGCGAAATTGGGGGAGATAAAATTGCTGAAATTTTATCAGTATATGACAATATTTCTCCCGATTGGCTCCTTACCGGTCAGGGTCCGATGCTGCGAGGCGATGCACACCCTTCTCAGACGGAGACGGAGGCACCGATCCCCATTGCGATAGCAGCACCTCCCGGTATTGGAATACCACTAATCCCCACAGAAGCATTTGCAGGGGCAGGTCAAGAAAATTTTAAGGATCTGCAAATTGAACAATATTACTATGTGGAAGAGTTCAAGCATGCTGATTTCATGATAAGAGTTAAAGGAAGCTCGATGTATCCCAAATACTCCTCAGGCGATGTTATCGCATGTAAAATCATCAAAGAAACATTGTTTTTCCAATGGAATAGAATATATGCTGTCTGCACAGATTCACAAGGAGTTATGGTTAAGCGAGTGCAAGAATCCACAGCCCCTGACCACATAACCCTCGTATCTGACAACCCAAAATATGCCCCTTTCGATGTCCCCAAATCCGACATCATTGCCATAGCATTAGTAATAGGTGTGATCAGAGTAGAATAAAATAGAATAAAAAATCGCCAAGAGCCCAGCCCCCGGCGATTTAACATAGATAATTAATAACCCCTTAAATATAATTATTATGGCAGAAACAAACTATCTAAATCTATTTAAAATCCTTATTAGGAAGAAAGGAAGCACTGAGGCTATCAATTTTGAACACCTATATTCATACTTTAATTCAAACGGGAAACAAACAACTAATCAAATATTTGTAGATATTGCTACTAAATATGTTAAGTCATTCAATGGGGAGTTTAAGATGGGCAAAAATGGTAAAAGGGCACTAACAGCAAAAAGTCAATTTATTAAAAGCAAGTCAGCCGCGCAAATAATACATGGCTTAGTTGAAGGAGGTATAACTGATGCCGATTTTTATAATTATGATCGGAAAAACAACGGAGTCATTCAAAACAAAATTAACAGACAGAATGTACTCAGTCAGCCATATTATTTTTTAATCTGCATGCCCAAAGATACAAATGTGGGAATTGTTATACTTCAAACAAATGATAGTGTTGCACGGGGAATTACAGGTGCTTTCTTTGATCATCTATCGTCTTTTTTGGACACATATGGATTTGCCATCAATAAGGAGCAATACACTCCAAAAGAGATTTCAGATAAGTTTTATGAAAACTCTGAGGTATTGTCGGTGGATGTTATACGATTAAAAAATATTGACAGGTTTTCTAATGTAGTAGGAGAACTTAATAATATAAGGATTAAGTACTCTATCAGTGGATTTAAAATTCAGCCACAAAGCTTTAAAGACAGATTTACTAAAAACGGGAGGATTACAGATGAATTATACGGTTTAATGGATCTGGGTGCCGATAATAGTGATAAGTTGGTGGTAAAATATAGCGATGGTACTACTATTCGCACAGCAAGTTTAGATGAAGAGAGTTTCAAGGTAAGGATAGATGTTGACCAACAAATTAAAATAACTCTAAGTGACGATAGTGTCGATAAAATGTTTAATTTTGCAGAGTACTATTTAGAACTTGCTAAAAAGGAAATTTACAACTTATAAATGTTAGGTATGAAGCATGGGGATAAAATACTTAAAAGTGCACTAGGCTCTTTCAAAAGCAAGGGAGTTGGTGTAATTTGCTTGTATATAGCCCCTTGTGTCTTTGCCTCACTTCTTACTTTTTTTTGGTGGAATAGAGTTCCTGATGCCAATACCATTCTAACTATCACTTCTATTTTTACCGGCTTTTACCTTACTCTATTAGTTACTATTAACGGTAAAATAGCTACTATAAATAGTAAAGATATATCTAATGACACTCAAAAATATTATGCTTTGCGGTATGTAAAGTTTTCTAAAGAGTTTACAAGTATTGTGGTCTTGGGGCTTGTTTCAATATTATTATCTTCTGTCTTTGAGGGATTAAACTATATAGCTTGGAGGTATTGTCTTTTGCGGGTGGGTTTTCAGTTCTTATTTTATCTAAGTTCATCTTATTTTTTCATCCTGCTTATACAAACAACATCCATCTTGTATTTGTTTCTTAAAGAGGATTTTAGGCAAAAAAACGATGAGTTAAATAGTATTAAATTTAATAAAGATGATGAATAATTGGTTAATATGTACCGTAAGGTACGATGCGCTTGATGAATATGGTCAAGTAAAGGCAGTTACAGAACAAATATTAGTAAATGCAATAAGCTTTACTGAAGCTGAAAGGAAGATAATTGCTTATAAATCTAAAAGCATAAAAGGAGAGTTATTTATTAATAAAATAACAAAAGATAACCCCGAAGATATAATTGATAAAAAAGGTGACTATTGGTTTAAAGCTAAGGTAGTTATAGTTGATATAAACGACTCAGGCAAAGAGAAAAAGTATACCAAATCTTTCTATATATCGGGGTGTAATTTTGAAAACGCAACAGAAGAGCTAAGGATTTTCCTTAATAAATCATTTCTTGTAGATACTCATATAAATTCTCTCTCTCTTACTAAAATAACAGACCTAATAATGTAATAAGTATCATTATTATTTAGTATAAAAGGCAATCATCAAAGGTTGCCTTTTTTATTTTTCATATTTTAGTAAAAAAACACCTAAAAACAGCATCCTATATATCTGCAATGGCTATTCTTAATTATTTTCAAAGTCTGAAAACAAGGATTAAAGGGGGGTGTATCCTCAAAAAACGGCACTTTGAGGCATACGCTTTGGTAATAAACGGGGGGGGTATAGGGGTTAAAATGGCATCCATTTGTCCATCCATTGTCCATCCATTTGTCCATCCATTTCATTTTTATCTCATTTTACAGACTTCTTAAAAAACTCCGAACTCTTACTAAAAATAACATAAAAAAGGGGTCATTTAGACCCCATAAACAAACACCATTGCGAATTTTAAAACTCCTCTTAAACAGCCATTAAACATCACTTTACAGGGTAAATCATCCCTAAATTAGCCCAAATGCAAAGCCCTCAAAAGCGAATGTAAACATCTATATAAAATAATAGCCCAAAAAGGGGCTAAATGTAAAGCAAAAGTAAAGCAATGTAAACCAAATTGTACATTTCGTTTTATTTAAACATAAATCTAAAAACCACATAACTCACTGAGACACTAAGCATTACAAAGCTATTTAATTAATTAGGAATTGTACATTTCGTTTTAATGCCCATACATCTATTCTATCTTTTGCCCCCTTAAAACTTGTCACTTTATATCTTCCATCTTCATACTTTTCGTCTAAAAATGAGAGTCCGTCTTCTTTTATTTTTATCTTTCTTTCTTCAGCCTTTCTCTCCTCCTCCTCTCTTTTACGTTTAGCTTCTTCTTCGATTCTCTTCATTTCCTGTTGTTGTCTCTCCTCTTCCTCCTCTCTTTCTTTTCTTTTTATCTCCTCCATTTTAGGCTCATAGAGCGAAGATGGTTCATATTTTTTATTAATGAGATCAGTATAGTTTCTGAGAAATTCGCAGGCTAGTTTGGCGTTATTAAATTCATTTTCTTCTCTCTTTATACTCATATTCATATACTCAAACAATGCACTATTGGCAGTTATCTCCTCACGAGCCAGTGTGAATAATTCACTTATTTGAGCACTATTGTGCCACTCAGCATTACTACCCCATAGTTTTGAACACATCTCCTTTTCAAAAGCTAACATTAAATCTTCAGCACTACACTCTTTGTCCATAACTACATTTTGCACAGATAACTTAACTTTTCCAAATCCATAGGGCTTTCCTTGTCCAAATTGATGATAACAATCTGGAGAATTATGAAACGTTAGTGCCGACAACAAGGCTCCCAATTCTATTTCTCGTAAGTTACGGAACTTTATCTTGGTTTTAAATTCTGTTCCTACTCCAAGCGGATACAGCGTAGTATCCAAATCCACACTTCCCGCTGCCTTATTCCATATTTGCCTGCGTACAGGATAACGTTTCCATCCTGAAATCAGACCGTCATTATATGTAACATACTTTGTAACTTTTCCCGCACTACCTTTCTGTCTAATGTAAATAGGATAATATGAAGCTTTTGGGGAACCCAATATTAAATCAACAGAATCATTATCAACCACTTTTTCTGCCTTTGCCACCGAAAACTGTACCCTTCCTTTTAATGAATCATTTTTATGTGTGTATCCAAAAATACAGTCAGCAAGATCTTTTTTATCCTCGTCTTTATGATTAATATGAGTTATTATGTCATAAGGGGATTTATTATATGGTAATTTGTATAAATAAGCTATCCCAAAATCTTTAATTTTATCTTCTTTGACTCTAAAAAACACAGGAATGCCATTACCTTCTAATTCTTTCTTGAGTCTATTCCACTCTGCTGATTCCGTATAAATAAATTTAAAGTGTTCGTATTCTTCCTCAGAAAGAAAGTATTCTCTTTCTTTTTCATTTTTGAAAACAAATTCATAGAATTTCCCAGCTCTACTGTCTAATACCTCTGGGCGAGGGTATTTCCACTTATCTGGTTGACCGGTAAGTACAATAGTGCCGTGTACTTCACCATAATCTAAATCTACTTTCAGCGCTTCTCTGTGTTTTGTAGAATGGTCACCATCCTTAGAGAAATATAAATTGTCGAGTTTTACTCCTTTTAGCAATTCATATTTATATGCCGCTGTTTTGGGGTCATACTTCTTGCCACCCAATTCTTTCTCTTTACGTAAATCAATCCCCTTCGCTACCGAGAAATTGCTCTCCAAGGGTCTATGTCTATGTTTTGTTTGCTGTTCAACATAATCGTCAATCTTATCTTGACCTATTCGAGCAGGTTTACCACAGTCTATAATTTTATAGTCTCTCCCTTCACTTATTAACCAACCACAATGAAAATCTTGTTGTTGTCTTTTTAGTGGATATAATTTTGAATCACCCCATTCTCGTTGAGCAAACTTTGCATTTTTATCTAATCGCATCTTCCCAAAACTCATAATCTCTAATACACTACGAACCGCCCCCTTTATAGAGGTTGCCGGTATAAAGTAGTTACCATTTATATTGCTAAATGATCTATACTCCTTATTTTTTTCTTCAGCATCTGCCTTTGTGTGTCCATTGCGAACAAAAATAGGTGTTTCAGCTTTTATTGTAAGCTCTATCGTTCCGCTCATTCCATCACTAAAAGGGATATCGTGCGAAATTCGGTCTGCCCAATCGGGAAAGTAAACTTTATCCGAAATAGGGACAAAATTAAAAGGTGCTTTCATCGTTGCCATATTATTTTCCCTCCTTATTTTCTTTAGTTTCAAATCCAACAAACACTAATTCAGCGGGCTGGAGCGTCTCCATACCTTCGCAAAGCGAGTCAATTTTAGATTTCCAGTACTGCCTAAAAATCAATTTGCTAACATTTTCGATACGGTGTGCAATGAATTTTTGCTCAGTATATTCATTGCTTAACTTACCCCATTCGAAATTAGTTATCAAATACTTGCCATCTATATACTTTATATGTACCGACTTGTTTTTACCATCGGTCAGTAACCCTTCGACAATAAAGGGGTTTTCGCTCTCGTCAAGAGTTAATTCGCAAAGTTCATTGCTATACACTTTTTCAGGTTTTGGAGCATCACTTTTCCAAATATACCCCTGACAGTTTTCTATTTTTATTGTTTTTGTACTCATAATACTTGCTCTTTTCCATTAATTCTTAAAACACCATTAAAACAACCATTGCCACGATTAACACCGCCACCTAAAGGCAACATTCCTATACATAAGTCATTAATGGCTTGATTAAACGCTTTTATATAATCCTTTTCAAGATCGTTTTTGACCCATATAGTACATGTAATTTGCTCACCTTTACCGTAATTAGGTGCTTCACTAAACAATGCTCCGGCAATAGCACCACCTGTAAAGCGGTCAATTGAAACATGATTCAAGACTTTAGTGGTCAACTTATTTTCTAAAATTACATCCGAAAAAAGGACATTACCTCGCTTCGGGTTATTCTTATCCTCACTACCAAAAAGGGCGAAAACTGCATCATTTTCAAACCTCCCTTGTTGTTTATTATAGTGAAAAGCAGTGCGGTGTGCCAATGCCCCTTTTACCGAAGTAGCGGGAATGAGCGTTTTTTGTGTCTCAAATGTAGGCACATTATTTTCCCATTTGACGCAGCTCTCAGTTACAGCAGTCATATCGGCATTTTCGTCACCAAGTCCCGAACCAAAAAGGAAAAAGTCATCGGGAGTGAGAGTTAATTCGTACTTGTCCCACTTTTCTCCACCCTTTTTATCTTTATCTTCCCTTTTACACTCGATAGTAGCCCAAAATGGATCATTCAAGTCAGCAGTTTTATCCAAATATTTTGTTAAGTCATCAGGCTTTTTCAAATCTAATGTAACAAGCTTATATTCAACAACCTCTAATTCCCCCAATCCGGAGCGGGTTCCGCTACCCACACGAAAGGCTACTTCATAAATATTGTCTAATATATTTTTGAATTGCTCTTCTTTTTTCTCATTTTCAGCCACCATTTCCACTTCAAATGCCCAGCGAGTGCCTTTATATACCACTTCGCCGTCAAACTTTCCCCCCTCGGCATTTGCCCCTTTTGCGTTGATGCGGACGTGTTGACGGATAGGTAGCTGATTATAATGTTTCAAGAGCTTATCGTTTTTGGCATCTGGTTGCCAACCATCCATAACTCTATTTTCACTATCAATGATATGAGCTGAAGAAAAAACAATGTTAGAGCCTCGACTATTTTCAGGCTTTCCATTACCTAGATGACCAAACTCTCTCTCTGTTTCTCCGCTCAAAAAACCTCTAAAAATCCCCGCCAAAGCTGTGCCTGGTATATAGGGGAGTCCATTTACATCGGTGGCTACAAT
>CAZXOP010000061.1:0-11293 GCA_964642235.1 uncultured Muribaculaceae bacterium
ACTCTGTATATTATTAGTAATACTTCCTTTACAACCTCTAATGTGGCATCAAATAGTGCGGGAACAAATATTGTGGGGAGTACGACACTCGATTATGGTTCGCTATTTAGATTTTCTTCCACAGGAACACCTGCTACAGTTAGTAATATCAAGAGCGGTAAGAGTGTATCTGGGACAACAAGTGGCTCTAACCTTACTCTTTCAACTTCAGGTCAAGATTATACTATCACATATCACGCCACGAGAAAATTTAGACTTTATTATTCAACTGGTCGTGACTGGACTCAAAATAGTAATACATCTTATATTGTTATTTCACGGACTGCTCCCAATTATTACTGGAATATTTACCCTGCTGCATTTGTAGCTCCTTAGTAGAGTATTACTTTTTATGAAATAGGGGGAAAATAGGACGCTTTCGAGGAGCTACTTTTTCCCCCTCTTCATTTAATCCCATTTTCTTACACGATTTTTTAAGCCCCTCTGTATCATCAGTTAGAATCAGGAGTTTGTCATTCTCTTTAAGTTCACTCTTTCCATTAGGGACGAAGTACCCCTCTTCACGTTTAACGAGAATTACAAGAGTTTTAGGGGGGAGCGGCATCTCCATCAGAGTGTTACCATATTCGAGAGCCTTGGCGGTAACAGTTATCTCAGTCGAAATCGAGTCGATATCGTCAGAAAACTCTACATCGAAACTCTCAGGACTCTTTAGTTTTTTGGGGTCTTCGGTTAGCCCCAACCAAAGTGCTACCTTAGGGAGAGAGGTCCCCTGAACGATTAGGGAGATAAGTGTACAGAAAAATACAATATTAAAGATAACTCTTGCATGAGGTACCCCCTCTGCAAGAGGGATAATGGCGAAGATAATCGGCACTGCCCCCCTTAGCCCCACCCAAGAGACGAAAACCTTATCCTTTACAGGCATCTTCCTGAAAGGGAGCAGGGATAAAAAGACACTGACCGGACGGGCAATAAATATAATAAGGAAACTGATAATTAGTGCAGGCACTGCAAGTGGAATCAACTCTTTTGGGTTTACTAAGAGACCTAAAACCAAGAACATAATTAACTGACTAATCCAGGCAAGTCCGTCAAAGAAGTTAAGTGAGGTGCGTTTCTGGGTAAAACGGGAATTCCCTACCACAAGCCCTGCTATATAGACCGCCAAAAAGCCATTCCCCTTAATGAAGTAGGTGAAAGCATATATAAAGAGACAGAATGCGAGTAATAAAATGGGATACAAAGCTGTATTATCTACTTTTAGACGATTAAGTGCTCTGACTGCCGATTTTCCTAATAAATATCCGGATAATCCCCCTACCACTAACTGTATAACCAGCATCAAGATACTTTGCCAATAGTTAGGGTGGCTCCCCATTTTAATCATCTCTATTACTGTGATAGTTAATAGGTAAGCCATGGGGTCATTACTCCCACTCTCTAATTCAAGTAGGGGTTTAAGGTTGTTTTTAAGATGAAGCCCTTTATTCCTTAGTATTGAAAATACAGAGGCAGAATCTGTAGAGGACATAATAGAGGCAAGTAGTAGTGAGGTAATAAATCCTATCTGCGCAGAAGCCATTGTCATCCCTAATATCCACCATGTCAATACCCCTAAAATTATAGCGGTAAGAAAGACTCCCAGCGTAGCAAGTACCACCCCCTGTTTAATTATAGGTTTTATCTCAGACATTTTAGTGTCCAAACCACCGGAAAAAAGAATCATACAGAGTGCGAAAGTACCGATTCCCTGTGCAAGGCGAATATTGTCAAACCGAATACCTAAACCATCACTTCCACAAAGCATCCCCACCATAAGAAAGAGCAAAAGAGCAGGGACACCTAAACGATAACCTGCTTTACCTGCCATTATACTAAAGAAAAAAAGTATGGAGACTACAAGTATAACTAACTCTAAAGAAATATTCATTGTGGTAACTTTTTGTAAAAATAATAGTAATAATTATTTATACAAAAAATCTTTTTTCCAATTCTATAATCTTACCCTATGTTCGCTATTAGCTATTAAGTCATGTACCCCCTCACAGCATTTATACCCCATAACGAGTGTGATATGATTTATACCGAATTTTTCAGAGAGCATCTTTTCAAGACTCTTTCTGACATTCATCATCTGATTCATATCTATATTCTTAGTCAAATCGACGTGAGCCTCTAAATGTATCTGATTCTCATTTAACTGCCATAGATGGAGATGATGAACATTCCCTACAAGTGGGACACTCCCCATTTCAGAGACAATGGCATCTATACTTATCCCTTTTGGAGCCTTCTGCATAAGGATATCTATACTCTCTTTTAATACTGACCATGTATGGTATATGATATAGATAGACACGATTACTGTTATAAGGGGGTCTATCCAGATTATTCCCCAAATCCAAATAGCAATACCACCAACTATTACTGCCACAGAGGAGAGGGTGTCCCCCATAAGGTGAAGGTAAGCAGCTTTTATATTTATATTCTTGTTTTTATCTTTTTGGAGTACTAATACTGAAATCCAATTGGCTAATAGACCTATCGAGGCGATAATAAGCATCAGTGCCCCCTTTATCGGCTGTGGGTCTATAAATCTTTTGTAAGCCTCATTAAAGAGGAAGAGACAGATAAGTATTAGTACCAGAGCATTAACAAAAGCAGCAAGAATTTCTGCCCTTTTATACCCGAAGGTGTGGCGCAAATCGGCTTTTCTTCTACTTATTCTATGTGCAATATATGCAAGAATAAGACCCATCGTATCCCCTAAATTATGAATGGCATCTGAAATTAAGGAGAGGCTATTAGAGAGGATACCACCTATTACCTCCACGACAGTAATAAGGAAATTAAGGGAAATAACTACTATTAGTTTTTCCCCTTGAATATTTCCGTTTTCGTGGTGACTATGATGATGATTCTGTTTCATATAGTGCCCCAAAGTTAGTTATTTTACTCCTATAATCTAAGTTTTGCACCAAAAAAGAGAGAGCGAGGGAGACTCGGACCATATATATACCCTGCATCACTCATGGTGGAGATGGTGGTTCCTTTTATTACAATGGAGATATATGGGATATGCTCCCCTGTCCCTCTGTTTGGTTTCATATTATATTATTATTAGTTGTCTCTTAAACAATAAGGAGTAACTGCCCCACGGGAATAAATTTGAATAAATAAAAAATAATGATATAGATACTTGACGAGGCAGTTACTCGAAATTGTCCCGGAACATTGAAGGAGAATGCACTAACCTATCCGGGACTTTTTAATGGCTAATAGAGAGCTTAAAATCAACTTAAAATTCAACTGCAAAGTAAGTGGCTTTCCAATAGCGGTACAATCGCTAAAAGTAATGAATTTTAGGTGCTCTTTATCACTTGATTTTATTAGAGTAGAATTACTCTAATGGTATAAGTCCCTTAGAAACAGCGTAAATGGTAAGACCTGCTAAACTTTTAATGCCGGTTTTATCCATTATATTTCTTCGATGAGTGTTGACAGTGTGAATAGAGATGTTTAACTTATCGGCTATCTCTTTATTTGAAAGTCCTTTAGCTAACCATTTTAATACATCTGACTCTCTTTCGGAAAGCTCCTCTTTCTTGCCTATATGAGAATTCTGTTTATTGTTAGAGATTAGATTTATTTTCCTCGTGATAGTCGGGATATCATCTGTTATAGAGAAAGAGTCATCTAATTTATTTAGCAGAGAGGTGTCGAAGAACGAGTATATTATCCCTATCCAATAGATATCAGGAAATAATCTCTTTAACTTATTAAAATCTTGCAGACGATTCTGTAGAAGTATGGGGTTAATTAAGACTATAGAGACCTCTTTATTTAGATGCATCGTCTCGATATCGTTCATATCATCCAAATAGTAGAAATAGTAGTTATGCTCCACTTTGGTTATGGAGGAGGAGAGCCCCTCTGAGAGGACTTTAGAGGGTTCGAGGATAACTATGTTTTTTCTGAACTTATCCATTATTTCTCCCTTTTTCTATATTCTCAGCGGATGGTATCAATACTTTCTCTTCTATGATGGAGTGTACCTTCAAATCAAACTCAAGTTGGAATAGAGTTTCGAGAAACTTCCTTTTAGTATTGTGTTGATTTTTAATCTTTATATGTTTGAGAAAGAGATTTTTAAGGTCTGTTACTTTCGTCTCTATATCAGAATGATGGAAAAAGTAATCCCGCACTGAAAAGTTACAGTTATTTGATTCACCACCATCTAATAAGGTGAAGAAATAGGGGAATGCCACCTCATCCTCATATTTTAAGTGCTCAAGAACCTCATTAAAGTAGTCATTGAAAAACTTTTCTATCAGGAGGACATCCTTATTCTGGCGGTTATGGGTTAGTTGTTGGATATAGCCAAGTAATTCGGGATAAATATCTTCTTTGTAAAAAGAGTGGGTGTTTTTAAGGAAGAGGAGGATCGATTTTATCTCCTCGATGGTAAATATCTCTTTCTCTTCAGGAAGAAAACCATTAAACATATTCCCTATGGTGATAAATGCCTTTAGACTAATCCCGTTTTCGTTGCAAATTTGTTCAACTGTTTTATTATCGACTGCACAATCAATATTAAAATGCTGGAGAAAGAGGAGCATTATCGAATTATCATTAATTAAATCCAACATCCTGCTTTCAGCGATAATATATGTTTTGTAAGACTGGTACATAACGAAATTTTCTGCAAATATAAAGTTCTTTTTTTAATAGAATTAGTCTATCTTCTCAAATAGAAATTTATAGATTCGTATGGAAGCGTTATCCTTTAATCTTTTACGGAGAGTGATGGTTTTTAACTCTTCTGTTATCTCTATATCTCCTGCATAGACAGTTTTACTCTTCTCGCTTGGAGAAGTCTCAATATTTGTAGGGAGCCAGTTAGAGATCTGTTTTGAGCGTTGCCAGATACTAAAAGGGGCACTATTTTCCGTCCTACCATATTCTACATAGAGTTTGTACTTGCCATTATCTAATCCGGAGAGGTTAATTTGTGCTATAGGCATCGCCTCAGCATCTATTGCAGCAGTCCAAGAATACGATGGCTTTAGGTCAAAAACAATAGCATCACCGTCATAATTAGCTACTGTGTACCAATAGAGTACCATCGACATACTTTGAGGAGTGAGCCTCTCTCTATACTTTATTTTGGTTACTGTATCGTCAATTAGAATCTCCTTATTCTCGTAAAGTGGTTTATCCGAATAGAAGAACCCTATCGAAGTGTAATCAGTTTGGTAATTCTTCTTCTCTTCCGGCTGATGCTCTATGGTAAGGAGGAAACTATCGTTAAAATTTAGTTTATCGGTTAGATAGAATCGGTAACCACCTGTGCGGGAAGTCATCTGACTATATAATAGTGAACCATGAATAGGTAAACTCACACCGCTATCCCATTTATCGAGGATAGCATAATATCCCCCATTAAAATAGTCTTCTGAGCCTGTTCCGATAATTTTCACCTCTCCATCTATAGTAGCCACATCATCCCCTTCAAAATAGACAGTGTGTCCCTCTTCCAGTCCTTGTGTAATTAGAATAGTCCCTACATAATGCCCTTTGCCCTTTATATCGGCTATTGTGTGAGGGATTCCTGATGCTGCATTATAGACCCTTCCTGACTGAACATAAAGCTTTCCCTCATTATTCTTGTCCCGCTTTTCCTCTGTATAATAGAGGGTTCCGGAGATGAAAATCTCATTGGGATCTGAGTGTACTTTTTTATTGTATTGTAACTTTAATTGAGCTGAATTATCAAAAGGCATAGGTAAATATGAGTAGAGTTTATCCCGATTTGCCCCTAAAAGCAGAGATCGCATCGATGCCTTACCAAAAGCGAACCCAAAAAAGTCATGAAGAGGGAGTTCTAAAGCATTTTTATTCTCATTGTCCCACTTTGCGGTAAGCATTACCTTCCTGTAGGCTCTTTCCAAACTACTCCCCATATCGAGCTCAATTCCTACAACCCTTCCACCTTTGCTCCTTTGGAAAAGTGAGGTTTCAACTCCGTTTTTAAGAGAGATATTGAACCTTATAGATTTTAGCTTGCGAGGGTCATAGTTCCCCAAAGGGTTATATCGGCTCCAGGCCTTCTCTATTTTGGAGAACTCCTCACTATATTTTGAGAGGAGATCGGAGGTATAAGTCTCCATCTTATCACCTTCGGTAAGAGAGCGATATTGTATTTGAAAATAGCGCATTACCTTACCTGTATAGATGATTTTTAAAGATTTTTTGTATGGGATGGGGAGAAGGCAGTAATATCCGCCTATCTCAGTTCCACAGAGAGGGGCTACAAAAGGGGGTGTTTTTCCTGAGAAAAGATCTTTATAGGGGAGACTAATTCTCGGCTTTTCTTCTCCGTCGAAATAGAATTTAATCGTATCTATTTCAGGGTTAGGTGTCCAAATCCTATTTAGTACTCCCGGACCTTTTAGGTCTGCAATAACTAATCCATCAGCTTCTTCACGAATTACAGAGTATTTTCCGGTAACTCCGTCATCATTTCCTCCGGTACGGTCATAACTTGATATTTGTTCCATACTCCCACCTCTATATTTAGGGAGTAATGAGATATCATATAGATTTTTTAACTCTTTATGATAGTTTGATTGGGCATTAAGACCTGTTATACTGAGAACTAAAATGGCGATTACTATTATACTCTTCTTCATTTAATTATTGGTTTTATTGTTTTTTAATAAATCTCTTATTTCTGAAAGGAGAACCTCTTCGTTTGAAGGTTTAGCAGGGGCAGCAGGTGCTTTTTCTTCGTTTCTCTTAGCAGCACTTATCGCTTTGATAAGTAAAAATACTGCAAATGCAACGATAGTAAAATCGAAACAAACTTGTAAAAAGTTACCATAGTTTAAAGTTACTGCCGGTGCTCCGTCCATTGCAGCTTTCATGGTGATTTTAAGGTCGGAGAAATTAACTCCCCCAATTAATAGACCGAGAGGGGGCATCAGGACATCGTTTACTATTGAAGTTACGATTTTTCCAAATGCTGCTCCGATAATGATACCGACTGCCATGTCGATAACATTCCCCTTCATAGCGAAGGACTTAAATTCATTGATGAATTTTCGATTCTTTGTTCTGGTTGTCTCTAAAATGTTTGTTGGTTTCATCTCTTTATAAGTTTAATTTGTATGTAATTTAAAATTTATAACTATATCCTACTCTGATTACCTGTGTCTCGTAGTAATCATTGCTTGTATATTTAAACCCTTTACCATATATCTCTCTATTGATTACCATGGTGTTAAGTAAATCCGTGGCGTTGATGAATAACTCACCTTTCCCTCTCTGTATTCCCTTCTTAAATCCCAAATCTAATGAAAAACGTTGATTAATCCTACCCTGAGGTATAAGATCAGGTGCTAAATAAATAGCAGATACCTGTAAATCAATGTTTTTAGGGAAGTGAAATGTGTTGTTTAGTTTCAGAGTTCCGGAATAAATCTCTTGTTTTTCTGCTGAAAAAGTATGAGTTACCGGGTATTTATTCTCTATGGTAAAGGCATCTATTTGATTTCTATAGGCATTAAGATTAATATTTATTGAGTATATACGAGATATTTTTTGAGATAACACCATCTCTAATCCGGAATTATAACTCTTATTTATGTTTTGGAATGTCGCATAAATCAGGTCACTCCCTGGGGCTGTGCTTGAAATACGTGTAATAGTGCCATTTGCAAAACGGTGATAGATGGCGTTGTATAAACTACCGTTGCTCCATGACCTTTTGTAGCCGAGCTCTATAGAATTGGTAAATTGTGGTCGCAATGCTGGGTTTCCTACTTTTATAATCTCCGCATCATCATATTTAGGGAAGATACGAATGTCCACCTCATTTGGTCTATCGACTCTTCGGTTATAGAAGAGAGAGAGTTTATTGCTCTCATCTATTTTATAGGCTAATCTCAGACTCGGAAAGGGTTGAGTGTAATTATACCCATCGCTCTTGTAAACGACATGGTTAGGGTTTACATCGTACTCTATTTTCACATACTCTATGCGTAAACCTAACTCTGCCTCCCATTTTTTATTTTCGAAAATATAGTTTCCATAAAGAGCAGGAATTAGCTCTTTATATGTGGCCCAGCCACCGGCATTTATATCTAAAACAGAGTTTACTCCTGCGATAAAGAGCATATTTGTAGGGATAATTCTGTCGCGGAATTTTAATCCGGTCTCTATACGACCATATTTTAATGGTTTTATGTAATCGAGATTAAAGTCATAAACTTGTTCATCAGAGATTAGCTTAAATGCGTCTGTTCCGGAAGATGTGGGTAAAAAGTTGTCGTAAAAATACTTCTCATCTTCTCTGTGAAAAGTATAATTAAAGCCGATATTAAGTAAGTGCCCTGCCTCCTTAAAACGGTGTTGGTAATTAGCACTTGCCATAACTGTGGTTTTAAGCTCATCTTCAAGAAACTGCCAAAGCCTTTTTCTTATAGTCAGGTCTTCATTAAAGAAGGGTTGATCCCCACGGTCGATAATCTTCTCACTACCAAAAAGGGCAGAGATAGTTAAGGAGTTTTGCTCATTTATGGCGTAGTCTATCCCTGTTTTTAATGTAGTAAAGTGTGTATTTCTATTCCTTTTTAACTGGGAGTTAATAATGGTTCCATTATCGTAACTCCTCGTTACAAACTCATTCTTATTAAGAGTTTCGGTATAGAGGTAATCCCCCTGAAAAAAGAGATTTATCCTATTTTTTTTATAATTTACTGATAAGCTGGGATTAACTTTCGGAGTAAATCTATATTGAGGTCTTATGGTAGGAAGATTCTCCTTTCTAACCCATAGTGAGCCTAATCCGGTAGTCAGTGAGGTTTTACCATTAAATCCCTCATTTTTATTTGTTTTATAGATTATATTTATAATTCCTGCATTACCATTGGCATCATATTTTGCTGAAGGATTGTTAATTATCTCTATTCTATCTATTGCAGAGGCGGGGATATTGTCTAAACCTGTCTGATTCCCAAAACCTGTGAGTGCTGTCTGTTTACCATCAATCAACACAGTTACTCTATCACTCCCTCTTAATTGTAATTTCCCATCTTGAACCGTAACGCTGGGGAGGTTTTGTAGGGCTTGTAATACTGAGCCTCCACTCTGACTGATATTCTCGCTAAGTGAAAATGTTTTTTTATCCATTTTTCTACTCACCTCGTCTTGTGTTGCTGAGACATAACCCTCATTTAAGGTTGAGACATCTGACTCTAATTCTATGGTGGAGAGGTCCAGGAAATTGGAGAGGCTTCCGATATAAATCGGCTCTTTTTTATTTTTATAACCGAGATAAGCAGTCTCTAAAATGTAATTTCCGGGTTTAATTTTAGAGAGAGAGAATCGACCCTCCTCGTTGGTAACGGTGCCGCTAATAAAAGTGCTGTCTATATCTGATTTTAAAATTATATTTACAAAAGGTAAAGGGGTTTTATCGTTTTTATCTTTTATAATTCCTGAAAGGGTTACGCTGTTTTGGGCAGTGATAAGTGAAAATGATACTAAGAAGAGTGATAGCATCAAAACTATCTTCTGTTTCATACGATTGTATTTTATATGACGACAAAGATAGACTACAATCTCTATATTTATTAAAAAATATTAATATTTTAATTTTAATAAATGATGCTTATTTCTTTTTTAAGTATATCTCCGGAATAGCTTTATCTTCCCCCTCACGGTTTGCGTGGTAATGGGGAGACATAATCTCTACCCCCTCTTCAAAACAGACATCTTGAATGTTTTGATGTAGGTCGGAATAGATAGAACCTTGTCTCTTAACCTCCTTAGTGTAAGCATTGATTTGGTAGGATACATAAAAATCGTCAAGGCTCGTCTGTAGAACAAATGGTTTAGGGGTTTCAAGTATAAACTCTGTTCTTCGGGCTGCTTCAATCAGTATTTCGTGCATCTTTTTCCAATGTACATCATACCCTATGGTAACAGTAGTGTGAAGAATCAGACCGTCATTAACAGTTTCACTGCTATAGTTTATGGTGTTTCCTGAAAGGAGGGCGGAATTAGGTATAGTAATTATCTCGTTTTTTGGTGTTTTAATTCGTATCACCAAAAGAGTTTTCTCCTCGACATCGCCAAATACATCCCCTATTTTAATACGATCTCCTATTTTAAATGGTCTCATATATGTAATGACTAAGCCGGATACCATATTTGCTATTGCAGTGGAGGAACCAAAGGAGACAAGTACCCCTAAGAATACAGAGACACCCTTGAAAATCTCAGAGTCAGAACCAGGTAAATATGGGAAGATAAGTACAAACATAAAAGCATAGAGCAGGAACCTTAATATGCTATAGGTGGTTTTTGCCCAGTCGGGGTGAAACCATGAGATTTTTAACTTTTCCGCCTCTATTTCACTGAATAAATATTTCACAAATTTTATTACATACTTCATTACGAAGTAGATAACAATTATAGTGAATAAATTTGGTAGATACTCCCAAATAGAGATAAGAATCCCTTTAAGTGGTCTCCATAGTAAACCAAAAAGGGTGTCAGCCCAGCTACGTGTAAAAGGGAATATACTAAAAATGGCCGGAAGTGCAGTATAGAGGATTAACCCATAAATTAACCAACGAATAGGTTTTAGGAGAAATACAATAGCTTTATACTCTTGTTCTGCAGTTAAGATAGTATAGTCTTTGTATGACAATTTTTTCAACCATCTCCCTTTATTAACTTCTATGTAATTATTAACCCTTTTAAACCCTTTATTAATTAACCAAAAAAGCAATGTTATTACAAGAATAACTAAAATCAAGAGACCAATCCTCGATATAACTCTTAATAAAGTACCCTCATCTTTCCCCTTTTTTAAATCCTGTTTTATAATCTCCGAATAATTCTTAGCCAACTCCTCTTTTGTGGTATTTTGCCATTGTGCATCATTATCGGAGATGCTCATAAGTATGGTCTCACCATAGATGATATCAACAGTGTTTTCTATACTTATAACTGTTATAGAATCGATTACAAGAAAGTCATCATTAAAGAGATCTTTTATCCTGTTAGTTATTCTTAAAGCCCTCTCCTTAGGAGAAGAGGCCCCCATTTTAGTATGTATTGAAAATAATGTGTCTTTGAGACTCCCTATTACAGGGTAACCTGTTGGCTTTATTATTAATGAATCAGTTCCAACACTATTCCTATTACTATTCTCACCATTTGCATTATTAAAACTAAGCAACAATGAAAATAGCACCATTAAAAAAAATCTATGCTTCAT
>CAZXOP010000062.1:0-2052 GCA_964642235.1 uncultured Muribaculaceae bacterium
CGGAGTACCAAAAAGTCGATTTAAAACTCTTCTCATGCAGTACTCTCCTTGAAGACCTCTCATCTGCATTCTATTCAGGCAGAAAACTAAAATACACCTCCGACAAGTCCTCTTCCCCACTCAAAACCCCCTCCGGCACCTGGGTGAAAAACACCTCCAAGCCCTATGAAATAGAGAAAGGGCTCCAGGGGCGTCACATTGCCCTATGGCAGAGCCACGGTTTCTATTATGAGCAGAAGCTCCTTAGGTGGGAGTGGCAACGCGCTCGGATCTTCCAAACGGTCGAAGACCTTTATACTCAGAGTTATGTCCTCCCCTTTTTAGTCCCAATGCTTGAAAATTCAGGTGCCTTCGTTGCACTTCCGCGGGAGCGCGACCCTCAGAAAATCGAGGTTATTATAGACAATGACTCCTCTACACCATTTCCTTCTTATACCGAGACCTCCTCTTCTAAAGAGGGGTGGCAGACCACCTCCCTCCCCGGTTTTGCAAACCCTAAGGCCTCTTATGAGACTGGCGAGAACCCTTTCAGGATGGGAACTGCACGTCAAATCGAGCAGGTCCCCTCTTCGAAGGATGAGTCCACTATCTTCTGGTCGGCTTCGATTCCCTCCTCGGGCGAGTATGCGGTTTACATCTCATACCAGTCACTTCCAAATAGCTCTGAATCAGTTGAATACAATGTTATTCACAATGGTGGGGAGACCTCTTTTACTGTGAATCAAAAAATGGGGGGTGGAACTTGGGTTTACCTGGGTGACTTCTCTTTTTCAAAGAACTCCCCTACTCAAGGGGTTCTTCTGACCAATCGCACCCCTGAAGGCTCAAAGCACCATTCGGGCAGAATTGTTACTGCGGATGCAGTTAAAATCGGAGGTGGAATGGGGAACATTGCCCGAACTCTCGGAGAAGCACCTACGCAAAACAAACCCTCTGCCACAGCACAAAACCTCCTTTCGGAGTACCTTAGTTCCAATAACTTAGGTGCCAACCATGATGAGCTAAAGAACACTCAGGCTCCCATAAAAAAGGTACGTAAGGCTCAGACAGAGGCGGAGGCCCCCTTTACCCCCTACTCGGAGATCTCAGGGTACCCACGCATCACCGAAGGGGCCCGTTATTGGCTTCAGTGGGCAGGATTTGCCGACACGGTTTATACCCCCAATAAAAATATGAACGACTACAATGACGACTATATGTCGCGTGGTCGTTGGGTAAATGTCCTTTCAGGTGGGTCACGGGTTAATCCCAAGCAAGAAGGGTTTAATGTCCCTCTCGATCTTGCAATGGCATTCCACACAGATGCAGGGACCACCATCAATGACTCCATTATCGGAACTCTCGCCATCTATACCCAATTTTCTGATGGGAAAAGCACCTACCCTACAGGTGAAAGAAGAATCCTCTCCCGTGAACTTACTGACCTGATTCAGACACAGATAGTAGATGATATTCGAGCCACTTACGAGCCAAAATGGGTGCGCAGGCTCCTTTGGGATCGCTCTTACAGCGAATCGCGTTCCCCAGAAATCCCCTCTATCCTTCTCGAACTCCTTTCACATCAGAACTTTGCAGATATGAGGTATGGGCTTGACCCCGCTTTCCGTTTTACTGTAAGCCGTGCAATATATAAAGGGATGTTGAAATTCCTCTCTGTCCGCTATGACTTTGATTATATTGTTCAGCCACTCCCGCCCCGTGCATTTTCCGTAACATTGGATAAATCCGCCCAAAACTCTGTTACACTTAGTTGGGAGCCGGTTCTTGACCCCCTTGAACCGACCGCCAAAGCAGAGAAATTTATTGTTTACACCCGTATTTCAGATCCTGCCTCCCCTGATAAAGGGGGCTTTGACAATGGAACCATTGTCGAAGGGACCACCTGCACCCTCCCTGTCGAAGCAGGAAAGATTTATAGTTACAAGGTAGCTGCCCTCAATGAAGGCGGGGTCTCTTTCCCCTCCGAAATTCTCTCCGCAGGGTTTTCAAAAGAGGGAACTGCTTCCATACCTACCGTATTGGTCATCAATGCCTTTGACCGCATCTCAGCAC
>CAZXOP010000062.1:2062-11266 GCA_964642235.1 uncultured Muribaculaceae bacterium
TCCTTTGCCACTCGCGACTCCTCCCGCGGAGGGTTCCTAAACTCCCTCGATGCAGGGGTTCCCTACCTTCGCGACTACTCATTTATCGGAGGACAACACGAGTTTCGCAGACACGTCCCTTGGATGGATGACGATGCCCCGGGCTTCGGAGCCTCTTATGCCAATTACGAAACAAAAATCGTTGCCGGAAACACCTTTGACTACCCGTTGAAACATGGTATTGCAATACTTGCCGCAGGGTATAACTTCGTCTCCACCAGTCGCGACGCAATAACTTTAGGTGCAGTTTCCATGAAAGAGTACCCCATCGCAGATATTATCCTCGGAAAACAGGTTAAGACAATGGTGGGTCGTCACGGAGCTTCGGAGATAAAATATGAAGCCTTCCCCATTGCATTCCAAAAGGCAATATCTGACTACACCTCCGGCGGTGGGAATATAATCCTCTCTGGTTCTTACATTGCTTCCGATATTTGGGATCGCATCTATGAGGAGAAAGCCCCTATTACTGAGAATACCAATGTCAAATCGGTAATGTCAGAGATGCTTCGCCTCTCAAGACAATTAGACAATTCCCTTAAGTCACTCGATGACTCTTCACTCGAGGCACTCCGATTAAATGACTCTCTCGGTTTCTCCTACTATCAAAGCGATCCCGCCACACTCTCGAATATCCGTGCAAAACTCCTTAAAAGTAAGGCATATATAGACTCCACCAGGGCTTCTCTGAACTCTTCGATAGCTGATATAACCAGATTTGAAAGTGGGATTGACCATAATGACCGCAGTCGCGATTTCGCAATGAATGTCCTCAAATACCGTTGGATGACCCACTATGCCTCTGCCACAGGGGAAGTTAAAGCTGCCCAGAACCCCTACTCTATCGGCTACACCGACTCCCTTGCCTCTGCACGTTACTCATTCTTCAATACCCCGAATGAGTTTTCGTATTGTGTTGAATCCCCTGACGGCATTAACCCTGTCGGGCCCAATGCTTGGACGATCTTCCGCTATGCAGACAATAATATCTCCGCAGGAGTTGCCTACCGAGGTACCACCTACCGCTCCATTGCCCTTGGCTTCCCAATCGAATCCCTCCACACCCAAGAGCAAATCAACACCCTCCTCGCCGACCTCCTCCGCTTCCTCCGGAAATAGCCGGGAGTGCGGAACGGAGTCTGAAAGCGATAAAAGAATATGCTTATAGAGTTAAGGAACTTGGTGAGCGAAGAGTCGAACCTTCCGTACTCTATAAGCATATTCTCTTGAAAGGTTTAGATTATCACCGTCCCTCCTTTCCCAAAGGGGGATTATAGGGGGGGGGTAAAATAAATGTCATTTTGTCAGCCGTTTCCCCTTGGTACATCTTTTGCCAAATGAGTCTGTAGAAAATATTTAATACAGATCTATATGGACAATAACGAAACTAAAAAGACAACGACACAGAAAGGGACTATCGGTGTAACCACCGAAAATATTTTCCCTATCATTAAAAAATTTCTTTATTCAGACCACGAGATATTCCTACGTGAGTTAGTAGCAAATGCGGTAGATGCGACCCAGAAAATGAAAGCACTTGCTAACAGTGGCGACTTTAAAGGCGAACTTGGAGACCTAACTATCCGTATCGAATCCGATCCCGATAAAAAGACTATAAAAATAATCGATAGTGGAATCGGAATGACAGCCGAAGAGGTCGAAAAGTATATAAACCAAATAGCCTTCTCATCTGCAGGAGAGTTTTTAGATAAATATAAAGACCAGATTGGTAACATTATAGGTCATTTCGGCTTGGGGTTTTACAGCTCATTCATGGTGGCTAAAAAGGTGGTTATTAACACCCTCTCTTGGAAAGAAGATGCCAAGGCAGTTAAATGGGAGTGTAAAGGTGACCCCGAATTTACTATGAGTGTCGGGAAGAAAACAGAGAGAGGAACAGAGATTACCCTCCACTTAGATGATGACAATAAAGAGTTTGCCGAGAGTTCAAAGATTACAGAACTTCTAAACAAGTACTGTAAATTTATGCCTATTCCTATCGCTTTCGGAAAAGAGCAGGAGTGGAAAGATAAAAAATATGTTGACACAGACCGCGACAAGATAATAAACAGCACCCTCCCTATTTGGACCCAAAAACCTACAGAGTTAAAAGAAGAGGACTATATGTCATTCTATCGTGAACTCTACCCGATGCAGGAAGACCCCCTATTCTACATTCATCTTAATGTGGACTACCCATTTAACCTTACAGGAGTCCTCTATTTCCCTAAGATTAAGGACAAAATGGATGTTTCGAGAAACAAGATTCAACTCTACTGTAACCAGATGTTCGTAACCGACTCAGTAGAAAATATTGTTCCCGATTTCCTTACACTATTACATGGAGTTATAGACTCTCCCGATATCCCTCTGAACGTATCGAGAAGTTATCTTCAGGAGGATAAAGATGTAAAAAAGATCTCCACATATATAACCAAAAAGGTAGCTGACCGCCTTGAAGAGATTTATAAAAACGAAAGGACAGTATTCGAGGAGCGTTGGGATAACCTTAAAATCTTCATTGAGTACGGAATGTTAACAGATGAAAAATTCTCCGAAAGGGCAATGAATTTTGCACTCTTAAAGAACACTGACGGAAAATTCTTCAACTACGATGATTATAAAAAGGGTGTGGAGAGCACTCAGACAGATAAAAATAAGAAGTTAGTCTATCTCTACTCCACAAACCCCGTTGAACAATACTCCTACATTGAGGTTGCTAAAAATCGTGGTTACGATGTCCTTCTATTCGATTGTCAGCTTGACTCCCACTTCGTTAACCTCTTAGAGAGCAAACTAAAAGATACCACCTTCTCAAGAGTTGACGCAGATAGCATAGATAAACTTATTCAAAAAGAGGAGATTAGCAAACCGGACATTAGTTCTGTAGAGGAGAGTGATCTCTCATCTATCTTCCAATCGGTACTACCCCAAGGGAAAAATTATACTGTAACTGCTGAAAATCTCGGAGAGACAGCCCAACCTATCCTAATCACACAGTCAGAATTTATGCGCCGTTATCGCGAAATGTCTGCTATGGGTGGTGGAATGAACTTCTACGGAGAGTTACCTGAGTCATATAATATCAGTATTAATCTTGAACACCCCCTTATCCAAAGAATACTTGATCAGAAGAGAAGTGAAACAGCCGACAAGGGAAGTGAGTTGGAGAGTAAGAAAGTTGAATTACAGTCCTCTCTCGATAAGATTAACGAGACGAACAAAGGTAAAAAAGAGGATGAAATCGCGACCACAGATAAAGACGAACGTTCAAGACTCGAAAAAGAGATTTCAGATATAACTGTCGAGAGAAAAAATATAATGGAGGGTTTTGCCAAGGATAATAGACTTACCCAACAGGTAACTGACCTTGCCCTTTTGGCCAATAATATGCTTAAAGGGAAAGAATTAAACGATTTTATAAAAAGATCTACTGAGGTATTATTATAAAATTTATTTTATTTTTTTATATTTGTGGCTATTAATATCATAATAGTATGAAACGAATTGCCATTATACTCTCTCTAATTTTAGTAGCGTCTTCCTGCGATGAGCAGAAGACGCTTACTTATTATACCGCTTCAGTAACTAAAATAGCTAACGAAGCAGGAATACCCTCCCTGACACTCCGATACACCAAACGGAATAAAGCCATCCAAATCAGTGTCCCTGCCAAAACAGACTCCCCTGAAAGAGTCTATCAGGCAGCCTCTCTCTCTAAACCTGTCTTTGCCTACATAGTCCTTAAAATGGCAGAAAACAATGAGATAGATCTCGATAAACCCATTGCTGAATATACTGACATTGACCGCTTTGAGAACAAAGAATGGGCTTCTCTGATAACTCCCCGAATGGTACTTACACATCGTTCAGGCCTTCCCGATTGGTGCGCTCCCCCCTCCTCGGATGAGTGGGTAACCTCCCCTATTTTCTTCTCTTTTCGCCCTGACTCCTGTTTTGGATACTCCGGCGAGGCGTTTGCCTTTTTACAGAGAGCAGTCGAAAAAATACTTGGTAAAGATATCCAACAGATAGCCCAAGAGAGGGTCTTTATCCCATTTGATATGCCCAATACCAGCTACCAATGGGAACCCGAATATGCCTCCACTGCAGTTGACGGATATAATAGAGAGGGGGAAAATCGCGGTCCCGGAACATTTACACGCCAAAATGTTGCCTATACACTTAGGACAACAGCCTCAGACTATACAAAATTCCTTAAGGTAATAATGGATTACCCCACTATCCACAATGTCCCCTCTGACACAGAGCCCGCAAAATATTACCTCGACAGAGTTCGTGATGCCGACCAACATATCTTCTGGGGACTTGGAGTGGGAACTGAGGTTAATCCACAGTTTGGAAAGGTTATTTGGCATTGGGGAGATAATGGTAATTACAAATGTCTCTTCCTTATTATCCCCTCTAAGAACTCCACACTCGTCTATTTTACCAATAGTGCAAAGGGACACGATATCATCGACCAGATACTTCCAATATTTTTTAAAAACAAAAAACCCTTTGCCATCTCCTCCTGGATTAACGATTAATCGTTTCTAAATTTTTAACGATTTTATATAATCATACCCCCTCTTTAATTAGAAAATTTCTATAAAAAGAGGGGGTACGTTTTTTTTACGATTAGGCACACTCTTCCTTTTGGACGCATCTATTTTTGCTTGCGAAATCAAAAGGAGTATGAGAACTATTTTTTCGATAATCATCATCTGTTTAGGGTCCCTTACCCTTAATGCCAATGCACAGAAAATGAGCTTTGGCACTAATGGTATTGGTTATCTTGCTTTGGGTACCATCAATGGTGAGTTTTCAGTAGGACTTTCACGAAACTGGAGCATACTCCTGAGTGGTGCCTATAACCCATTTACATATAATAAGGAGAGTGAAAGACAATTCCAACATAAAGAGGCGACAGTGGCTCTCGGCACCAGATACTGGCCCTGGCACCTCTTCTCGGGGTGGTTTATGGGGAGCAGAATACTCGCCTCGCAATACAACCGCGGTGGATTACTGACCCCGACTTCGGAAGAGGGGGAGTTGATAGGGATAGGTCTGAATGGGGGGTATTCATTAATGATAGCTAAAAATATAAATATAGAATTTGGAGCGGGAGTACTATTCGGTGGGAGACAATACACCTCCTATGAATGCCCTCGATGTGGTCGGATAATTAGTCAAAGTAAAAAATTCTTTATCTCCCCAGATAACCTCCTGCTCCAATTTGTTATACTATTCTAAAAATAATGAAGATGAAAGAAGGGAAGATTATAATTAGATTGATTTTGGCACTTGCCATAGTTAGCTCTTGCGCAGTACAGAGTAAAAGGGAGGCACTTCTCAATAATCGCCCTCAGTTAGGGGTTGACTTGATGAAAGGCAATGATTGGGGGAAACGCTACGCAGCCTCCTCTTATGAGAAGAGTGTCATAGGGAGTAGCCTGATTATCGAAGACTTAGATGGTAATGAGGTGATACTTATGAAGGCTGTTGAAGATGAGATAACAGGTGAAATGGTTGCCGTGGATCAGATAGAGGCAGCCACAGTCAAAGCAAGTTTTAGAAATATTGCCGAAAGAAATGGTGAGGTAGAACTTGCCTTTGAACTAACTCTCCCTCACGATATGCAGGACCCCTTCTGGCAGTCCCGACTGACTCCGCAAATCCGCCTGAACGAAGACTCATTGGCACTCGATAAAGTTTATATTACCGGAGCTGCTTATAGAAATGCCCAGTTAAGAGGGTACTCTCTTTACAATGAGTTTTTATCTACTATAATCCCCGACACAGCAGACTTTGTTAACTATTTCACCTATCGCAAACAGCTTGACCTCTTTATTAAAAGGAACATTCCGGAGCTTGCGACCTTGAAAAACGACTCCACTCTGGTTGAGAGGGAGAAGGAGGTCTATTTCGCCTCTAACACCTCCTACCGCGAGGCAATAGAACATTATACGAAAAAATGGTTAGTGAGAGCTAATAATCGAAAGAAAGCGCGTAAGGATGAGATGTTTAACCGCTATGTAAAAGCTCCACTTGCACTGCATGGAATAAGGCTTGACACCATCATTCATAGTACCGACAGCTCCCTTACCTATTGTTATATACAGAGAATACCGGTAGGTCCGAACCTGAGGAAGATAGAATTGACACTCTCAGGAGAGATATATAAAGAGGGGGAGTGCATATATACCATGGAGCAGAGCGCCCCTCTTACATTCTTCGTTAGTTCCATATCCACCCTTGCGGATGAGACCCCACGGTACCTTAAAAAGGTGATTGAGAGGAACCAGGAGAACCACCTCACTGCAAACATTGACTTTAAAGGGGGGAGCTGGGAGTTTGAACCTAACCTGGGAGGGAACAGCGACGAGATTAAAAAAATCAGAGAGGAGATTTTAAAAATAGCGGAAGACAATAGATATGAAATAGATTCAATAATAATAACTGCATCCTGCTCCCCCGAAGGGAAGTATGAGAGAAACAGCACTCTTGCGGATAAAAGGGGAAGGTCCATAGAGTCTCATTTTCTCAACTGGAAGAGAGAAGCGGGGAGTGAGGATGTTTGGTATATGAACGGAGCGGAAGCTGATCCAGAGGATAATATGTTTCAACTCTCTCACTTTCGTATCCGTTCAATCCCCGAAGATTGGGACTATTTCAGGCTCCTTATCGAAGCCGACAGATTTTTAAGCGATGGAGAGAAGGGGGCGATACTCCAGATTGTCGAAAACAACGAACCGGATAAAAGGGAGTTACTGCTCACAAAGAGAGAGAGTTATCGATATATCTATAAAAACATCTATCCCCGTCTCAGGCGTGTGGTATTCGCTCTCCATTCCCATGTGAAAGGGATGATAAAAGATACCATCCACACCACTATTCTCGATGAGAAGTATATGGCAGGGATTCAAGCACTTAACGACAGGGATTATAAAAATGCAATTGAGCTACTCAGGGATTATGAGGACTATAACACCGCTGTCGTTTACACCTCGTTAAATCTCAATTATTCTGCCCTCGAGATTTTGGATGCCCTCCCCCACTCCCCAAAAAGGGATTACCTGCTCGCTATCACACAGGCTCGTCTTGGAAACGAGGAGGCTGCCGCAAAGTCCCTTATAGATGCCATTAAACAGGATAACTCGATGATACATCGTGGGAATCTTGACCCTGAGGTCTCCGAATTGATTTACAAATACTCTATTCATGACTTTTTGGAAAACAATACCAATTACAATAACTATTAAAAACAATATCCTTATGAAACTCTGCAAGTTACTTACAATAATACTGCTACTTAACACCCTCATGGGATGCAAAAATGAAGTAGAATATGACCTCCCCTGCGAGGAGAGTACGCTACGTCTCTGCATCTCTAACCTCCATTCTAATAGGACCAAAACTCTTTACAGTAGTCCAGATGAGTTCCCCACAGAGAGCAATGATCAGAACATCAACACACTTGAGGTCTTTGTTTTCCACAACACCGGCACTGCTTCAAATAACGGGAAATTAGATGTTTACAAGAAATTTTCCGCAGAGGAACTCTCCACTCTTTCAGATCTCATTGTTAAAACAAGCACAGGCAAAAAAGAGATCTATGTCATTGCCAACTCACATATTACTGATTGGGGTGGTGTTACCACTTTACTCCTGTTCCAATCTAAAGTTGCTCAAGCTGTTAAAGAGAATTTTGCAGATTTTACCATGACAGGTTCTATAACGGAGAACTTAACTATAACTTCAACTGTAACCATCCCCCTCTCAAAACTTGTTGCGAGGATCGAAGTAAGGAGCATTAAAACCTCTTTTGAAGGGACCCCTTATCTGGGAAAGACCCTCTCCGAAGCGAGGCTCTATCTTACTAACGTAATTGGAGAGAAACTCCTCTTTAATGGGGGCACCCCTGCAGATCCAAAGGTATTGAACCAGAAAGGGTTAAAAGCAGCAGATATTGCTGCATGCAGCATTCCGGGAATGCTTGCAGATGTCATTACAAGTGAAATCGGAGAAGGGGAAGGCGCATATTCCAAGAGCCATCTGTTTCATTGTTATGAAAACATTATTGCCACGGAGAGTGCAGAGAACGGCTTTACCAAACTTGTGCTTGAAGCAAAACTTGACGGGACCCTCTACTACTACCCTATTGTCATAAATAGAGAGGGGTTTGGTTATATCAGTGGTGTAAAGGGTGTGCAGAGAAATCATTGGTATTTAATTGACATTACGATACTTCGTCCCGGTTCTACAGATCCGGACAAAGTACTTGAAAAAGGGAGTGTTACCATTACCATCACTCCTGCAAACTGGGATAAGATAGATTCCGGAAATCAGCTATTATAACAATATGTTAAGATTCAGAGACATAGAGATATTTTTACCCTCCCTTTTGATTCTCTTTTTGTTACTCACATCATGTATCAAAGAGGATAGGAAGGATTGTCCATCGGTACTGATATTAGACTTGAGCGCGATCCGTAAAGAGGTAAAATGGGTAAACCTTTGGGTCTATGACTCCGCAGACATGGTTATAAGACACGAACATATTGAACGCTCTAATTTCTCAAAACGATATGAAGTGGAGATACCGAGGAGGGAGACCAAGATATTTATTTGGGGAAATATAGGGGATTCAACTAAGATTACAGGGTTTAACTCCAAAAGCGAAATAATCTCTAATAACGGGGTTACAATGGATTCCCTCTATTTTTTCTCATCCATGATCTACCCCAATGGGGAGTATTATTACCAATGGGTTAAGATGAATAGAGAGTTTCTTAAAATTTACATAAATGTATTAAGCCAACTTACCGATGGTGGGGAACTTCAAGTCGTACTCCATGGTAAAACTATCGGCTACACGATTCAGCGAGAGGCAGTTAAAGGGGAACTTTCTTTGTTAAAAAACCCCTTTGAGAGGTATAAAGAGAATGGAAAATGGAACCGTTTTTCATATATTATACCGCGTCAGCGAGAGATCTCTACCCTCTCTGTTTCACTTATATCTCACCGATCTAATGAGAATAAATTAATAGGAAGAATAAATATAGGGGAAATAATAGCAGATTTAATTAGTGAGAACACCATTGAACTTTTCGATATAACAGTGGTTATTGATTACTCTGCTCTCCGTTTTTTAATAAACAT
>CAZXOP010000063.1:0-11216 GCA_964642235.1 uncultured Muribaculaceae bacterium
GTCGTCAGACCAAAAATAAGTGCTATAAAGACAATAAGTGCAATGGAGTATCTTAGAATATTATGAGGCTTCCTATATGGTAGTCTCCTCGCTTTCTTACTCTTAAAAAGAGTGGCTACTCTCGAAACCACATCTTGAAAGATACCGAGTGGGCAGATAGTAGAGCAGTACACCCTGCCAAAAATTAGCGTCATAATTATAATAAGGAGAAAGATGGTCAGACCTAACGCAGTAAACGATAGAAGTGCGGGGACAAACTGGAAATGGAGAACTTTATAAAAAGGCCCTGTATATTTTGCCAAAAAAGTAAAAGAGAGGGTAATAAGAAGC
This sequence comes from uncultured Muribaculaceae bacterium, assembly GCA_964642235.1. Lineage (GTDB taxonomy): Bacteria > Bacteroidota > Bacteroidia > Bacteroidales > UBA932 > CAYSND01. Next base: position 331 of record CAZXOP010000063.1, read on the forward strand.
AGGAAAATAATTGCAATAACTACTCTAATCCATTTTAACCTTTTATACATAACTTAGATTTTTATCCTCTCTATTTTAAGAGCATCGAGATTCATTGTCCCCACGGCAGCATCCTGAGCCAATTTTATATGAGAGACTTGGTCTATATTCATCTCCCTGAACTGGGTAAAAAACTTAACTGCGGCAGTATCGGCAGCCACCATATCTGTGGATAAGAAGAGAGCCTTGGCGAGCTGAACATCATCGAGTGACTTACCTTTAGGACCATTCTGAGTCATTATCCTATATGCATCTATGATATTAAGAACAGGAGGTTTGGTGTAAGTAACCGAATCGGCAATACATTGTTGCAAATTATTTTTATGCATAAAACCGCGATCCCAGACTATTCCCATATAGTTTTTCATGGCAATAGTCATTTTGGCTCCACCATGATTTTTAAGAATCGGAATATTAATCCATGCATCACAATTCAATATCGCCTCATGAATCTTGGTACTTTTCATCTTAACCCCTTTGGGGAGAGGAACTTCCTTATAATATTTCTCATCATGTGCGAAAGCCATTCTTCCACCGGCTTTCTCGACAGCATCTTTTATTCCGCTATTTTTATAACAAGACTCCCACTCATCACAAGTATGGTCAAATACCACCACCTCGGCTGCACCTGCCTTGAGACAGTCCTTAACCACCGCAGCGACAAGCTGTGGGTTTGCGTTAGCAGCAAGTTCAGGTGCTCTGTCCCACCCTATATTGGGTTTCACGACCACCTTGTCCCCTTTCTTAACGAAACGAGATATCCCCCCCATTGCCTCGATCCCTTTGCGATAAAGCTCTTCAGGTTCTCCACCCATTACAGCGACTAAATCATTAGGTGTCGCCTTACCTGCCTGAGGGGATTTGGAAGAGGCGATTAGAGTCCCTTCTTGAAGTTTTATTGCTCCTACTACTGCCCCTGCCAATGCTGTTTTTAGAAAATTACGCCTTTCCATATCATCTCTGTTTTTTAAATTCGTTCAAAGATATAAAAAAGAGTTTTACATATTACAAAAGGGCGACATAAGTTATTCACTTTTGTCGCCCTCCAATACTAACTACTATTTAATAATCTTAACCAAAAAATTATTCTACTTGGTGGTGGTATTAGCCCCTATACTCCCTCCTCCGCCAACACGTGAGGCCTCATCCATATTTCCAACATTTCTTCTCTTACTCTGTTTAACAGTTCCGAATCTATATGTGAATGACACTTTGACCTTCTGTATATTCATAGCTTGAGAAAAATTATAGATGAAATTATTCTCCCCATACATTGTCATATTAGAGACATTAGTTCTAAAAAGGTCATTGACATTTATGCTCAAAGTAGCTTTTTTATCGAAAAGATCCTTTTTAACCCCGGCAGAAAAAGAGTATTGCGAATAGATCTTAAAATAACCAACAGGGAGACCACTCATATAATTCCCCGATAATTCAAATTTCCAATCTTTTGGTGCAAGGAATGTCAATGAGGTATAGTTGTTAAACATAGAACCTTCATTTTTATAATTTCCGGCAGTATTAGTATTACCAACATAGCAACCAAATAGATTAGTATTGAAAATCATCCACTTAAATATAGGGAGTTCAGTGACTGAAAAATTCGCTCCGGCTATTTGCATCTTTCCGAAATTTCCCCAAGTAATAGTCTTATCTCCCGTAACAGCATCTATCTTAGGATTTTGCATAATCATATCATTTTGACCTGAATAGACCAAAGCCAAGTTAAGGAAAGAACTAAAACCTACTGATAAAGCTATCTCATCACTAAATGCAGGGGAAATTTTAGGATTACCCTGTATAGAACTCGAAGCATCAAGATAGAGTCTTTGAGGATTTAACTGAGAGTAACGGGGTCTCTCGATTCTCCTTGTATAAGTCACTGAGTATCTCCAATTTTGTGAAGGATTATAACCTACATAGAGAGTAGGAAAGAGATTAGTATAGGGGTCTCTATCAATATCTTGACCCAAGGAGATCCATTTACCGGTTGAGCGGGTATGCTCGACTCTTAGTCCCACCTTTGCTACCCATTTTGGTGAAAACATTTTAGATGCAGTAATATAGGCAGCCGCAATCTGTTCGTTGTAGTTAAAAGCTGAAGAAAGATCATCGTTCTTTACCCAAACAGAATTAATTAAATCTTGACGAAGTGTATTATTATCGGTAGAGGTCATAGCCCATTTAACTCCCGCTTCTAACATACCTGTACCCCAGAAGAGCTGCTGATAATCTGCTTTAAATGAGTAGAGATTAATATATTGTTTACCATCTGAGGTAAAGAGGTTGGGGTTTGGAAGAGTCACCCCTGTTACCGGATTAATATAGATGTTTTCCTGACTACTTCCGTCAAAGAGATCATAATAGGCATAATCTGCATTGAATGTAATCTCTTGTGCTTTCTGTTCATTAAATATTCGGGTATAATTTATATTTCCCATCATATTATCGAAAGAACTTTTATTGTTAATATCACTCTTTTGTCTGATTAGATGGTTACCATTAAGGTAAGTATCGGTAAATGAGTCACCATAACTATAGTTCTTATCATTTTTGAAAAGTGTGGAGACTATAACCCCGAAAATATTCTTTTTATTCAAGAAGAAGTCATTGGCTAACTTAACAGATTGACTCGACTGTTCGAACATATAGTTAGTAGCAGATTTTTGGAGCATATCTCCCCCATTTGTAAATTTAGTATCCGAAGAGAGGTTTATCCCCATCTGAGACATTCTTGGGGTATATGTAAGGACAGTATTGCTCTTATCACTCCTATAACCGACATTTAAAGTCCCACTTGCCTCCTGTAAATATCTATCAAAATACATCCCGCCATAACTCCCTGAGAGGCTACCATTCAACCCTTTAGCAAAATTCTTTTTGGTTTTAATATTGAGAATCCCGCCACTTCCGGCAGCATCATATTTAGCAGAGGGGTGAGCAATAATCTCTATTTTATCTATTGTATTGCCATCAGTAGAGAGCAGGAGTGACTCCAACTCCTTCCCACTCAGATAAGAGGGACGACCATCAATCCAGACCGCAACACTCTTCCCATTAAGGGTAATGTTTCCATCCTTATCAATACTTACTCCGGGGGCTTTCCTAAGTAGCTCTATCGCATTACTCCCATGTGCACTGACGGTTTCGGAGACATTCATTACGAGCTTATCTAACTTCTGCTCTATAACAGGAACCTTTGCGGTAATTTTTCCTGCTTCCAACATCTGACTATCGCTCTCTATTTCTATTACTCCGATAGAGGAGTTCTGTTCATTTAAGTCTAAATCCATGATATAGGTCTTATACCCGATAAATGAGACTTTCAGAATATAATTTCCAAAAGGGATATTAGAGATGGTAAAATTACCATTAACATCTGTCGTTGCTCCCCCCAATATGGTGGAATCTTGCTTATGTACAGAGACAGTTGCAAATTCTATTGGGTTTTGATCAGCTTTGTCTCTTACTTGACCTCTGATTTGACTCTGGTTTTTGGCGGCAAATAGGTTAAAAGATGCCATTGCCATTATTATTATGGCGGTAAAAATTCTTTTCATAAATTATTTGATACTTTTAATAAATAGACGAAAAAGATCTAAATTAGTTACAGGTTTTTAAGTATTGTTCTCTTAGCTCCGAAAGCTCCCCCATATCTATACCCAACAAATCCATTTTTCGGAATAATATATTTACCTCTTCTTTTACAAAGATCTCTCTTTGGTAATTTAATATTATCTTTTTGGCTCCGGTGGCAATAAAGTAACCTATCCCTCTTTTGTTATAGATAATATTAAGATTTTGAAGATAATCGTAGGTCCTCATTATGGTGTTTGGATTAACTCCAAGCTCCATACCCAACTCCCTTACAGATGGAATTCTCCCCTCTTCCTCCCACTCACCCGACAGAATGCGTTCACTTAACGTATCAGCTATCTGTAAGTATATCGGTTTGTGTTCGTTGAATTCCATTATTGATATTTTATTGTTTTAAGTCTGAAATAAGAGAGGAGTAATAAAACTACAGGGAGTCCATAAAGATAGAGGTTTAACAATACTTCTCCGAGAGTAGTCAACATCTCCCTTTGGGCAATAAAATCTTCTTGTGATAAGATAGAGATTGATTCTTTTCCATCAATCAAAAGGGACTGAATCGGAATCACATAGTTAATAAATAGAGCAGCAATCATAATTAGTACGAAGTTTATTGCAAAAGCCGACAGTATGGTCTTAGCCCCTTTATGTCTTTTGAAAAAGAGATTACCAAGTATAAAGTAAGAGACAGATAAAGTCGTACCGACTACATAATAGATCATCGTTCTATTAAATACAAGCGTTGACAATGAGAACTCCTGGAACCCCTTTCCACCAAATGATATTAAAGTAAGCAGACCATCTAAAGCAGAAAAAAGAAGAATAAAAACTATAGGGGTAACTATTAGAGTATTTATTAGCATTGAGATAAATTTTTCGAGAGTGGAAGCCGGTGTCATGGTATAAAATATTCCCGAATTATTATTATTTACATCTCCATACAATTTCAGCGGAGCCAAATAAATAGCTACTAAAAATAATAACATAAAGAAAGAGGCTCTATCATGGGGCATCTGTACTTCACCGAACAATATAATTATTAACCAATAGATTACAAAAGCGCCAAGTATTGATAGCATGGATATTCCATATTTTGAATAATACTCTTTTAACTCTTTTGCTAATAGGTTACCGAATCTGTTTATATTGAAAACATTGCTCATATTCATTATTTTTTAAAAAGGTTAGTAATAGTTTTTTTATTGATAAGCACCGCGTTAAAGAGGGTTTCTATATTAACTTTACTCTCTTTGTTCTCCTCATTAAGAGTAACTTTCATATACCCACCAAGAGCAGGTTCGCTATAAAGAGCTGTATCATCTCTCTTTGCGTCCAATGAAAAATAGAGTTTTTCCGATATCTCTTCAATAGAGGCATTGAGTAAAACCCCCTCTTTATCTAAAATAATTATAGGATCAATTAGATTTTCAAGATCTCTTACCTGATGGGTAGAGATTATAATAGTGGTACCTGAGTCTGCGCTCTCTGCTATTACAGATCTAAGCTGTGCTTTGGAAGGGATATCGAGTCCGTTACTTGGCTCATCGAGAAGTAATAATTTGGTCTTTAGTGAGAGTGCCACAGAGATCATTGCCTTTTTCTGCTGACCATAGGAGAGTTTAGTAAACTTCTCAGCCGGATTCACTTCGAAAATAGCCATAAGTTTATAAAATCTCTCTAAGTCGAAATTAGGGTAGAATACCCCCATATTCTTAACGAATAACTCAACCGCGATAGGGTCCCCCTTAAAGTCTTCGGGAACGAAGAAAATTTCTTTAAGAAACTCCGGCTGCCTCGCAAATGGATTAAAACCGTTTACCAAACAATTCCCTTTTTTACTCTTTAATAAACCGGAAAGAATTTTTAGAAGAGTCGTCTTACCTACACCGTTTTGTCCGAGTAGTCCATAGATTTTACCCTCTTCGAGAGTTAGCGAAATATCCGTAAACACCTTATGTCTCGGATAACTAAATTCCAGATTTTCAATCTTTATCATACCTTTTTGTTTTAATTAATTGCGTGTATTAGTACATTAGTACACTGCAAAGGTATGAACATTTTTCATATCTCCAAATTTATTTTAAAATATTTTTAAGTTTTTTTGAATTTGGTGGTTTTATATACCATTTTTTGACATCCTCCCGAAAAGAGAGTTGAGTAGGTTTGCATCAAAACCGCTCTGTAGGCATTATAAATGCAAACCTCCTCAGACGATGGGAGAATTTGCTTATAGGGTTAAGGAACTTGGCGAGCGAGGAGTCGGGATTGCGGAACGAGTCCGCAATGACGTTTTGGAGACACAATGACATTTTGGGATAGCAATAACAGTGGTCGAGGACAGAATAACCTACCCTTTTAACAACTGTAGTATGGCAGTAAGTTCCTTTTTAGATTAAATATATATTCAATGCTTTACACTCCTCTCTCATCTCATCCGACCATATACTTGCTTGTATCTCTCCGATATGAGCTTTGCGAAGTAAAAACATACAGAGTCGAGATTGACCGATACCTCCCCCTATTGAAAGGGGTAAAGTATTATTTATGAGTCTTTTATGAAAATATAATTCTAAGCGATCTTCTTTCCCCTCGGCATGTAACTGCCTAAGCAAAGACTCTTTATCCACACGAATACCCATAGAGGAGACCTCAAAAGCAATATTAAGTACCGAATTCCATAAAATAATATCACCATTGAGTCCTTGCAAACCATTTTCAGCAATTGTGGACCAATCATCATAATCGGGAGCACGTCCATCATGCTTCTCCCCATCTCCAAGTTTACAACCTATACCAATAATAAACACAGCTTTATACTTTCTTGCTATTTCTGTTTCGCGCTCTTTAGGTGTTTTATCGGGATAGAGTTGACGCAACTCCTCAGCATGTATAAAAGTAATCTCTTCGGGCAATATGGGTCTAATATCATGAAAGGTCTCTGATACCAAGTATTCTGTTCGTAGCATGGCAGCATAAATACGCCTTACTATTGTTTTTAGATAATCCACATTTCGTTCCTCAGCACTCATCACTCTCTCCCAATCCCATTGATCTACATAAAGTGAGTGTATATTTCCCAACTCTTCGTCTGCACGAATAGCATTCATATCTGTATAAATCCCGTAGCCGTTTTCAATTTCGTAATCTGCTAAAGTAACCCTTTTCCATTTTGCAAGAGAATGTACCACCTCTGCTCGCATATCGACCATATCCTTTATCGGGAAATTGACAGCACGCTCTGTTCCATTTAAGTCATCATTAAGACCTGTACCCTGAAGGACAAAAAGTGGGGCAGTAACTCGGCGCAAACGTAATTCAGCAGAAAGGTTAGACTGAAAAAACTCTTTAATCTTAGCAATACCTAACTCTGTTTGTTGCATATTAAGTATTGGCAGATAATTCTGTGGACGGAGCAAATAACCCATTATTCTATTTTATTACCACCCAAGTATATAAGCGAAAATAAGTGGTGCCACGATGGTGGCATCTGACTCAACTATGAACTTAGGGGTATCAATGGCAAGTTTGCCCCAGGTGATTTTTTCATTGGGAACTGCACCTGAATATGAACCGTAAGAGGTGGTGGAATCGGAGATTTGGCAGAAATATTTCCAGAGGGGAACATCGTGCCACTCAAGGTCTTGTGCCATCATTGGTACTACACAGATAGGGAAGTCCCCTGCTGTACCACCGCCGATTTGGAAGAAGCCAACCCCTTCCCCACCGGAGTTTTCACGATACCACTCAGTTAAGAAAATCATTGTCTCGATACCATTCTTAATCATTGATTTAGAGGCATCAAACTCCCCTCTTATGCAGTGTGCGGTGTAGATATTTGCAGTGGTGCAATCTTCCCAAGCAGGAACCAAAATAGGGATATTCTTTTCGCAAGCAGCAAGTACCCAACTATCCTTAGGATCTATTTCATAATATTGTTCTAAAACACCGCTCCTTAGAAGCTTATAAATAACCTCCCAAGGGAAGAGCCTTTCCCCTGTGGCTTTCATCTCGTTCCAAACATCCACAAGGTGGCGTTCAAGTCTCCTGAAAGCCTCCTCTTCAGGGATACAGGTATCGGTAACGCGGTTAAGATGACGCTCAAGCAACTCCTGTTCCTGTTGGGGAGTTAAGTCTCTGTAGTTTGGCACCCTGATATAGTGTGAGTGTGCCACAAGATTCATAATATCCTCTTCCAGATTATTAGCTGAACAAGAGACAATATGGATTTTATCCTGACGAATCATCTCAGCAAGTGAAAGTCCAAGTTCGGCAGTACTCATAGCTCCTGCCATAGCCAACATCATCTTACCCCCTTTATTTATGAGTTCCTCATAACTTTTAGCTGCATCAACTAATGAAGCAGAGTTAAAGTGACGGTAATGATGGGTGATAAAATTAGAAACAGCTCCTTTTTTCATTTTATTATCTTTATTATATTTTTAAGCAGTGCAAAATTACCAAAATTTCTTAATTTTGCCACTTTAAAACGCTATCTTATGTTTTCCGAAGAAATTTTAAGGTCTTTCAGCTCCATTGAAACTCCTTTTTATTATTACGACAACTCTCTTTTAAGGGAGACTCTCTCTCTGTACACTAAATTTATAAATAAATATGGGTACAGTGCTCATTATGCATTAAAGGCAAATGCCGAGCCTGAAATACTTAATGAGATAAGGGGTGCGGGGTTGGGAGCAGATTGCGTAAGTGGAAATGAGGTGGCTCTTGCATTAAAATCCGGTTTTACCCCCGATAAAGTTGTTTTTGCAGGGGTTGGGAAGTCGGATAAAGAGATAAAAACAGCACTTGAGGGGGGGATATTTTGTTTTAATTGTGAATCGATTCCTGAGATTAAAATCATAAATGAGTTGGCAGGGGCAATGGGGAGAAAGGCGAAGATAGCAATAAGGGTTAATCCCGATATAGATGCACATACCCATAAATATATAAGCACCGGAAGAAAACAAGATAAGTTTGGGATTTCTCCATGGATGTTTGAGGAGGTTCTGTCAGTGTTCAAAAATAGTCCTAATTTGGAATTTATAGGACTTCACTTCCACATTGGTTCTCAGATACTTGAATTGGATATTTTTAGGATTTTGTGCAATAGAATAGAGGAGATACAGCAGTGGTTCTTGGAGAGAGGGGTGTTTATAGAGAACCTTAACCTCGGAGGGGGGCTTGGAATTGATTATAAAGCACCTGACGCTAACCCTATTGCAGATTTTGAACAATACTTCTCCATTATCCACTCTAACCTTAAAGTTCGTCCGGGGCAGAGAGTTCATTTCGAGCCGGGAAGGGCAATAGTAGGACAATGTGGTTCTTTAATCTCCCGTGTGCTCTATATAAAAGAGGGGAAGGGGGTAAAGTTTGCAATCCTCGATGCAGGGATGAACGATTTAATCCGTCCTGCACTTTATCAGGCTCTGCACAAGTTAGATAACCTCTCCTCAGATGGACGTCCTCTCTATTATGATGTTGTGGGTCCAGTTTGTGAATCGAGTGACAGGTGGGGGAAGAGGGTGCTGCTTAACAAGATGGAGAGAGGAGATTTAATTGCAATTCGCTCCGCAGGAGCCTACGGGCAGGTTATGGGGATGAAATATAACCAAAGAGATTTAGCGAAAGCTTATTACAGTGATAATTTATTGAGATAAAATTATGTTTGAAAATCTAAGTGACAAATTAGAAAAATCGTTTAAGATACTTAAAGGGCAAGGCAAAATTACTGAAATAAATGTTGCCGAGACGATGAAAGAGGTTCGAAGAGCCCTCTTAGACGCTGACGTAAGTTATAAAATAGCCAAAACTTTCTGTGATGATGTGAAGCAGAAGGCACTTGGACAAGATGTCTTAAAGGCTGTTCGTCCTGATCAGATGATGATTAAGATAGTTCACGACGAACTGACTGCTCTGATGGGGAGCGAAGCTACAGATATTAAGGTTAAGGGGGATCCGGGAATAGTCCTTGTTTCAGGGCTGCAAGGGTCAGGAAAGACCACTTTCTGCGGAAAATTGGCATTAAATAGTAGAACTAAACGTGGTATGAAAGTTCTGCTTGTGGCAGGTGACGTTTACCGTCCTGCGGCCATTGAGCAGCTTAAGATATTGGGAGAGCAGATTCAAGTCCCCGTTTATACTGAAGAGGGGAGCAAAGAGCCTGTTAAAATCGCAAAGAATGCGATTGCCAAAGCACGCCAGGAGGGGTATTCGCTGGTAATTATAGATACTGCAGGGCGTTTGGCTATTGATGAGCAGATGATGGATGAGATATCTGCTATTAAAAAGTCAGTTAACCCAACAGAGACCCTCTTCGTGGTGGATGCCATGACAGGGCAGGATGCAGTGGAGACTGCAAAGAAATTTAATGAAAGGCTCGACTTCGACGGAGTGGTATTGACCAAAATGGATGGAGATACAAGAGGTGGTGCTGCCCTCTCCATTAAAGCCGTTGTAAATAAACCTATTAAATTTATTAGTTCCGGTGAAAAGATGGAGGCTCTTGATGTCTTCCATCCTAAACGTATAGCTGACAGAATCTTAGGGATGGGTGACGTGGTAACTCTCGTTGAGAAGGCACAGGAGCAGTTTGATGAGGAGGAGGCAAGAAAATTACATAAGAAACTTGCAAAGGATCAGTTTACCTTGAGCGATTTCTATAAACAGATTCAGCAGATAAAAAAGATGGGGAATATCAAAGATTTGGCTTCGATGATCCCCGGTATGGGTAAAGCCCTCAAAGATGTCGAGATGGATAATAACTCTTTTAAAGGAGTCGAGGCAATAATAATGTCTATGACACTTGAAGAGAGGGAGGATCCTTCGATTATTAACGGAAGCCGCAGAAGAAGGATTGCTGCGGGGAGCGGTACCACTGTGGCTGATGTAAACAGGCTACTAAAACAGTTTGAAGATACAAGAAAAGTAATGAAGAATGTTGCCGGGGGCGGTATGCGTAATGCCATGCAGCAGGCTCGGTCACTAAAAAAGAAAAGGAGATAATATGATTTTATTAGATGGAAAAGCTACCGCAGATACTATTTTAAATCAGATTGCGGAACAGGTAAAAGAGATTTTGAATAAAGGGGGGAGAAGACCACACCTCGTGGCAATACTTGTGGGTGAAAACGGAGCAAGTAAAACTTATGTTGCCAATAAAGAGCGTTCTTGTGAAAAAGTAGGTTTCCGTTCCACTATTTTAAGATTCGAGGAGTCTATTACTGAAGAGGCACTTCTTAAAGAGATAGAGAAGC
>CAZXOP010000064.1:0-10786 GCA_964642235.1 uncultured Muribaculaceae bacterium
CTTCGGAGAGCAGATCTCATTAAAGAGATTGTAAGGACCATCTCCCTAATTCCCGACCAGATTACTCGAAGCGTCTATATCGAAGAGACTGCCCGAAAACTTGATGTCAAACAGGAGATTCTTGTACAAGAGGTCGGTAAAACAAGACGTGCACATATTGAATCAGGAGAGTACGAAAGACGGAGAGCCAAAGAGCGCGAGGAGAGAAAGGAGGCGATGTTAAAATCTTCGCCACCTCCCGGCGGCTCCCCCTACGACGATGTCCCCCCCCCTGCCGAAGAAGATTTCTACTCTGATAATGTAAGAGAAGAGGACATCTATCAAATAGCCACCGATAAAAGAGATATTACTGCCCCAATACTTGAGACCTCTGAGAGGGAGATCATCTATTATCTTGTTAAATTCGGGGAGTATAAGATACACTTCCAAGAGTCGATGTTATATGGTGCAAACGCCCCTGTAATGGATATTACAGTGGCACAATATATCTCTGCCGAACTTGCCAGCGATGATTTGGAACTTATAAACCCCCTTTATAAGAGACTTTACGATCTCTATTTTGAGATAGAGTCTGAAGAAGAAACTCAGGAAAAGATTCAGAAAAGATTTATATACCACCCTGATACCTCCATCTCTAAAGCCTTCCTCGATATTGTCTATCAAGAACATACCATTAATGTTAAAGAGTATGTTAAGTCGATGATACCAGAAGAGACCCTCCTTAACTTTAATGTGCCTAAATCAATACTCGTATATAAATCCAAAGTTACCGAATACACCTGTCAGTTGATAATGAAGCAGCTCGAGAAGGCACAGAAAGAGGGGAACAGTGAGCTTCAGCTTCAACTTATGAAACAGATTAAGATTCTTATGAAAGTCAAAACCCAATTTTCAAAAGAGTTAAACAGACTTACTTAGCTCATCTTTTTATATATTTGCACTTTCTTTTTAAAAATACGACTAAAATGTATAAACGCTATCTTATCACATCCGCACTACCTTATGCAAATGGAGCTGTTCACATCGGACATTTAGCAGGAGTCTATGTTCCTGCCGACATCTATGTCAGGTATCTGAGAATGTGTAAAAGGGATGTCCTCTTTATTGGGGGCTCTGATGAACATGGAGTACCCATCACCATTAAGGCACGTGAACAAGGGTGCACCCCGAAAGATATTGTCGATAAATTCCATAAAATAATAAAAGACTCTTTTGAAGAGTTCGGAATCTCATTTGATATCTACTCCAGAACCACCTCTTCTACCCATCACGAAGTGGCATCTGAGTTTTTCCGCAAACTTTATGATGAGGGGAAGTTTATCGAGAGAGAGACAGAGCAGTACTATGATGAGGAGGCAGGACAGTTTCTTGCAGATAGGTATATTGTTGGAACTTGCTCAAAATGTGGTGCAGAGGGGGCATACGGAGACCAATGCGAAAAGTGCGGCAGCACATTGTCTCCCGACGAGCTTCTTAATCCCCACTCCGCTCTTAGCGGGAATGCTCCCATAAAAAAGAAGACCAAACATTGGTATCTCCCTCTTGATCAATACGAACCTTGGCTTAAAGAGTGGATTCTCGAAGGGCATAAAGAGTGGAAAACCAATGTTTATGGACAATGCAAATCTTGGTTGGATGGTGGACTTCAGCCCCGTGCTGTAAGTCGTGACCTCGAATGGGGGGTACCCGTTCCTATAGAGGGGGCAGAGGGGAAAGTTCTCTACGTCTGGTTTGACGCACCAATAGGTTATATCTCTAATACAGTGGAACTTCGCCCTAACGATTGGGAGCTTTGGTGGAAAGATAAAGAGACCAAGTTAGTCCATTTTATAGGGAAGGACAATATAGTATTCCATTGTATAGTATTTCCCTCTATGTTAAAGGCTTATGGAGACGGATATATCCTTCCCGATAATGTCCCTGCAAATGAATTTATGAATCTTGAGGGGAATAAGATCTCCACTTCGAGGAACTGGGCAGTTTGGCTCCATGAGTATCTTCGCGAGTTCCCGGGACAACAGGATGTCCTTCGTTACGCCCTTTGTGCCAATGCACCCGAGACCAAGGACAATGACTTTACCTGGAAAGATTTCCAAACTCGGAATAACTCCGAGCTTGTTGCCATCTTTGGAAATTTCGTAAATCGTGCTATTGTTCTTACTCACAAATATTTCGATGGGAAGGTGCCAGGAAGGGGTAAGGAGGAGGAGATTGACCGCAATACACTTGCACAAATTCCGGAATTGAAAAAGGGAATAGAGGAGAATCTCGAAGAGTATCGTTTCCGCGAAGCACTTAAAGAGGCGATGAATTTAGCCCGTTTAGGGAATAAATACCTAACTGATACAGAGCCTTGGAAGTTAGCTAAAATAGATATGGAGAGGGTTGCCACCATACTGAATGTTTCACTAAATATCTGTGCAAATCTCACAATAGCATTTGCTCCGTTTTTACCATTCACTTGCGACAGACTCAGCAAGATGCTTGGACTTGGGGAGAAGGAACTTATCTGGTCAGAACTTGGAAAAGATGAACTCCTAACAGTAGGGAGTTTACTCAAAGAGGCAGAATTATTGTTCTCAAAGATAGAAGATGCTACTATTGAGGCTCAAATAGAGAAATTGGAGACGACCCGCCGAAGTAATGAGGCGACCACCTCCTCAGAAAAAGAGAGCACCGAGGTGAAACTCATTGCCCCTCAGAAAGAAGAGTGCAGCTTTGACGACTTTGCGAAGATGGATATACGTACCGCGACAGTCTTGGCAGCAGAGAGGGTCCCCAAAACCGATAAACTCCTAAAACTCAGCATTGATACAGGGATAGATAAGAGAACTATTGTCTCAGGGATAGCAGAATATTACACCCCCGAAGAGATGGTGGGGAAACAGATCTGTATCTTAGCGAATCTTGCTCCACGAAATATTCGTGGCATAGAATCAAAAGGGATGATTTTGATGGCAAAGGAAGAGAATGGTAAAATGAGGGTTGTGACCCCTGAGGAGTCGGTTATTAATGGGGCTTCGATAGAGTAGCAAGTAGAAGATTAAGAGTGTCCGCTTATTATTTCAAGCTCTTCGGGAGTGTAAAGAACATTCTCTAAAATCCCTCCGATTTGTTCTCTAAACACCAATACCAATAAGATAATCAGAAGAATAACTGCAATTATCGAAAGGGTTACTATTAATCCTTTGCGTTTTTTTCCTTTTCCTGGAGATGATTTTTCATGTGTGGGCTCAGATGTAACTTCCTCTGTGGCAGCCCTCATAACATCATCAAATGCCAACTCTTGGGGTCCCTGAATATCTTCCCTCTCCCCTTTCTCATCTTTGGCACTGAGAGCTTTAATAGAGATAGGTTCAAGTCCATAAACATCGGAATAGATATCCAATCCTTTATCATAAACAAAAAAGATATTACCCTCCTTAGTGGCACGCATTGTCCCAAAACCGGGAAGTTCCACGCTTTTCCTCGATTGGAGTTCCTGACGGAACTTCTTTAAGAAAGATTCTAGCTCCCTCTTAGCTTCAGGGAGTTCCATTCCAAGCTTTTGTGCGGAGTGATTCTCTAATAACCCATCATTCCAAATCTCAGAGCATCTGAAAAACACTCTTCTAAAGGGGGGATTAATAATTTTTTTATCTTGCGAGAATTGCGCAGGGGCAATATCAGCAAGAAAACTACCCAACCCTGGCAGAGAAACTCTGTCATTTTCGAGTACTAACTCTTTTAAAGACTGGGATAGAAAAGCTATATCCATTCGTAATTATGTTTAATGGTTCCACAAAGTTAGACTTTTTTCTTAAAATTTTTGCACATTATCAATTTTTATCATATTTTTGCACTCCCAAAGCCAGAGGATAGACTAAAAAGCTTTGGAAAAAACAGTCCTCTTTAGCTCAGTTGGTTAGAGCACCTGACTGTTAATCAGGGGGTCCTAGGTTCAAGTCCTAGAAGGGGAGCACAGAAAATCAAGCACTTACAGAGAATGTAAGTGCTTTTTTCTTTATTAGGCTTCTCCTATTTGCGCAAAATTTGCACACATCTCCTGTCTCGTGCCAATGAATCTAAGGTTTGAGAGTTGCAATTGGAATAATTTTCACACCATCAGGACGGCTATATGCCATTTTACCGCCGGTTAAAATGATTAGCAAATCGGGTTCACGAAGAGGAGTTTGTTTTTCGTTCTCATTATATTCACGGATAAGGTGCTTTAATTGGAGGAGATGCTTTGCACCTTCTTCGATTTCTTTGCTCCCTAATTTACATTCTATTAAGGCATATCGTCCATCTGCAAGATGCAGCACAAGGTCTGCCTCTAAACCATATCGGTCACGATAATAAGATATATGGCTGTCAAAATCAAGTGTGTAGGCTTTCACATCCCGAATACAGAGCTGTTCGAAAATAAAACCGAAGGTTTTTAACTGTGTGTATAAAGCCTCCGGAGTAAGTCCCATTGAGGCAACAGCGATGGAGGGGTCGATAAATGCCCGCTTAAAACCGCTTCTGATGGTTGTTTTACTACGAATAGCAGGCGACCAGGCATTAATGTTGCTGATAACAAACAGTTTTTTAAATGTATTAATATAATCGTCAAAAGTGGGTTTGGACATAGAAACCTCGCCGGAAGAGACGATGTCGGCCAATATAGATGTGTTTTTTGCAAGGGTAGAAATGTTTCTTGAATAACTTCGAAGCAGCATTTTTGCTGCATGTTCATCACGCCTTACACCGTCTATTCTCGAAATATCTTCTTTACAGATGGTATCAACATAATTTCTGGCAACAAGAAGTTTGGCTTTATCTGTTTTTATATTTACAGTCGCCGGCCATCCACCACGACACGCAATATAAATAAGATCTTCAACCTCCATTTCGGAAGTAATTCCATCAATATCTAAATTGGAATCATCAAATAACTCTTGAAGTGAAATCTCTCCGTTTGATTCTCCCGACTCCCACAAACTCATTGGAATCATCAACATTCTTGATATCCTACCGGTACCGGAATGATGTATAGAATCGCGGTCGATGGAATTGGAACCGGTCAGAATAAACTGTCCCGGTATGCTTCTCTTATCGACCATCGTGCGGACAGCATCCCACAATACAGGTGCATCTTGCCACTCATCAAGCAATCGAGGCACTTCCCCCTGCAATAGTAATGAGGGTTTTGATGCAGCAGTTGCAAGATATTCTTCCCGCATATCTGTATCTTGCAGTCTGATAACACTTTTTGCCACTTGTTCTGCTGTTGTTGTTTTTCCGCACCATTTAGGACCTTCAATGAGCACAGCTCCAAATGCCTCAAGCCGTTCTTTCAATATTTTGTCTGCTATTCGATTTAAGTAGCTCATAAAATCATTATTTAATCACCACAAATGTAGTTATTTATTTTCAATTCTACAAATTAGTTTTACTTTTTTGTGGCGTTTTATTTTACCTTTTTGGGGCGTTTTACTTTACTTTTTTGGGGTAAAATGACGCGCAATCTCGTGCTCGCACAAATTTGCGTCCGAGGGTAATGAGCATGGGATAGATAGAGAACACGGAAAAGAACCACCACCGGCTTTCGCCGGCGGTCCCCCACGTCCGCGTGGACCGAGACTTTTCCTTAGTTCTCCATCTATCCTCACAATCTATTGCCTTGCACACATTTGTCCCTTACGCTATCTTCCTGGTGAAGTACATTATTACTCCGAGGATGACAAACAACCCAAGCGAACCGACTAAAAGTGCATAGGTCTCCATCTGTAAAAGAATATAGATAAAGGAGTAGAGCAGTATTAGCAGGAGAGCTAAAACGTATGCGTATTTGCTCTTTAGAATACCGATAAAATAGCCCGAAATAAGTGAGATGGTCATAATAGCAGCTATCAGATATGACCATCCGAATGAGATATATTCAGAGAGGGAGAGTAATATCGAGTAAAAGAGGACGATGGCCAAACCTGCTATGAAATATTGTATAATATGTATCTTCTTTTTGGTGGCAATTTCCACAATAAAGGAGGCAACAAATATCAACACTAATATCAGAATGGCATATTTAATAGAACGAGTAGTCTGTTGATACTGAGTAACAGGAACAATCAGTCTGACACCGAAATTGGAACTCTGCATCTTATTATAATAACTGCTACTACTCTCCAACACTTGTGCATAATTTCTATTCATACCGAGTACTTTCCAATCAGCCTTAAAACCACTCTCACTCACACTCCTATCCGAAGGGAGATAATTCCCATCAAAACTTGGGGAGGTATAATTAGAACTTAGATGAACCTCTGTCTGATTTCCGACAGGGGTAAATTTAAGAGAACGAGAACCTTTTAGTTTTAATGTCAATAGAAACTCCATTGGCTCCCCTGATTCTATCTTCGTCTTATTCAACTTAACTTTAGTTCCTATTTTCTGCTGAAAATCGACATCTCCTAACCCGGATGATAATGGATATTGCACCCCGTCAAACTCAATAACTGCCTGCTCCTCGATACCACGAAGATCAGAGAGTCCCATAACCAAAGAGATTTCTGACTCCCTAAAGAACTCTGATTTAGAAGCAAGATCTTTTGGAAAGATAAAACTCCCATTTATGGTAAGTGTAGAGCGATAGACTATAACATCATAAATGCTCCTTTTTAGAGTTTCTGTCCCGAGTGTGCCGTCAATAACCAAAGACTCCGGAAGTAAAGAGAGGTTGTCGGCATCTTTAATAATCAATGGAATATCTAAAACAGGACCAGAGATAACCTGCGGATCAGACCACATCTGACTCACCTCATCAAGTGCAAATTCGGCAGAAGATTCCCTATCTCTAACGAGCTCTTGAATCATCTGTAGAGGGATTAACATAAGGAGTGCTGTTATACCTATAAGTATAACTTTAATGGACAAGTGATTCTTTTTTAAAAAAGAGTCTCCTGTTTTAATTGCATTGTGTTCCATTTTTAAAATTATTATTGTTCTAAGGCTTTAACTGCTGCTGCAACTATCTCTTGGTCGCTAACCGTAATGGTTTCAGGTTCACCTATTCCCCCCCAAGAGAGCATCCCTGATGGACGCGTCTTACTTGCTGAAAAATGGAACTCCGGGGCTTTAGTATAAGAGGCAAGCTCTGCAATATTTGAGGGATTGACTCCGGAGCCGGGCATAATAATAATGCGCTCTCCTGCCAACTCCACCATCTTTTTTATCACATCTCTCCCCTCGATGGCAGTTTGAAAACCACCGGAGGTTAAGATTCTTTCACACCCCAGCGAGATAACCTCTTCCATCGCTTCAAAAATATCGACAGCCCTATCTATTGCCCTATGAAAAGTAACGGAGAGTCCAAGATCGTGTGCCCTTTTTACCCACTTGGAACACCCCTCCATATCGACTCTCCCCTTATTGGTCAAGGCTCCAATAACCACTCCGTTTACTCCAAGTTCCGCACAAACTTCAATATCACGTAAAACCTCCATTTTTTCAGCAGAATTGTAGAGGAAATCCCCTCCGCGGGGACGAATTAAGACATTGATATCAATTGAAATAGACCTCCTTACCATCGTTATAAGTCCTGTAGAGGGAGTTACTCCCCCCACGCTCAAAACAGAACAGAGTTCAACTCTATCCGCACCACCATTCTTGGCAGCTTGAGCACTCTCAAATGAATTTGCACAAATTTCTAACATATTTGCAAATTTATAAATTTTTAGTAAGTTTGGCTAATATTTCAAACATTATGAAACAATCACTTTTAGCAGCAGCAATAATCTCATTCTCCCTACTTTTGGCAGGATGTGCAGATCAGGAACACTTTATCTCCTCCTCATCTTTTCGTAAAGAGGTGAAAAATGACCTTAACAATAAAATCACCGCTCTCGAAGAGAATTTTGATGTCAATGACATTTACAGTGAGTGTAAGAACAATACAGAAAAGGAGGCAATGGAGTTTCTCTACGCATATATGCCCTTGGGGGATATGATTGATTATGAACCCTCTCTATACCTCAATGGTATAAGGGGCGCCCTTCGTGCCCGTGAAGAGATGCCGTGGGGTGAGACCCTTCCGGAAACGGTTTTTCGTCACTTCGTTCTCCCCTTGAGGGTCAATAATGAGACTCTTGATGAGTCACGTGACTATTTCTATGAAGAGTTAAGGGATAGGGTAAGGGAGAAAACAATGTATGATGCTGCCCTCGAAGTGAACCATTGGTGCCACGAAAAGGTAATCTATACCCCTTCGGATGCTAGAACCTCCTCCCCAATGGCCACAATGATCACTGCCCACGGAAGATGCGGAGAGGAGTCTGTGTTCACAGTTGCTGCCCTCCGTTCGGTTGGGATTCCTGCACGTCAGGTTTACACCCCCCGTTGGGCACATACTGATGACAATCATGCCTGGGTAGAGGTTTGGGTAGATGGAGAGTGGCATTACCTCGGAGCCTGCGAGCCGGAGCCTAAACTCGATATTGCATGGTTTAGTTCGACTGCAAAAAGAGCCCTCCTGATGCACACAAAGGTCTTTGGGAAATACAGAGGAAAAGAAGATATTATTTCGACCACCAATTGTTTTACTGAAATCAATGTAACTGCCAATTACACACCGACTAATCGTATTCAAATAGCTGTAAAAGATGAGAATGGGAAAGCTGTAGAAAATGCAAAAGTGGAGTTTAAAATTTACAACTACGCCGAGTTTTATAGTGCAATAACCTCATATACAGATAAAAAAGGGAAAACCTCTGCCACGTTTGGCAAAGGGGATATTATGGTATGGGCATCAAGTGGAGACAAGTTCGGTTTTACAGAAATCTCTGTAGCTGAGGCTCGTAATAATCAGATATTTAATATTGTTCTCGATAAAAAAACAGGGGATATAATTTCACAGGAGATAGATGTCGTCCCCCCTGCTGAAGAGAAAGTTATCACCACCGTAACAGATGAGGAGAAAACCTATAACGACTGGAGACTTGCACAAGAAGATGCCATAAGAGAGAAGTATATTGCCACTTTCGCCTCTGCCGAAACTGCCTCAAAACTCTGCAAAGAGATGAAAATCACCTCAAAGAGTGAACAAGAGAGGATCCTTAAATATCTTACTGCTGCTCGTGGAAATTGGAAACAGATTTATAATTATCTCCTTTCCCTCTCCCCTACCGAGCTCGAAATAGGACTTCGCCTGCTTGACTTGGTAAGTGCAAAAGACCTTCGCGACACCCCGGCAACTATTCTCCTTGACCACTTAGCTAATTTTAATATTAAACAGCTTAAATCGGCTAGCCCTAAAGAGGGGAGCTATGATGATATTCTAATTAAATATGTTCTCAATCCTAGAATTGCCAACGAACTGCTCCAGCCATGGAGAGGAGTTTTACAGTCAGTAGCTTCCGATGGAATCTTAAACGAACCTACCCCTGAGAACGTTATTGCCTTTACTGAGAAGATTAAAATCCTCGACGAATATAACCCCCAAAGGATTCCAATCTCCCCTATTGGCACTCTTTCACTTATGGCTGCCAATACTGCATCGAGGGAGATCTTCTTCGTTGCACTCTGCAGAAGCCTTAACATCCCTGCAAGGATCGAGGAGGTAAGTGGTAAATTACAATACCACTCGGGTAATTCGTGGCACGATGTCTCCTTTGTGGAGAGGGAGCAGGAGGGTGCCCCGAAGATAGGGAGTGCCGAAACAGGCACCCTGACATTAACCTACGCAGGACAAAAATTTATTGATGACCCGAAGTTCGAAACTCATTTTACCATTGCAAAGATTGAGGGAGGTGGACTTAACACCCTTAACTTCAGGGACAAAGAGGGCTACGAAGGGACAATGTCTTGGAAGGGGATTTCAAAGACCCCTATTCCACTTGACTGCGGCTACTACCTCCTGACCACCGGAACACGAATGGCAAGTGGTAAGGTCCTCTCCACCATTAAGTTTTTCAATATCGAGAAAGACAATAACACCACTGTTGAACTTGTAATGAGGGAAGATCCTTCGGAGCTTCAAGTGATTGGGAACATGGATGCTGAGAGTAAATTTCTGCGAATTTTCCCAGATGCTACCCTCTCTCAAAATTCGATTCTTGAGACAACAGGGAGAGGATTCTTCGTTCTCGGATTCCTTCTTCCAAATCACGAACCGAGCAATCATGCCATCAGAAGTCTCTTTGAGCAGGCACCCAAAAAACCGACAATACTTTTTTATCGTACTGAAGAAGATTACCTGAAATTCAAGAGTGCTACCACCATGGGAACCCCTGATGGTATAACATTCGGGATAGATATTGACAATGCTATTTTCAATGCCATTACCAAGGAGATGAAGCTCACTCACCCCGAACTTCCACTCTTTGTAATTGCTGATACTTTCGGAAAAATTGTCTATATATGTGAGGGATATAATATAGGAACTGCCGAACAACTTAACAGATAATTTTCTAACTTTGCGACCCCAAGCCCGAATGGTGGAATTGGTAGACACGCTAGTTTCAGGGACTAGTGGTCGCAAGACTGTGCAGGTTCGAGCCCTGTTTCGGGCACTGGAAAAATATAGGAGCGATAAATCGCTCCTATATTTTTTCAGTACCCTGGGGGGCCTGAGTCCTACCCCCCCTATAATGTTTACACACTTCGTGTGGTGGATACACGCTGCTACTCTTTTCCGCTTACTTTATGTTTATATTAGTGGTTCTTAGGAAGTTTTGTGAAATTTTAATGCTCAGCAATTTGAATTACACTCGTTCCGTAAGCACAAGCCGCAGCGGTCTCTGCAGAGACACCAAACTTCGTTTGGTTA
>CAZXOP010000065.1:0-10583 GCA_964642235.1 uncultured Muribaculaceae bacterium
CAGGGATAGCAGTTTTACTACCGATGATTTTTATTGTTCTAAATGAAGGGGAGGCATTTAACAACTCCCTTCTCTCTAAGATTTATGATTATATGGGGTTCTCTTCCCATAATAAATTTATTCTATTTCTAATTTTAGCGGTACTTACCATTCTGATTATAAAGAGTTTACTTAATCTTCTAATAGTAAACTATCAGAACAAGTATCTTTTAGGGCTCTATCGACATTATTCGAGGACTCTCTTTTCGCATCTATACAGTAAGGGACTCCTTTTCGTCAAAGATTCGAACACTTCCGAGCTCTCTTTTAATGTAAATGCGGTCTGTTATAATTTCGGGGTGGTCTATCTTGCCTCGATTTTAAAGTTTATAGGGGAGCTACTCTTTTCGATTTTCTTATTGGTGGCACTCTGTGTATATAATCCCCTCTCTTCACTCTTGGTGGTGCTGACCTTTCTCCCCTTTGTGGTACTCTATCTCTATGTAATCCGCACTCGTCTGAAAGTCTATGGAAAGGAGGAGATGATTGCACGCAGAGAGCAGACGAAGGTGGTACAAGAGACTTTTAAAGGGTATGCAGAGATGAAGATCAATAATGCCTTCCCTAAAATGAAATCTCGTTTCGATACGGGACTTGAGAATGTATCGAAATATCGATTAAAAAGCACCCTCATTCAGAGCGTCCCCTCTTATCTATTAGAAATAGCAATAGCGCTCGTTATATCAACTCTTATAATATTAAGTATCGATGCTCAAGATGCATCAATGAGGGTTTTCTTAGGGGTATTTGCGGTGGCTGCGATTAGAATGCTCCCTTCGGTACACTCTTTAATCTCCACAGTAGGCTCCATAAAATCAACACAATACACAGTGGAAGTCATTGAGGAGATAGAGGGGTACTCCCCCTCTTCGGAGGAGACAAAGGCTAAGGTCGAACCCCTCCCCTTTGAAAGGACAATAGAGGTTCGGAACCTCTCGTTTTCGTATTCTGACAAGGGTCAAGCCCGCAATGACAAAGTCATTAATAACCTGAGCTTTAATATAAGGAAGGGGGAGAGATTTGGGATAAAGGGGCGCACCGGAGCAGGGAAGAGCACGCTTTTTAATCTCCTGCTCGGACTCTTTGCACCCGAAGGGGGCACTATTGAAATAGACGGAGTTCCATTGGACTCTACGAATGTAAGAAACTGGCAGCAGAGGGTGGGATATGTGCCGCAGGATGTTTTTATTGCAGACCTCTCAATTGCAGAAAACATTGCCCTTGGGGAGGAGATCGGGGAGATAAATATTGAGAGGGTTTGGGAGGTGCTGAGTCAAGTGTCACTCAAGGAGTTTGCAGAGGCATTGCCCGAAGGGGTAAATTCCATTATAGGGGAGGCAGGGAGCAGGATTTCCGGAGGGCAGAGGCAGAGAATCGGGATTGCGAGGGCTCTTTACAAAGAGGCTACGGTATTGTTTTTCGACGAAGCCACCTCTTCGCTTGATTCACAGACGGAGAGAGAGATAAATGACGCTATTAAAAAATTATCTGACGAACATAAGCGATTGACCATTATTGTAATATCCCACCGCGAAAGCTCTCTTGCCTTCTGCGATAGAATTTTAGAAATATGACCAACTCTTTTAGATATAAGATTGCCGGGGTCTCGTTAAGTCTTGAGACGACCATGCCGACCTCTCCTCTCGATAAAATTGAGGGATTTTCGCTCTTTAAAAACGACAATCTCTCGGCCACCCCTCATCTCGTGTTTTCTGTTGCGGGGAGACTCGACCAGATGAGAGAGGCGATGGAATATACGGAGCTGCATAAACCTCTTCACGAGTTTGATTTCGATGATGAGATTATTAAATGCTCATTTTACAGTGACGGCAGTCGCTATCTTTTTAAGATGGTTCCCGAACAAGGGACCCCTTTTCTCTTTGTCTGCGACAATAAAATCAATGACAATGACTCGCTCCGCATCGTCAGTAACTGGGAGGAGACCCTTCACTCTTCGATGCTCAGGTTCGGGACGTGGATGGCTTTTGCAATAGCAGTGGCTCCGAAAAAAGCCTTCCCTATTCACTCTTCGGTTATAGTTTATGATGATAGGGCAATACTTTTCCTTGGGGAGTCAGGCACCGGAAAATCGACACACACTCGTCTCTGGAGGCAAAATATCCCCGGCTCTTTCCTACTGAATGACGACAGCCCCATTATCTCTGCCGCCAATGGTAAAATTTTCGTTTTCGGCTCTCCATGGAGTGGAAAAACCCCCTGCTATAAGGATGCCTACTACCCTGTGGCAGCGATAGTCAGACTCTCTCAAGCCCCTGCAAACCATATAACAGAGCTTGGGAAAATTGCCGCATTTGGAGCCCTTTACCCTTCGGCTCCCCCTGCATTTGCTTATGACGAACCCCTCTCCGATCTTATCTGTGCCTCCGTTTCGGATATTATAGAAAGAATACCTATATTCAGCCTTGAGTGTCTCCCTGATGCCGCTGCTGCAATAATGGTAAAAGAGAGGATTGAATTATATAATAAAACTAAATAATTATGGTAAAATTAGCGACAACTAAAGGAATTCTTTTGTTTCTATTGTTCTTCCCCACTTTGGTTTTTTCCCAGAAAAAGCCTTTAGACCACTCTGTTTACGATTCGTGGCAGTCACTAAATAGTCAGAGTATCCCTTACAATGGGAAAACAGCCATCTATAATGTAACCTCTCAAGAGGGAGATGGAACGCTGTATCTCTATGATTTACAGAAAAATGAGAGTATCGTCATCCCAAGAGGCTCAGACGCCGTCATTAGCACTGACGGAAAAAATGCTGTACTTAAAATCTCCCCCACATATAGCCAAACACGTGAGGCTAAAATAAAAAAGAAAAAAGGTCCGGAGATGCCGCAAGACACCCTTGCTATTATAAACCTAAAGACCAAGGAGATTAAAAAGTACCCCAACCTCAACTCCTTTAAGTATGGGAAGGAGTTGAAAAAGTTTATTGTTTTTATGGAGAGCGAGAAGAAGGAGGAGAGCCCTAAAAAAGATACCACCAAAACAGAAGCCCCTAAAGAGAAAGCAAAAAAGCCCGATAAAGATGCAGGGAAACCGATATATATTCTAAATCTCGCAGATGGTAAATTAGATACCATCAAATTTGTCGATAAATATTCTGTTTCTAAAGATGGCTCTACCCTTTTTTACATTACCAAGCCTGAGAAAGGGGATTCGCTTACCCAAAAAGGTCTATTTAGATATAACTTGGAGAGTAAACAGTTTAGTTCCATTTTGACCGGCGATAAAAAAGCTAAATTTTCACTCCCATCGGAGAATGAGGGGTTAACCTCTATTGCCTTTTATGCACAACTCGATACTGCTAAGAGTGAGGAGAAATTTACCAATGTCTATCTATATGACATGTCTGTGGGGAAGGAGGCGGAAGTTATTGTTTCAAATAAGACAGAGGGGGTACCTGAGGGGTGGATGGTCTCAGATAAGGCCTCTCTCACCTTCTCAAAAGATGGAAGAAGGCTCGTTTTGGGAACCAAGCCTATCCCTGCCGAGAAAGATACTACCGCTCCCGATTTTGAGAGGGTAAATATGAATATCTGGCGGTGGGATGCCGATATACTCCCCGTGGAAGAAGATATAAGAAAGAGTGATATTGAAAATAAATCATATACTGCACTTTACACTTTTAATTCCCCTTCTAAAATCATTCAACTCGCAGATAAAGAGATACCAAATGTTAATGTCGGAGAGTACAATGTTCAAGATTATATTCTATCTGTCACCTCAAAACCATATATGGTTATGGGACAATGGGAGTCGGATGGTTTCTACGACCTTTATAAGATATCCCTGCTAACCGGAGAGCGTGAACTCCTTAAAAAGAAAATTACAGGTTCTTTCTCCGGAGCATCAAGAGAGGGGAGCTATTACCTTTGGTATGATTATTCGGATTTGAATTGGTATCTATATAATCTCTCTTCCTCAGAGGCTCGAAACATCACAAAGGATTTAGGGGTAACTTTCTGGGATGATGAAACAGATACACCCCAATCCCCAAGACCTTATTCATCACCTATCTGGATGGAGAATGAATCTGCCTTTTTATTAGCCGACAAATTCGACCTTTGGCAGTTTGATCCCAAAGGGGTTAAAGCCCCTACAATGATAACTGAGGGGAGAGGGAGAGAATCAAACAGAGTTTTCAGAGTGACATTCCCTCTTTATGACTCCGAATTCCCTTTTTCAAGGGGTAATTTTAGTTGGGGGAGAGTTATAAAGAAAAACGAACCTCTCTATCTCTCATCTTTTAATAAAGTTACCAAAGAGACAGGGTATTACCTTTTCGATGCCAATAAGAAAAAGGGGAAACTTTCCAAGTTAGTGGAAGGGGGATTTACCTACCAGCTTGACGGAGCCTTTATCTCCTCAAAAACCCCGCTCTATCTCTACACGAAGTCAAATTTTGAAAACTCTCCTAATGTTTTTCTTACCGCAGATCTCTTCCGCACAGAGAAACAGCTCACCAATACTAACCCTCAACAGAGTGAGTATAACTGGGGAAGCGTGGAGCTAATTTCATGGATGACTGCTGATTCTACTCCTATCAAAGCAGAGGGGCTACTTTTCAAGCCTGAGAATTTTGATGCGACTAAAAAGTACCCTATGATTATCTATTTTTATGAGAAGTATTCCGATGAACTCTTTAGATACAGGTCTCCCGCTCCAAGTCGCTCGACTGTGAATATCCCCTATTTCGTCAGCAATGAATATATTGTTTTCATTCCCGATATCTATTTTACTATCGGTCATCCCGGTAAAAGCGCCTTAAACTCTATTCTCCCTGCTGTGGATATGTTATGCAGTAATAGCTGGGTGGATAGTGAGAATTTGGCTATTCAAGGGCAGAGCTGGGGAGGGTATCTTGTCTCTTATATGATAACCCAAACTGACAGATTTAAGGCTGCCGGAGCAGGTGCCCCCGTGGCAAATATGACCTCTGCTTATGGAGGAATCCGTTGGGGTTCAGGAAAATGTCGTCAGTTCCAATACGAACACGGACAGAGTAGAATAGGGAGTACTCTTTGGTCGGATTTTGACCTCTATTATGAAAACTCTCCCCTCTTCTTCGTTCCAAATGTCAAAACCCCTGTACTTATAATGCACAATGACCAAGATGATGCTGTTCCCTGGTATCAGGGGATAGAGTTATTCACAGCCCTCCGCAGGTTAGAAAAACCTGCCTGGATGCTACAATATAAAGGGGAGCTTCACAACCTCTCAAAAAGGCATAATGCTAAAGACCTCTCAGTTAAACTCGCTGAGTTTTTTGGGTATTACCTCAAAGGGGAGCCTCTCCCTGAATGGATGAAAGTAGAATAAATAATAATAACAGATATAAAATATACACGTATGAAAAAATTAATTGTTTTAGGATTATTTGCTATGGCGTTAGTTAGTTGTAAGAATGAAGTTAAGGAGGAGGCTCCTTATATTCCCAAGCCGACAGTAGAGGTAATAGAGGGAAAATTTACCCCCGAAATAATGAACCTCTTAGGAAGAGTTTCAGATCCGAAAGTCTCCCCCTCCGGCGACAAAATCCTCTATGGTGTCTCTTATACAGATATCGCTCTGAATAAGAGTCAGAGACAGCTTTTCGTAATGAATGTGGATGGGAGTAATAATAGACAGCTTACCACTTTCCCTAAAAGCAGCAGTAATGCACGCTGGTACGATAACTCCAATATCGTCTTTTTAAGGGGCGGCGAACTCTATATTATGAACATAGATGGAAAAGATAAAGAGAGTAAGATTAGTGGAGTAGAGGGGGATATCTCCTCTTTTGAGTTCTCTCCTGATGGGAAGAAAATCCTTTTTGTTCAGGAATTTAAGGTGGTAAAAGAGGCTGCCGATATCTATCCCGACCTTCCAAAGGCTTCCGGAAGGTATATTACTGATTTAATGTATCGTCATTGGGACTGCTTCGTCAGCACCATTCCCCACTCTTATATTGCAGATTTCAGCACCAAAGCTGTTAGCGGGGTGGTCGATATTTTAGATGGAGCCCCTTATGAACTCCCCACACTCCCTTTGAGTGGTCTTGAGCAGCTTAGCTGGAGCCCTGACGGAAAAGAGATTGCCTACTCATGCCGTAAACTTGTGGGAAAAGAGTATGCCTTTTCTACCAATACAGATATCTATCTCTATAATGTAGAGAGTCGCGAATGTAAAAACCTGACTGAAGGGATGATGGGATATGACACTGACCCTGTTTTCTCTCCTGACGGAAAATATATTGCCTGGATTAGCATGGAGAGAGGGGGATTTGAGGCGGACAAACAGAGACTTTTTATCCTCGATATGGCTACAGGAGTTAAAAAAGAACTCTCGGCAAATTATAAATACAATATGACTTCTCCCACTTGGAAACCTTCGGGGGATGGGCTCTATTTCTGCTCTTTGGTAAATGCCCTCGATGCTCTTTTCCAAGTTGACTTAGAGGGGAATGTCTCCCGAATAACCTCTCCTGATGTATGGTTTGATTTTGATGGTGGACTTCAAGTTGTTGGCGACAAGCTTATTACCACTTATAAATCTATGAGCCAGCCTAATGAAATCGTCTCTGTCTCCATAGCAGATGGTTCATTTACACAGCTTACTTCTGAAAATGAGCAGATTCTCTCACAGTTAAAGAAGGAGAGTTGCGAGCAGAGATGGATTACCACTACCGATAATAAGAAGATGCACACTTGGGTTATCTACCCACCTGATTTCGATAAAACCAAAAAATACCCCGCAATCCTCTTCTGTACCGGAGGACCTCAGGGAACTTTAAGCCAGAGCTGGTCATACAGATGGAATTTCAAGTTAATGGCAGCACAGGGTTATATTGTTATTCTTCCTAACCGTCGTGGAACGACCGCTTTCGGGCAGGAGTGGTGCGACCAGATTTCAGGGGACTACTGCGGACAAAACATGCAGGACTACCTCTCTGCTGCCAAGGAGCTCCTTAAAGAACCCTACGTTGGAAAAATGGGGGTTTCAGGGGCAAGCTACGGAGGATATTCTGTCTATTATCTTGCAGGAATCCATAAAGGACTCTTCTCGGCATTTGTTGCTCATGCAGGGATTTTCAACCAAGAGCAGATGTATATGATGACAGAAGAGATGTGGTTCCCTCATTGGGATAACGGAGGTGCCCCTTGGGACAATAACCCTATTGCCAAGAGGCATTATGAAAACTCCCCCCACAAACTAATTAAAAACTGGAATACCCCTATTCTAATCACTCATGGAGAGATGGATTACAGAGTACCTGTTGAGCAGGGGATGGCTGCATTTAATGCTGCACAGATGATGGGAGTCCCTTCAGAAATGCTCCTCTTCCCCGAAGAAAACCATTGGATTCTCAGACCCCAAAACTCTATTCAGTGGCACCGTGTCTATTTTGAATGGTTCGACAAGTGGCTTAAATAAACATTATCATATATAGCGGATAGTAGAGAATACCATCCCTGTTTTCAACATTAAACTTAGAGAAAACCATTGCCCTTGCTATTTTGGCGTGGTTTTCTTCCATGGCTCTATTTAGTGAAAAATGTCTTTTATAGTCATTCCCTGACTTTACTTCTATAATGGATATTTTATTATTTTCCGGAAAGATGAAATCCAACTCCTGACGACTCTTTTTATCATAATAATAGAGAGGAATCCCCTTTTTTACAAGCTCTGTCCCCACAAGGTTTTCTGTAAGTGCACCTTCATTAATACCTATATTCCCATTTAATACTTGATATTGTAGTCCGTCAAGACACATACTGCAAAGAAGACCTGTATCGAGCATCAATAGTTTATATAAATTACTGTTTCGTGTAAGAGAAAAAGGAAGCTCAAAGGAGTTAACATTGAATGAAAGATAGGCATCACCGGCATCTGTCAGCCATTGAATAGCTCCACCATATTTTCTATTAGAAGCCCCCTTTTCAATATCAGCAAGCACAAAACGCTTGTTCTCTTTGCATAATTGTTCCGGGATCGAATCAAATATATATTTGGCAAGATTTTTTTGATTACCTGCATATTTTGAAATGTCATCACGATAACTTTCAATAATATCCTTCTGCAGCTTAACACATTCGTTGAAATCATTATCGGAAATGAATTTTGAAACGACTTCGGGCATTCCACCTACTATTAAATACTTTCTTAGATAGCCCATCATCTGTTCGTGAATAAACTCAGGTACCGGTAGAATATCATAATAACACTCCTTCACTCTCTCTATTACTTCAATTGACACTCCACATGCCAACAAGAACTCTTCAAAATCGAGAGGAAACATACTTATATGACGTTCGAAACCTACCGGGTATGAAGAGACATCACTATAATTTATTCCGAGAAGAGAACCAGACTCTATATAGTGATAAGAGCCATCTTCGACTAAAAATTTTATAGCCGTCCTCGCATTGGGACAAGATTGGATTTCATCGAAAAAAACAAGAGTCTCCCCCTTTACAAAAGGCCCAAAACCCATTGCTGAGAGATTAAGAGTTATGGTTTTAGCATCTAAGTTCCCATCAAATGCCTGCTTTACAGAGGGCATTTTTTCAAAATTAATTTCTACAAAATGCTTGTAGTTTTTTTTGGCAAATTCCCTGACAATAGTGGTCTTTCCCACTTGTCTTGCCCCTTTAATAAGCAAAGCCTTATTGTCATTTTTAGCCCTCCAGGCTTCTAACTCTTTGATTATCTTTCTGTAAAGCATGATTTTACAACTTTTTGCATGGTTTTATGGGCGCAATTTACATCTTTTTGCAATATAAATCACTATAAAAGTGCAACTTTTTGCAACTAACACTTCACTTGGATAATATCGCTCCATTTGGTGGTATAGAGGGGGGAGAGGTGCTGACGATTCATCTTTATCCCCTCGAGTGATTGGGAAGCAAGTGAGACACGCTGATACCCCTGACGGGAATTTATGTTATCTATGGTCTGCATGATTTTATCATGCTTGGAGTGGTCTATAGGGTCAAAAAGAACAAATTGGGAGGTCGCTTTATCGGAAATTTCTGAAAGAATTACCCCCGCCTTTTTATAAGCATACCCTTTCTTAAAAAGAGACGCAAGTGTGCGGAGTATAGAGCGGTTAATCTCTATAAGACTGTCGGTGGCAGAGGGAAACATTATTATCTGACTCTCGTATTGCTGAGGGCGGTCTTCTCGATAAAGGTTCGTTAAAATAAAGACAATGGCTTCGCCACAAACACTCTCCTGCTTCCTTAGTTTTCCACAAGCCATGGAAGTAAAGAGGGAGACCTGCTCCGAAAGCTCCTCGAAGTCGGTTATCTCCTTTGCAAAACTGCGGGAAACTGTAATCTGTTGCTTTTTCGGGGGTTGCTCTATGAAATCAATACAACTCTCCCCTCGAAGCTCCTTCCAAGTTCTAACCCCATTGATACTCATTGTCTTTCTAATCCAATTTTCAGGCAGAAGGGTAAATTCGTAAGCAGTTTGGACCCCCTTCCCGTTCAAAATCTTGCTGTACCTCCTCCCTATCCCCCAGACCTCCTCCACGGGGAGTTTGCGAAGCACCTTTTCAATATCCTGCGGACGGTGCATATAGCACCCTCCACGCAGTTTTGGGTATTGTTTGCAGAGTTTTGAGGCAATTTTTGCCAAAGTTTTGGTGGGTGCTATCCCCACCGAAACCGGAATCCCGGTATTGCGTCTACAAGTTAAGGATAATTGTTTTGCAAGGGTGTCAAAATCCCCACTAACCCCCCTTAAATCGAGAAACGCCTCATCTATGGAATAGACCTCTACGGAGGGGACCATTCCCCTGAGTGTCTGGTGTATGCGATGGGACATATCCCCATAAAGAGTATAATTTGAGGAGAAGACGGCGACATTTTCTTTTTCGATTAGCTCCTTTATCTGATAGAGGGGAACCCCCATTTTTATCCCCAATGCCTTAGCCTCATTGCTACGCGAGACGACACACCCGTCATTGTTAGAGAGGACGACCACAGGGCGAGAGTTTAGGTTAGGAGAAAAGACTCTCTCACAACTGACAAAGAAGTTATTACAATCGGCAAGAGCATACATTTTAGAACTTTTTTATGGCATATCTGACCACCCCCCATATCGTAAAATCATTATCGGGTGTAACTTTTATCGGCTTAAACTCTTTATTGGCAGGTATAAGTAAAATATGGTCGGGGTGTATATCTATATGTTTAAGGGTAAACTCCCCATCTATATAGCACATCGCAATGCACCCTTGATAAGGCTCCACAGATTTATCTATCACGAGGATATCCCCGTCATTAATTCCGTCATCTTTAAGACTCTCCCCATTTACGCGTGCATAAAAGGTAGAGGCGGGATTTTTAACGATTTCCGAGGTAATGTTTAGCGATTCGTTTGAAAAGTCCTCCGCAGGGGAGGGAAAACCGGCTTTCACCCCATTTGCAAGGAGAAGAAAATCATCCTCTAAGTCAGGTTTATATATCTCGATACCCATTACGCCGCTATCACCTGTCTTATGATATAGTAAAGGATAATCCCTCCCGTTATGAGTTTTA
>CAZXOP010000066.1:0-10105 GCA_964642235.1 uncultured Muribaculaceae bacterium
ATGGTGCGGTATTCTATGGGGGTGAAATTTTTATAAAAGATATGGTCGATGATATACCCCTCATTGGCTTTTCCCCAGTTGTTAAAAGTTCCAAATGAATCGGTGAGGGGAGAGTTCTCCCTTGCGTAGAGTAGAGCGGTTTTTATCGGCTCCATAATCGGAGAGGTTATCTCTGCATTGAAATCCCCTGTAACTATAAGGGCAACCCCTTCCGGCACTAACTCTTTTATCTTATTGACAAGAAGGAGCCCTGACTCTCTCCTTGCCACCTCCCCCATGTGGTCGAAATGGGTATTCATAAAAAACAACTCTTTCCCTTCCCCCTCTTTCTCTTTAAGATGCACCCATGTTACCACTCTATGACAGGCTGCATCCCAGCCACGAGAGGGCTTATCGGGCGTTTGGCTTAACCAAAAGGTGCCGAAATTTATAAGTTTGAACCTCTCTTTTTTATAAAAAACAGCGCAGGACTCTGCCTCCCCTTTCTCCAGCCCCCCATCTCTGTCAACACCATATTTGCTATAACTTTTAAGATTGTCCTCTAAAAATTTGGCCTGACGATAGATAGCCTCTTGAACCCCGAAAACATCAGGATTCTCCTTTTTAATCATCTTAAGAACAGCCTCTTTTCGATAGACCCAGCTATTCTCACCATCGAATTGGTTATTAGGGCTAAGTCTGATATTAAAGGAGATGGCTTTTATCTCCTCAGAAAAAACCTCTTTAGTGGGGAGTACTTTAGAAGAGCAGCTTATTAATAACGCCCCTCCAAAAACAAACAAACAAAATCGTGCTAACTGTTTCATTTATCTTAAACCTTGATTAATTCATACTTTCTGGAACCTATCCCGATCTCCTCCGCATATTCAAGACCGAACCTCCAGTTGGTGTCGGGGTGGACCATTTGAAATTTATCCTCTCCGCAATACTCTTTCCCATCTGAGCACTCTCCTTCATGACAATGATGCTCCGCAATGTGAGTTCCACTCCCTTCCTCCGAAGAGGGTCGGTAGCTCCTCGTAAGAGGTGCTTGCTTCACAAGATCTGCGCAAGCTTGATCAAGTGCAACAGGGTCAAAAGAGGCAGCAATCCCAATATCGGAGACAATTGCCTCCTCATTGAAACTCCAGCAGTCGCAATTAGGGGAGACGTTAAGAATGAAATTGATATGAAAACTTGGCATTGTATTAAGGAGAGCTTTGGAGTACTCCGCAATCTTCGCATTAAGGACCTCCGAGGTGTCCCAATCCTTGACCACTGCCCCCTTGAACTGACATAAGGCAACGCATTGTCCACACCCTACGCACTTTTCATAGTCTATTACTGCTAATTTCGAAGTGTCGAGGGTAACTGCATGGTGAGCACAATACTTCACACAAATATTGCACCCAATGCACCTCTCTCTATTGATAATAGGTTTTGAAGAGGAGTGGAGTTCGAGTTTTCCCCCCACACTTGCAGACCCCATCCCAATATTTTTCAATGCTCCGCCGAACCCTGTCTGTTCATGCCCCTTAAAATGGCTCATTGTTATAAGAATATCTGCATCAGCAATGGCGGTTCCAATTTTTGCATTCTTGAAATATTTCCCTCCTTCAACTGCTAGTTCCTTATAATCAGTCCCTTTAAGTCCATCCGCAATAATAATATCACATTTGGCAGAAATGGGGTTATATCCATTTTCCATGGCACTCTTCAGGTGGTCAACAGCATTTGAACGCCCTCCGGAATAGAGTGTGTTGCAGTCCGTTAGAAACGGCTTGCCTCCGAAGGAGCGTATCATATCGCTCATTTTCGCAGCAAAATTAGGGCGCAGAAATGCTAAATTCCCCGGTTCCCCGAAATGGATTTTAATGGCTACAAACTTCTTATTGAAATCTATCCCTTCAATACCGGCAGCGGTGACCACACTCTCCATCTTTTTTACAAGCGGAAATTTAGCACTCGTTTTGACATCTGTAAAATATACCTTTGAATTTCCCATATTGTTTTTATATATCAGATTCAAATATAGTCAAAAATCTACGTAAGAAGTTGAGAGCCGAAAGAAATAGGGGTAATCCCATGGTAACGAAGAAAACTGAGAGGTACTCAAATGGGACAACTCCTGTCTTCCTTATAGTAATTCCAAGAGATATCATTAGTATCATCATTATATAGGCTTTTGGAGAAAAAAAGGAGTAAAAAGGGAGCCTGTCTCTCTCCATTGTCTCTATTCTTCGGATATGTTTCCCGGAAATTTTCTTAAATAACAATAAAAAGAAAGCCACACCTCCGATTAACCCTATGGTAAATTTTAAAAAGAGATGCTCCCCATAAAAGAGAATCCCCGCGGCACCTCTATATAATAAAATACCACCGGCAATAGACCATACAAATGATGCTATCAGTAAAAGAGTCCGTTTAGATACCATATTATTTTATATAAACAATGCAAAATTAGTTTTTTTTATTGGTTATCGAGGTTTTTATTAGTTTTGCAACATATCTTAAAAATATCGATATTATGAGAACAAGTCTCTTGTTATTCCTTCTTTTGTTTATTCAACTCTCCCTCTCTGCTCAGGTGAAAGGCCAAGAAACTAAAGACTCTCTCTCTTTTATCAAATATGATGGAACACTAAAGACCAAATATGAGATCTCTACCGATTCAGGAAAAGGGAGGTTCTCTGTAAGAAATTCAAGATTAGGACTTTCGGGTGCTGTCTCCAAGTATTTAGGGTATAGGGTACAGGTAGAGCTGAGTTCGAGTGGTCAGTTCTCTGTACTTGACCTAAATGCTATAATTAAACCTACTAATAGAATCACTTTTAGGTTAGGACAGAGTCATGTCCCTATTTATAATGACTATACTGTCTCCCCAAATGCATTAATGTTTGCTAATCGCCCTTTCGTCGGTAAATATATTTCACCAAGCAGGGATATAGGGGTAACAGGGGAGTTTCTCCTTAAAGAGAAAGGGTTTCCCATACTTCTTCAATTATCCATTTCTAATGGTAATCTGATTAATAGTCCGGTCTGGAGGGATAATCCCGCTTATTCCGGAAGAGTTATCTTCGGAGCAATGGAGGGTTTTAGAACTACTGCTAAGTTTTATAGATACCCACTCTCAAATGAGCTGGATTATATGATAATTGGTGGTGACTGTCGATATGAAAACTCCAAGTTTAAAATCGAAGCAGAGGCTATGAATCGTCATAATTACTATACCTCTGATGATCTATTTCTTACTTATATTCAAGGTGCTTACTCTTTTCCTATCAATAGAAACAATTGTTTTAAGAGGGTAATCACAGCTCTTAGGTGGGATACAATGAGTCATGACCCGTTAAAAAATGGGGTGGGGGTGAATAGAGTTACTGCAGGAACAGCTTTTGCCTTTGAAGTGAGCAAACTCACGTCCGTTTTAAGGATTGACTGTGAACTCTATAAAGAAAAATGGAGTTATCCCGAACTACGTGTAGAAGACGAGATGAACTCCAATAAAATTACAGTCGAAGTATTAGTGATTTTTTAGCCCCTTAACTCCATAGTTTTTCAGGATATGCACCTGAATCTATAAGCTTACGTATTTTAGAGACCACTTCAGGTTTATCCTCTTTATAAGTAACACCAAACCAGCGTGCATCACTTGTTAATACTCTCATTTTAGCCTTACCGGATGAGATAAGAGCATTCACAGCAAGTGGAATGAAAAATTCGGCTTTCGGGTTTGACATATTTGCGGGGTTACTTAAGAACTCTGAAAAAAGTCTTTCAGATTCTTCAAAATAGTCAGGAGTAAAACCGAAAAGATTCATAGAGACCGGAATATTTTCGTCTATTGGGTGTGTACCCGATTCATCTTTATATGCTACAGTTCCGTCAGGAAGCCTCTCTATAGCAGTTCTTTCTACCATAGAGACTAAGTTCCCCTCTTTATCGACTTTACACTCTCCGCGAGAGACAGAGCCAAACTCAGAGAGTGTATTTTTAAGCCCATAACCAACCATAGCATAATGGTATTTTTTCCCATCAAGAGTTTTAAGGTAATCACAAAGTACTTTATAGGCTTCGCGTCCATAAAAATCATCTGCATTGATTACTGCAAAGGGGGTAGTTACAGCAGATGCCGCCATCATTACTGCATGATTTGTACCCCAAGGTTTAACTCTTCCGTCAGGAATAGAGAACCCCTTAGGAATATAGTCCAATTCCTGAAATACAAATTCAACCTCTATTTTCCTTCCAAAGCGTTCCCTTGTAAATACCTCTTTAAAATCTTTTTCAAAGGAGTGTCTTATTACAAAGACTACCTTTCCGAATCCTGCTCTGATGGCATCATATATCGAATAGTCGATAATTGCCTCATTATTAGGACCCACTCCATCCATCTGTTTTAATGAGCCGTAACGGGACCCCATCCCTGCGGCTAATACTACTAAAGTTGGTTTCATATTTTTTAATCCAATTTGTGAATTGCCAAACCACTTCTGAGTTTTGGTTCAAACCAAGTGGTCTTAGGAGGCATAATGTTACCTGTATCTGCGATGTTTATTAACTGTTTCATAGAGACAGGGTAGAGGGCAAATGCCACTGCCATCTCTCCGGAATCGACTCTTCTCTTTAGTTCACCAAGACCACGAATACCCCCTACAAAGTCAATTCTTTTGCAGGTACGAAGGTCTTTAATGTCGAGTAATTTGTCGAAAACAAGATCTGAAAGAACAGTAACATCGAGGACCCCTATAGGGTCATTGTCATCATATCTTCCCTCTTTTGCAGTAAGAGAATACCATTTACCATCTATGTACATAGAGAAATTATGAAGAGCAGCAGGGGTATAAATCTCTTTACCCATCTCCTTTACTTCAAAATCAGCTTCAAGAGCTTTAATAAACTCTGAAGTGGTCATTCCGTTGAGGTCTTTGATAACTCGATTATAATCGATAATCTTTAGATGACTTTCAGGGAATACCACAGACATAAAGTAGTTATACTCCTCTTTACCTGTGTGATTTGGATTATTACGGCGCTTCTCTTCACCTACAAGTGCAGCAGCGGCAGTTCTATGATGCCCGTCAGCCACATAAAAAGCAGGTATATTACCAAAAAGCTCAGTAATACGTGCGATATCTTTATCATTATCAATAATCCAAAAATGATGTCCGAAACCATCTTCTGCGACGAAATCATATTCTGCCGGTTTAGAGGTATAACTTGAAACTATCGCATTAATCTCGGCATTGTCAGGGTATGCGAAGAAAACAGGTTCCACATTTGCATTCTGAATGCGGACATGGATCATTCTATCCTCTTCCTTATCTTTACGAGTAAGCTCGTGCTTTTTAATCTTACCGGAGAGGTAATCTTCGGTATTTGCACAAAGGACAATACCATATTGGGTGCGACCCTCCATGGTCTGTGCATAGATATAATAATACTCTTTTTTGTCCTGAACAAGCCAACCATTTTTAATCCATTTCTTAAGATTCTCTACCGCCTTGTCATAGACAGGCTGTGAGTGTTCATCCGCAATGGGATCAAAATCTATTTCAGGTTTAATAATATGGAGAAGAGATTTCTCACCCGCTTCAGCTTTAGCCTCCTGAGAGTTTAAAACATCGTAGGGACGAGAGGCTACCTCTTTTGCAATCTCCTTTGGGGGGCGTATTGCCGCAAAAGGTTTAACTTTTACCATAGATACTTTTATTTATTAACTTGGAATGTTTTATCTCCTGTTGCAAAGAATTTGCATATCTGATTTGCAGCAGCAAGTCCGGCATTAACATTGGCTTCGGCTGTTTCAGCACCCATCTTCTTAGGTGTTGCAAATACTCTCAAACCGCACTTTTCATTAAGTTCAGCTTGATTGTCAGCAGCGATATCGGTTACATATTTAAGATCTTCTCTTTCAGTTAGAGCTTTTAGTAACTCCTCTTCATTGATAACCTCTTTACGGGCGGTATTAATTAGACAGCCACCTTTAGGCATCTTTGAAACGAGTGCATATCCGATAGACTTCTTGGTCTGTTCGGTAGCAGGGATATGGAGAGAGATGAAGTTTGATTTGGTATATAACTCTTCGAGAGAGGTAGCAACCTCTACTCCATCTTTTTGGATAGCATCAGCAGGAACGAAGGGGTCAAAAGCGATTATTTTCATTCCAAAACCTTTTGCAAGTCCTGCCACAAGGCGACCCACATTACCATAAGCCTGAATACCGAGGGTTTTACCTTTAAGTTCGGAACCTGTTCCGGGGGTAAGCTGATTTCTCTGCATGAAAATCATCATACATAAAACTAATTCAGCCACGGCATTGGAGTTCTGTCCTGGTGTGTTCATCGCAACTATACCGCGAGCGGTACAAGCAGCAAGGTCTAAATTATCAAAACCTGCCCCTGCACGCACAACTATTTTTAACTTTGGAGCAGCTGCAATAACCTCTTTGGTAACTTTGTCGGAACGAACTATAAGGGCATCCACATCGGCCACAGCCTCATAAAATTGATTAACATCTGTGTATTTTTCGAGGGTTGCAAAAGTATGTCCTGCTTTCTCTACTATGTTACGAATACCATCAACAGCCACTTTTGAGAAGGGCTTATCTGTTGCTACTAAAACTTTCATGATAATTATTATTTATGTAGTTTCTCAAAATCTTGCATACACTGAACTAAAGCCTCAATAGAAGCGACAGGGCAAGCATTGTATGTGGAAGCACGGAATCCCCCTACTGAACGGTGTCCCTTAATACCTACCATACCTTTACTCTTAGCAAAAGCCATAAACTCCTCTTCAAGAGCCTCGTGCCCGGGAGCCATAACGAAACAGATATTCATAAGTGAACGGTCTTCTTTAGCAGCAGTCCCTACAAATAGAGGGTTGCGGTCTATCTCATTATAAAGAAGAGCAGCTTTCTTTTCGTTTTTCTCTTTCATAACTTTTAATCCACCCTGAGCCTTAACCCATTTTAGAGTTTCGCACATAACGAAAATAGAGAATACGGGAGGAGTATTAAACATAGAATCTTCTCCTATATGAGTTCTATAGTCAAGCATAGTGGGGATATAGCGGGAAACTTTTCCTAAAACATCATTACGAACTATAACGAAAGTAACACCTGCAGGACCAACATTTTTCTGAGCACCACCATATATAAGGGCATATTTGCTAACATCCACAGGGCGACTCATAATGTCAGAAGACATATCGGCTACTAGTGGAACAGGGCTGGTCATATCTTCTTTTATCTCTGTTCCATAGATAGTGTTATTAGTGGTAATGTGGAAATAATCTACATCAGTAGGGATTTCGTATCCTTTAGGGATATAGCTGAAATTTTTATCGGCAGAAGATGCAAGAGCATAAGCACTTCCTAATCCTTTAGCCTCTTTGAGAGCCTTTTTAGCCCATACTCCTGTCTCAAGATAAGCTGCTTTTGTCTCAAGAAGGTTCATAGCAACATATAAGAATTCGAGAGAGGCACCACCTCCTAAGAACAATACAGAATACCCTTCAGGGATATTTAATAGTTCTTTCCATAGTGCACGACATTCATCCATTACGGCTTCCCACTCTTTGCTGCGGTGAGAAACTTCAATAACAGACATTCCTGTTCCTTTAAAATCCTTTAGAGCTTCGATAGATGCTTCGATAGCGGACTTTGGTAATACGCAAGGTCCTGCATTAAAATTGTGAGCTGTTTTCATGTATTAAAAATTATTATGCTTAAAAATTATTAAATGGTTTCAAAATAAAGTTCAAATATACAAATAAATAATAGAATCAAACTTTTTTATCTCGTATTGCTTACGATTTTTAAGTGTTTGCTATCAGTAATCTTTTCACAATAGCAGCACTGTAACTCGATCTCCTCCTTATTAACGATGGTGTTAAACTTCGTCTCAATATCTTGATTATTGGTTACACACATTGGGTTCATACACTTGGCAATTCCTGTTATCACATTAGGAATGGATATAACCTTTTTTTCTACCACCTTAAAATCTCTGATAATATTTATGGTGGCTTTTGGGGCGATTAATGCGATTCTGTTAATCTCATCATCTCTGAAAAAACGGTTTGCTATCTTTATAATACTCTTTTTACCCAAATCTTTACTATCGAGGTTAATTCCGAAAGTAATTTGGTTATCAGAATCTTGGAGCTGTAAAATATCTATTACCCTGAAAAGTTGTTTTGAGGGTATATGGTCAAGCACTGTCCCATTCTCGATGGCACTTACCTGCATTTTTTTTCTTACTATTTCCATTATGTTTTCTCCTTATCTTTTTCCGAGTAAATATGATATAATCGCCATTCTTATATAGACACCATTCTCTGCCTGCTTAAAATAGTAAGCGTAAGGGGTGTCGTCAACATCATTTGCTATCTCTTGAAGTCTTGGTAGTGGGTGCAGAACTTTCATTGTAGGCTTAATTCCTTCAAGCATAGAGGCT
This sequence comes from uncultured Muribaculaceae bacterium, assembly GCA_964642235.1. Classification (GTDB taxonomy): domain Bacteria; phylum Bacteroidota; class Bacteroidia; order Bacteroidales; family UBA932; genus CAYSND01. Next base: position 8,442 of record CAZXOP010000066.1, read on the forward strand.
TCAAGTCTATATACATTTTTAACTTTCTCATACTCCATAGGGTCAGTAAATCTCTCCTGCTGGATTCTGGTCATATACAAAATATCTGTGGCACTAAGATGCTCCATCAAGTCTGTACTCTCATTAAATGGGATATTAAGGTGAGTCAGGTAGTCCTTATATTCGTGTGGCATCATTAACTCTTCCGGAGAGGTAAAAATAAATGAGGGAGAGAAATGGGACATTGCATGTAAAAGAGAGTGTACTGTACGACCATATTTTAAGTCTCCAACCATATTGACAGTGATGTTTTCTATTCTCTTCTGTGTTTTGTAAATGGAGTAGAGGTCGAGTAGTGTTTGAGAGGGGTGCTGATTGGCACCATCTCCGGCGTTTATTACAGGGACTGATGAGATTTCAGAGGCATACCTTGCACTCCCCTCCAGAGGGTGCCTCATGATTATAAGGTCTGCATAATTAGAGACCATTTTTATGGTATCTTTCAGACTTTCCCCCTTCCTCACACTCGTGTTACCTGCATCGGGAAAGCCTATTACCCTGGCTCCTAATCTATTAGATGCTGTTTCAAAACTTAGCCTTGTACGAGTGGAGGGCTCGAAAAAGATACAGGCAATAACCTTGTCATTTAGGAAATTCTGAGATTTATTTTGCTCAAATTCCGCAGCGACATTTAGAATATGAAGAATCTCCTCTTTCGAGAAATCTTGGATGGATATTAGACTCTTTTGCATTATTTATAATGTTTAGTTGTTTATTATTTCATTAATTTCCGCTATTTGCCCCATGCTCTCTTTAAATCGCTCTATATCACGCATCCTTACTCTTAGGTCTATAGAGCATGTTAGGTCAAAAAACTGGTCTGTCGGGGTCACATTCATCTCTTTGAGCCCTTTCATCACATCATTCATTTTTTCGTAAGAGAATCTTATGTTAAATGGTACCGTAGCTATTTTCTCAACTATTTCAGCATTCGCTATGGCATCTGAAGAGGCAGATTTATATGCCTTTATTAGCCCCGGAACCCCAAGTTTAATCCCCCCAAAATATCTTACCACAACAATTAAAATATCGCTTAATTCATTTGAAAGAATCTGCCCCAAAATAGGCCTCCCTGCTGAAGAAGAGGGCTCTCCATCATCATTGCATCTCCAGATGTCGCCCAAATAGCCTATCCTGTAGGCATAGCAGTGATGTCTTGCATCGAAATACTCCTTCTTTACCCCCGACAAAATAATCTTTACTTCTGCTTCGCTTTCGACGGGGTATGCAAAAGAGAGAAATTTACTCCCTTTATCTCGGTAAACACCTTTAGAAAGGGCTGAAATGCTTTTGTAGCAGTCTTTAGTATTGTTCTCCATTTCAGAAAACAAAGTTAAAAAAAATATTGGATGAATGGTCGTAGGATGTTAACTTTGTAATATGATTTCAATCGGAAACAATCTTAAAAAGTGGCTCGGCGGGGAAATAACCCTTCAATCTTTAGATGAAGCGGTAGCTCTTTCTGCGGCTGCAAATCCTGCTTTCACGCGTCAAATGCAGCTAAGGGCAATAAAAACAATAGCAGAGGAGTTCCTTTCTGCTGAGAATCTCACCCCCTGGCTCGAAAAACAGGGACTTCCTCCGATTAGTCATAATTCCCATAAAGGGGCAATAAAGGTGGGAAT
>CAZXOP010000067.1:0-10101 GCA_964642235.1 uncultured Muribaculaceae bacterium
TCTACTTCTGCCTCATATAGATCTGGATGGGGCACCCGTTGAAATCGAAATGGCTACGGAGTTTGTTCTCTAAGAATCTTTTATAAGGCTCTTTGACATATTGGGGGAGGTTACAGAAAAATGCAAATGAGGGGGAACGGGTCGGGAGCTGTGTTATGAATTTAATCTTCACATATTTCCCTTTGGTAGCGGGGGGAGGGTAATTCTCTATCTCAGGGAGCATTATCTCATTGAGTTGAGAGGTGGAAATCTTACGGTAGTAATTCTCGGAGACCTTAGAAACAGCATCGAGTACATCCAGTATCCTCTGCTTATTGACAACTGAGGTAAATACGAGAGGAATATCAATAAAAGTACCCATACGCTCCTTAATGGCTGCAGTATATTCTTTCATTGTATTACTCTCTTTTTCAATAAGATCCCATTTATTAACTACCACCACACACCCCTTTTTATTCCTTACCACCAAATTAAATATCGCCATATCTTGCGCCTCAACCCCTGTTTGGGCATCAAGCATAAGAATACAGATATCGGCATTTTCTATCGCACGGATAGAGCGCATTACAGAATAAAACTCCAAGTCCTCTTTAACCTTAGTCTTTTTTCGAAGCCCCGCAGTATCAATAAGGGTAAATTCATGACCGAATTTATTATAATAAGACTCAATGGAGTCCCTTGTGGTCCCTGCAATAGGGGTAACAATATTTCTCTCCTCCCCTAAAAGGGCATTGGTCAATGAAGATTTTCCGACATTTGGTTTCCCAATGATGGCAACTCGGGGTATTTGCTTCTCCTCTTCAGACTTTTGCTCCTCTGTTGGAAGTTTTCCAATAACTACATCCAACAACTCCCCTGTTCCACTCCCATTCGCCGAGGAGATATTTATAGGATCCCCAAGTCCAAGTGAATAAAATTCATATACATCAAACATCTTGGCACCCGAATCTACTTTATTCACAGTCAATATAACGGGCTTATCAGTCTGACGTAAAATTCTCGCAATATCCTGGTCGAAATCGGTAATTCCTGTCCCTACTTCCACTAAAAAGAGTATAATATCTGCCTCTTCGATAGCGAGTAACACCTGTTTACGAATCTCCTCTTCGAAGATATCATCAGTATTAGTGGTATATCCCCCTGTGTCAACTACTGAAAACTCTCTACCACACCATTCACATTTCCCATAGTGGCGATCTCTTGTAACCCCCTCTATTTCATCCACTATCGCTTGTCTCATTCCGACAAGGCGATTAAATAAGGTCGATTTCCCGACATTCGGACGACCAACAATTGCCACTATACTCATTTTTTATCTCCTTCTGAAAAAATATCATTATTACATATATCGCTACAGCTCCCACACAAATCATCCCCACAATCCTCTTGGGCACCCTTCTTCCTCTTTTTCCCCCAAAGCCTTAGTTCTGCCTCCTTGGCACATATAATCCCCTCTTTTCTCATCGCTTTATTATGAGAAATCTCAGAGTCCGGAAAGGGTTTTTTACGGAATATTATATTGAATGAGAGTAAAAAAACAGAGACTCCTACCAATACAAGTGCTGCCCACAAAACTTCCATTTAGTTCGTTTTAAAATTCGGCAGCAAAAGTACTGATTTTTTTCAACTTTTATAACTTAAAATCTGATTATAATATAAACACATGATGAGAGGTTATCGAATCTCATCCGGTAGTGGGCAGAGTTTTCCGGATCCCTTGAAAGAGGGGAGCTGGGCTTGAACTCTTCTTAGATGATTACTTAATTCCTTTGAAAGCCTCTTTACCATTCGAGGATTTTCAGCTGAAAGTTCATTTGTTTCGGAAATATCTTTGGTAATATTATATAACTCTTTTTTCCCCGATTCATAATAGTAAATCAATTTCCAATCCCCTAATCTGATACTGCTGGTAGTCCCTATTCCGGGGCCCTCTGCATCCCAGCGGTTAGGGTAATGCCAGAACAAAGGGCGACTCTTAGAACCTCGCTTCCCCTCTAAAAGAGGGATAAAAGAGACTCCGTCGATGGGCTGTACTGTCTTTCTCTCCTTCACATTAGCCATATCGAGGAGTGTGGGGAAAAAGTCCTCTATGATAAGATAGTCATCACACTTGCTCCCAGGAGCGACTTTCCCTGACCATTTCACGATCATCGGTTCACGAATCCCCCCCTCATAAGCAGACCCTTTGCCACTTCGAAGTGGTGCATTCTGGATATGCATAGGGGGATCTCTCCAATAATCTGAGGCAGCAAGTCCGCCATTATCAGACATAAAGAGTATTATAGTATTGTCTTGCATTTTATTCTCCTCGAGCCACTCCATTAAATCGCCCAAACTCTTATCCATCCCCTCAACAAGGGCAGCATACGCTGCCTCTTTTTCAGAGAATCCAAGCTCAATATACTTTTGGTAAAAACGGAGGTCCTTATTAATAGGAACATGTATCGCATAGTGAGACATATGGAGGAAAAAGGGTTTGTTAAGGGCTTTAGCCCTGTCGAGAGCTTTTTTCGCCTCCAAGGTCAATGCCTCAGTAGCAAAAGTATCACTACCCCAATACTCCTCCAACCCCGGAATAGCAAAAGGGGAACTCTCCTTACCGTCAGTTCGATTCCCAAAATTATCCTTTCCAAGATATGATGCAGGACCCCCTGCCGCATGCCCTGCTATATTGATATCAAAACCCAAATTTAGTGGAGATTCACCGGGAGTACCCATTGCTCCCCAATGAGCCTTTCCGCAATGTATAGTGTAGTATCCGCTATTTTTTAGAAGTCTTGGTAATGGAGTTACTTGGTATGTATGTGGGATTCCCCCCTCCTCACAAATACCATTCATATTCCAAACCGGAAAATCGAGCAAATCACTATGGGTATCCTGACTCTTATCCTTTCTGAGTGTCCAATTAGTTACCCTATGCCTCGCAGCATTCATCCCTGTAAGAAGGGAGACACGAGAGGGAGAAGAGACAGAACAGGCATAAGCCTGTGTAAATTGCATCCCTTCGGAGGCTAACCTCTCCATGTTTGGAGTTTGAAATCTTTTATTAAAAGGGGTCGTCTCTTTCCAGAAAGGGAGTGATGTATCTTGCCACCCCATATCGTCAACCATAAATAAGATTATATTGGGACGACTATCTGCCTGCTGGGCGTTTGCTGCTCCCATCCCCACAGAAGAGAGAAGAGAGAGAGAAATTAAAGCTTTTCTTTTGATCATAAATTTAAGGTTAAAGACCTTATTCTTTTTCTATCTTAATCTGTTGAATATTATTTCCTGATGAAGTAGTTCTCACATAAACAGTTACCCTAAAATTATCCCCTCCTGCCGTAAGATAACCCACTGCACATTTTATTGGGTGATTCCCACTCTTATGTACTATTGCAAAAGATTTAGGGGAGTAATTGACAAAGAAGTTCCTAAGTATCTGTTTAGCTTGATTTTTACTACAGTCGGTATTATTTCCTAAAATATCTAATTCTAAATTATCAGCGAACCATGCAGATAGATTTTCGGCATTACCTTGCTCTATATATTTAGATATAGGAACAAAAACATCCTGCTCATTCTGCTGTGCAGAAACTGTGAAAGGAATCAAAAAGGCTACTGAGAAAAGTAATAAACTACGAACCATTATCTTTAAATCAAATTTATAAAATAAGTAGCAAAATTCAAGCCAATCAAAAGTTTCAGAATTGATAGAATAGTCTTACTTTTGCAAGATAAATACCATTTTGATGAAGATTACTTTTCTTACAGTTGGAAAAACAGACACCCCTTTCGTAAAGGAGGGGCTGGATATGTACGAAAAAAGAATACGTCATTATATTGGTTATCAGAGAATAGAGATTCCTGAGCTAAAAGGAGCCGGAGCATTAGGTAAAGAGCAGGTTAAAGAGAAAGAGGGTGAGCTTATACTAAAACAGATTTCCGATAGAGATGAAGTTATTCTTTTAGATGAAAGAGGAGAAAAGTTCACCTCAGTAACATGGGCACAAAATTTGGAAAAAAAGATGGTATCAGGGATTAAGAACTTAGTTTTTGTTGTAGGGGGAGCTTATGGTTTCTCAGAAAAAGTTTATCAGCGTTCAAACGGGAAACTCTCACTTTCAGATATGACTTTTTCTCATCAAATAATAAGAATTTTCTTTGCCGAACAGTTATATAGGGCTTTTACAATAATAAAGGGGGAACCTTACCATAATGAATAAATATTGGGAAAAAATAACAGAAGTATGCTTTCGTAACGGGACCACATTCCTGTTACTAATCAGTGCTCTATTTTTTGCCATCTCTTTTATTCAGGTTAAAGAGGATACGGCAGCCGAGGAGACTAAACAGGTCCAGAAAAGAATCATTTCAAGGCTAAACTCTCTCGAAAATTACGCCGAGAAAGCCCTAAACGCCCCTGTAAATGAGTGGTTGGTATTAGACAAAGTTCCTGAAGATATGGTTCTTTATAAATACAATGCTGATACTCTCCAGAGTTGGGTAAACCTCTTCCCTATTAGCAATGATGAGGTGGACCTAATCCCCTTCTGGTATAGGATAAACGACTTGACTAATCGAAACCTTTTCAATACACCGTTAGCTTATATCGGGGATGGGTATCAATATGTAAATCTCGGCTCATCCTGGTATGTCGTTAAAATATATAAAAAGGAGAATGTGAAGGTGGTGGCAGGTCTCGAAATTAAAACCGATTATACCTCTGAAAACTCTCTCCTTAGTAATAAAGTAAACGACAAACTCGGACTTGATAAACATTACACCACCGTTCCATTAAACACGGATATAGCCAATGTGGTCTTTACTAAAGAAGGAGAGCCTCTCTTCTCTATAGTCACCAATGTACCGCTAACATATCAAGAGCCAAACTCCATATTTAAGTGGGTAGCTCTGCTCTTCGCCATCTTAGCTTCATTCTTCCACCTATATGTTAAAAGGAGTACCAAATCTTTCTCAGTGGTTATATTTACTCTCCTCATTTCAAGGATCTTAATGTCTATATTGGCGAAACCACTTGAGTTAGACTCCCCCTTCTTTTCCCCTACCCTTTACGCAGACGCAGGGCTATTTAACTCCCTTGGGGATCTACTTCTAAACCACCTGATACTCTTTTTAGCAATACTTGCTATCTTCTTTATGCGCAAAAAAATCTTTAGATTTTATGCATTAGCCAATAATAAGAAAAAGAAAATTACCACCTTAGGTTTAATTCTTATCCCCACATTCTTAGTTATCTATATTCACTTTACCCTAAGGTCATTAATACTTAACTCCGGCATTGTTCTCGAATTATATAGACTTGAGGAGATCTCTATTTATACCATATTAGTCTATTTTTCATACGCACTTCTCTTTATTGCCTTACTTTTCAGTCTTCAACTGATAAACATTGTCTCTAGAAAGAAGTATAGACGTTCTATGTTTGCTCCGAAAAAAGTAATTGCCTTTATTTTAATCATATCACTCTATTGTGTCGGGATAATAAGTATCTATGGATTCAAAAGAGAGTTTGAAAGGAACAGGGTATTAACCAATAAACTCTCTGTCCAAAGAGATATTTCGCTTGAGTTACAGCTTCGAACCATTGAGAGTCATATTGCCTCAGATCCGTTAATAAGATTACTCACAAGCGCTCCTCACGGCACAGAGATGATAGAGAGCAGACTTAATGAGCTTTACCTCTGGAATGTACTACAGAAATATAATTTAAGGATTACTGTCTGCAAAGAGAACGACAAGCTTATTACAGAGAACTACTCTTACCCTGTTGACTGTTTCGACTTCTTTAATAGAGAGATCATTGGAAAATATGGAATCCCCTTAGCAAATCGTTCAGCATTTTACTTCGTAAATAATTATAAGAGCAGAATAAGTTATATCGGAGCATTTAGTTTTCTAAAACCTGATGGGTGGTACACTCTATTTATTGAGATAGACTCAAAAATCGCAAGCGAAGCAATAGGGTACCCCTCCCTGCTTTTAGACACTAAAAACAAAAATGATAGCAGAGTCCCTACGAACTACTCTTATGCAAAATATTTTGATGGTAAATTAACCTCTTATAAAGGGAGGTATAATTATTCGGTAGAACTCGATGAGGATATAAAAAACAACTACTATTTTACAACCAAAAATGGGTATGTCCACTTTATAAATAACATATTCGACGATAATGTTATAGTAGTAAGTAGAAAAGCCCGTACCTTCCTCCCTTATCTTGTATTTTACTCATATATAGTTCTCTTTTTCGGAGGGACAATATTTCTTTTAACACGATTTAGGAGGGAAAAGAAGAAAGGGGACAATTTTATCTCTCCATCACAATCCTTCAGAAGGAAAATAACGTATCTCTTGGTTGCAGCAATGGTCTTCTCATTAATTGCAATGGGGATAGGGAGCGTTATACTTATTTTGAATGTAATAAACGAGAATAATAGAATCCAGATGGAAGAGAAGCTGCATACTGTACAGACAACTCTCTCCGAAATGTGCAAATATGCACAAGAATACAATGAGATAAATACTATGGAGATGTTTAATGCAATGGATAAAGTTGCCAACAACACCCAAGTCGATATTAATCTCTACAACCCTTTCGGCACACTTATTCGCTCCACTAAACCTGAAGTCTTCGACCAGTATTTAGTCAGTACAAGAATAGACCCTGTCGCCTACTATAATATAATCATTGAGACCAAGCGCCAATTTATAAATAAAGAGAAAATTGCAAACCTCTCATATTTCTCCCTATACGCCCCTATTTTCAACATAAACGGGAAGATGGTGGCAATAGCCAATATACCCTATTTCCTAAACAATTCAGAGTTTCAATCAGACGCCTCTTCTATAGTAGCAGCAGTTATAAACCTCTATCTGCTTCTACTCCTTGCTACCATTTTATTAGGAACCACTTTCTCTAACTCCTTAACAAGACCGCTGACAGCACTAAGTAAGCGAATGAGGGAGATAGACGTCTCTAAAAAGGCAGAACACATTAATTATAAGGGGAAGGATGAACTTGGAGTACTCGTAAGGGCATATAATAAAATGGTGGATGATCTTGAAGCAAGTACCCAGCAACTTGCCCAGAGTGAGAGGGAACAGGCCTGGAGGGAGATGGCAAGACAAATTGCACATGAGATAAAAAATCCACTCACCCCGATGAAACTCAGTATTCAACACCTCATCAGAATGAAACAACAGGATGTACCGGGATGGGAAGATAAGCTTGACGAACTTGCCTCCTCTCTTATAGAGCAGATAGATATTTTATCTGATACCGCCACAGAGTTTTCAAGTTTTGCGAAATTCTATAATGAGGAGAGTAGTGTAATCGATTTAAATGGCCTTTTAAAAGAGCAGTTTATCCTCTTTAACAATAGGGAAAATATTACATTTACTTTCGACTCTCACTTCGAGGTGGCATATATTTTCGCTAAAAAGAGCCAAGTTACCAGAGCACTTGTTAATCTTATCTCCAACGGCATTCAAGCTATTGAGCATAAAAGAGATGGATATATCAGAATGACTCTGAGTGAGGATGGTGATTTTTACAAAGTCGAAATAGAGGATAATGGTACAGGTGTAAGTCCTGATAATACCCATAAATTATTTAAGCCTAATTTTACCACCAAAAGCGGAGGGACAGGGCTCGGTTTGGCTATCTGTAAGAACATTGTTGACCAGAGTCAAGGTACCATTGGGTATAAGACATCAGAACTCGGCGGTGCAAACTTCTTTATTCGTTTACCGAAATATATGCATAGTTACAATGGTTAGAGGGAACTCTACCCCCCAATAGGAATAGCATATTGAAGAACATCCTCTTTGGTAATTACACTATTTGAAAGTATAATAAGACGTTCCGTAACATTACGTAATTCCCTAATATTACCACTCCATTTATGTCGCTGTAGCTCTTCTATTGCTGCCTGCTCTATTTTTTTAGGTGGTTTACCCGATTCTTCACTGATTTGCTCGATAAAGTGACTTACAAGGAGAGGTATATCTTCAATTCTCTCAATCAGAGGTGGAACATGTATGACGATTACACTAATTCTATGGTAAAGGTCCTCCCTGAAGGCTCCCTTACGAATCTCCTCGGTCAAGTTTTTATTGGTCGCTGCCACTACCCTTACTTTCACACTTATATCTTTATCACTTCCGACTCTGGTAAGTTTATTCTCTTGCAGTACCCTTAACACTTTTGCCTGTGCAGCAAGACTCATATCCCCTATCTCATCTAAAAAGAGGGTTCCACCATCTGCCTGCTCAAATTTACCTTTATGCTGTTTAATAGCAGAGGTAAATGCCCCTTTTTCGTGTCCGAAGAGTTCACTTTCGATTAGTTCACTCGGTATAGCGGCACAGTTTACTTCTATAAAAGGCATCGATGATCTGTCGCTCTTCTCATGGAGCCATCGAGCCACCAACTCCTTCCCTGTTCCATTGGAGCCTGTAATCAGAACTCTTGCATCTGTCCCTGCAACCCTTTCAATCATCTCATTAATTTTCATAATAGCCGGGGAGACTCCTATGATTTCCTGAATACCTGAGACCTTCTTTTTCAAGATTTTAGTCTCCTTTACAAGTTCAGTTTTATCTGTTGCATTTTTAAGGGTAATCAGTATCCTATTCAGGTCGAGTGGCTTCTGAATAAAATCAAACGCCCCCTTCTTTATACAATCCACAGCGGTATCTATAGAGCCATGCCCCGATATCATTATAACTGCCGATTCACACCCCCCGTCACAAAGCTTATCCAACACCTCCAACCCATCCATATTTGGCATTTTTATATCACAAAAAATCGCATCGAAATTAGTTGCAAGCGCTTTTTCAACACCTTCCACTCCATCAGCCGCAAGAGTTATCTCGTGTCCTTCAAATTCAAGAATCTCTTTCAGGGTATTTCTGATGCTTCTTTCATCATCAATTATAAGAATTTTCATTCGCACATGTTTTATTTGTCTGCAAAGATAATGAAAATTTGTACTTTTGTGTTCTATGAATGTTAAGGATATTATTATTGCGATAGATGGGTACTCATCTACAGGTAAAAGCACATTTGCAAAGCTTATTGCCTCAAAACTCGGTTATATCTATATTGATACCGGTGCACTATACCGCGCAGTTACTCTTTTTGCTATCGAAAAGGGGTATATAGACTCATCAAATAAAATAGATGAAGAGGGGCTAAATAATGCCCTCTCTAATATAATAATATCGTTTCGTGCAACAGGAGAGGGGGGAAAGAGTGAAACTTATATTGATGATAGAAATGTGGAGAGAGAGATACGTACATTAAAAGTCTCGCAGAGTGTAAGCCATATAGCTGCACTCCCCTCTGTAAGAAAATATGTGGACACCACTTTAATAAAATTCGGAGAGAAGAAAAGGGTGATAATGGATGGGAGGGATATCGGAACAGCTGTTTTTCCTAATGCCGAATTAAAACTCTTTATGACTGCCGACCCGAAAATTAGGGCACAGAGAAGATTAGAGGAGATGCAGGCAAAGGGGGAGAATGCAAACTTCGATGAGGTCTTAAAAAACATCCTTGAGAGGGACTATATCGACACTCATCGCGAAAATGCCCCGCTAACTCAGGCACCTGACGCTATTCTTTTAGACAACAGCCACAAGAGTGTGGAAGAGCAGATGGAGTGGATTTTAAATTATATCAATGAAAATTTCAATAGACAATAATTCAGGTTGCTGCCCGGGGGTAGTTCGTGCCATAGAACAGGCTGAGAGGGAGCTTGCTACCTCCCCTTCTCTCTTCTCTTTGGGGGCAATAGTCCATAACAATACAGAGCTAAACAGGTTAGAACAAAAAGGGCTGAAGGTGGTTGACCATAAAGAGCTGCTCTCATTGAAAGAGTGCAAGCTCCTAATAAGAGCCCACGGTGAACCCCCCTCCACCTACCGTTTAGCCAATAAGAACGGAATTGAGATTATTGACTGCACCTGCCCTGTGGTTCTTAAACTCCAGAAGAAGATAAAAAAGATATACGGGGAGATTAAAAGGGAAGGGGGACAAGTGGTAATTTTCGGGAAAAAGGGGCATGCAGAGGTCAATGGACTTACAGGACA
>CAZXOP010000068.1:0-10098 GCA_964642235.1 uncultured Muribaculaceae bacterium
CCCGGAGCTTTTAAGGAACTTTGTGGGGATTTGAAAAAGATAACTTCTGTTGAGTTTGTGGATCAAAACCCTATCGGTAAGAGTACACGCTCAAACCCTGCTACTTATCTGAAAATCTATGACGATATCCGCAAACTTTACTCTGACCAGCCTTATGCGAAATTAAACGGATATGGTCATACTCACTTCTCTTTTAATATTGACGGAGGGAGATGCCCTGAGTGTCTTGGAGAGGGGACCATTAAAATCTCTATGCAATTTATGGCGGATATCACCATTACTTGTGAGTCTTGCGGAGGGAGAAGATTTAAACCCGACATTCTCGAGGTAAGATATAAAGAGAAAAATATCAGCGATATACTCGATATGACTGTGGATGAGGCTTATGATTTCTTCTCATCGCAGATAGAGCCTCAAGCGAAGCGGATTGCAGAGAAAATTATGCCTCTTAAAGCAGTCGGATTAAACTATGTCCGACTTGGACAGAGTAGCAGCACCCTTAGCGGTGGAGAGAGCCAAAGGGTAAAACTTGCCTATTTTCTTGGAAAAGAGTCGAGTGGAAAGAGAGATAGTCGCGAATCCATCTTTTTTATCTTTGACGAACCGACCACCGGACTCCATTTCGATGATATTCAGAAACTCCTCGACTCCTTTAACGCCCTTATCGAAAACGGGCACACCATCATAGTCGTAGAGCATAACCCCTACATCATCCAAGCCGCTGACCACATTATCGAATTAGGTCCCGAAGGGGGCGATAAAGGGGGGTATTTATTGTAAGGGGGGGATTAAAGACTACTAAATAATTGTTCTAACTTTCTAAGACCCTCTCTATGCTTAACTATATTTTGCTCCTTGAGTTTTTTAATATTCAGTAATTTCCATCTAACCGAAGGAAAAATAGAATAATCAAACTCATTCCAAAGAGGTACACCATCTGTAAATGAGAGCAAAAACTCTTTATCTTTAAGGGTCAATGATTTCTGTATGATTTCAATTAACTCACCTCTAATATTCTCAAACTCCTCATAAGTAAATTCTTCGTCAGTCATCTCTGAAAATTGACTTTTAAAAACCACTCGTTGATCTATATAATTCGGATTGAGAAGTTCATCAAAAGGACGCTTTGAACACAAAAGAAAAAATAAGAAGCCCTGTTTGATTTCATTGGTAAAACCAATTTTTTGCAACATACTTTTCACATCAAAAATATCACGTGGATGCTGACGCTCCAATGCAGCATTAAGTTTTCCACCCCACAATTGCCCCTCAGAGACTGTGCTAATTTCACAGAACCTATCAAACTCTTCTTCGGCTTTTTTACATAAAGTTTTTACACAAGGTTTTGCAATCAAGCCTCTATTAATCTGATTTACCTCTACTTTTACAGTAGAATACTCACGGGTACAAAGCAACTTCAGCTCTTCATCCGCCCTCCTCTCATCTTCAAAACGAATATTAGGAAATATATATATCAATCTGCTTTTCAACTCTTGTAAGGCACGATTTATCCTGCCCAAATCTTCGTTTCTATCACTGGAAAAAGGGACAAAGGTTAAATCAATATCAACCGATAGTCTAGGCATATTCAAGTGAAACAAATTGATAGCAGTACCTCCATGCAACACAAAACTTTCATCCTTAGCTATCTCTGTAAGAATATCAATTAATAAAACTACTTGTTTCTTATATACATTCCTCATTATACTAATTCTAATGGTAAGACTAATTTATATTTTGGAACAAGCACACCACTCTCAACCAAGGAGCGATTACCTTTCCCTAAATCTATTTTATCTAAATCTAAATATCTAAACCATTTATGATTTGCTTTTTCTGCAAAATAAAGAAATAACCTTTTAGTTTTTATAGACTTACAATTCTCTAATAACTCTTGCACTTTATCAGGGCGTAGGGATGCCATCCCCTCCATTAACTCAAAACTCTCAATTAAAGGGAATTTGTCGGGACAAAGAGCCAAACATTCCATCATTGCACGGGCAGGATTAGATATTTTCATAAGCAATTCACCCTCAGTAAAATCAATTAATCCAAGCATTTCATCCTCAAAAAGTGATAACCTGAATATTGTAGTTTTCACACCCCAATTGTTCGCTGTGAACCACAGTGGAATCTTAGCTCTTCCACTAACATAAAGAGTGGTTTCGTAAGAATTGATTTGCAAATAATGAGCAAATCCCTGCAATTCCAACGCCGAACGTCCCCCTACGTGAATAGGTAAATTTTCAATATTTTGTAAAGCAGACAATGCCCCTGCGAGAACAGGAGTGTCACCTGATCTTAGCATTGCACCCTTACTTATTGTTTTTAGCCAACCGCTTTTGCGATAAGCTTGTTGGAGCGCATAAGAATACCCCTTGGATAAAAGCCATGAGGGTAAAAGCACACTCCCTTTTGGTAAAGATTGCAACAATAAGTTTATTTTTGTCTCATTATTCATAAATAAATTATAATTACAGGTGCAAATATAAACTTTTATTGCTAACTTAAAAAACTTTTAGAATAATTAATCCCCCCTACCTTTCCTAATTTTTCTTAAATATTTTTGAGAACTTCTCAAAGAGGAGGGGAACCATTACACAGATAATCCCTATAATGTTGATTGTTAGATTAGCGGGGAGGAAATTCATTATTACTAAATAGAGTCCACAGACTAAAAAGAGTGCCATTACAAGTTTCTTCTCAACGGATATCCCAAGAAGAATATAATAAATCCCGATGACGGAAAACATTACAGTATTAATGATTTTATTGCCTAAGACACCATAATCAAATAACCAGCCTGAAATCTTAACGGCTATAACGATTAAAAATAAAATGTTAAAAATTTTCAAAAGTATTCTTTTCATAATAATGAATATTGTAATGATTTTATATAAACTAACCGATTACAAATGTAATAGAAATATTATTAAATATAATATCTACTTTTGTAGAGAATTTTATTAGAGATTTCATTTAGTCATAAATTAAAAAATAGATACAATGGCAAAATTAACAAAAGAGGATGCACTACTCTATCACTCACAAGGTAAACCGGGCAAAATAGAGGTAAATCCTACTAAACCATATAGTTCACAACGAGACCTATCATTAGCATACTCCCCGGGAGTAGCAGAACCCTGTTTAGAAATCAAAAAAGAGGCATCCAATGCATATAAATATACCACAAAAGGGAACTTAGTAGCCGTTATATCCAATGGAACGGCTGTTTTGGGATTAGGGGATATTGGAGCAATAGCAGGTAAACCTGTTATGGAGGGAAAAGGGTTATTATTTAAAATATTTGCCGGAATTGATGTATTTGACATCGAAGTAAACGAAAAAAATCCGGAAAAATTTATAGAAACAGTAAAAGCCATTGCCCCAACTTTCGGTGGCATTAACTTAGAGGATATAAAAGCGCCTGAATGCTTTGAGATAGAAGAGAGGCTAAAAGCTGAACTTGACATCCCCATTATGCACGATGACCAGCACGGGACAGCTATAATATCGGCGGCTGGGCTCTTAAATGCACTTGAAATAGTAGGAAAGAAGATAGAGGAGATAAAAATAGTCGTTAATGGTGCCGGTGCAGCAGCAAATGCTTGTACCAAACTCTATACGACATTAGGAGCAAAACTTGAGAACATAGTAATGGTGGACTCCAAAGGTGTAATAAATACAAAACGCACCGACTTAAATGAAAGAAAAAGAGCATTCGCCACTGAGAGAGAAATCAGCACCTTAGCAGAGGCACTAATAGATGCCGATATGTTCTTAGGGCTATCGGTGGCAGATATCCTGACAGAGGAGATGATAGGGAGTATGAACCATGACCCGATTGTCTTTGCTCTTGCAAATCCAAACCCGGAAATCTCCTACGAGAAGGCTATCAAAGCACGTCCCGATATTGTTTTCGCAACAGGCAGATCTGACCACCCGAATCAAATAAATAATGTAATAGGATTCCCATATATTTTCCGCGGGGCATTAGATGTTCGTGCAAATTGCATTAACGAAGAGATGAAAGTGGCTGCTGTCAAGGCTATAGCTGATTTGACCAAAAAGCCTGTACCTGATGTTGTAAATACAGCGTATAATGTAAAAAAAATAAGTTTCGGAAGAAACTATATAGTACCTAAGCCCCTCGACCAGAGACTTCTAACCTCAGTGGCACCCGCAGTAGCTAAAGCTGCCATCGACTCCGGAGTGGCTGCAATAACTATTGATGATTGGGATGAGTATAACAATAGGTTATTAAAGTTAATGGGAAATGACAACAAACTGCTTCGTCAATTCTATGAAACAGCCCGTCAAAACCCTAAACGCGTGGTCTTCTCTGAATCTAATCACGTTAATATGTTAAAAGCTGTGTCAACAGCCCTCTCCGAAGGGATATGCTACCCTATATTACTTGGCAATGAGGAGAAGATAAATAAGTTAGCAACTGAAAATTCTATTGATATTAATGGTATTGAAATTATCAACTTAAGACATGACAGAGAAGAGAAGAGACGAGTAAAGTATGCAGAGCTATTATCTGCTAAACGAAAAAGAGAAGGGATGAGTTACGAGGAGGCTTATGAGTTGATGTACGAGAGAAATTATTTTGGAATGATGATGGTAGAGAGCGGAGAAGCAGATGCTCTGATTACAGGGGTAATTACCAGATACGAAGATGCAGTAAAAGCAGCTAAAACTGTAATTGGTATCCGTCCAGGCCTCAACACCATAGGGGCGTTACATATTATGGATACTAAAAAAGGGACATTCTTCTTGGCAGATACACTTTTTAACCGCCACCCATCCGAAGAGAGCATCTTTGATATAGCAAAATTAACTTACGACACTGTAAAATTCTTCTCTCAGAGTCCCGTAATGGCACTCCTTTCATACTCAAATTTCGGTTCAGACAATGAGGGGAGCCCTGCTATGATGCAATCGGTGGTCAAACGTCTTCACGAGTTGTGTCCTAATATGGTTGTTGATGGAGAGATGCAAGTAAACTTTGCACTTAATAGAGAGCTAAGAGACAATAAATACCCCTTTACCCGTCTATATGGGAAAGAGGTCAATACTTTAATATTCCCTGATATGGGTTCGGCTAACATAACACAAAAGATGATGTGCGAAATGGGGGTTGCTGAAAAAGTAGGTCCTATACAGATGGGGTTACAAAAACCTGTACATATTTTGGATATTGAGAGTTCTGTCCGTAGTATAGTCAATATGACTGCAATAGCTGTTTTAGATGCCATAATTCAGGAGAGAATTGACCATGGTATTGATCAAAGGTGTTGTGAATAATTAAAATCAACATCCAAAAAGAAATATTATATTTGTCGCCATGATAAAAGGGAAAAAGATAATAGTGGTAATGCCTGCATATAATGCCGAGAAGACATTAGAGCAGACATATTTGGAGATACCAAAAGAGATTGTAGATGAGATAATACTTACTGACGACCATAGTAGAGATGATACTGTAAAAAAGGCTAAGGCACTTGGTATAAAGGAGGTTATAGTTCACGAGAAGAATAAAGGGTATGGTGGAAATCAAAAAACATGTTATGACCGTGCACTCGAATTAGGGGCAGATATAGTTATTATGCTCCACCCCGATTACCAATACACCCCAAAACTGATAGAGTCTATTGCATATATAATAGCAAATGGGGTCTATCCTGTAGTATTTGCTTCGAGGATACTCGGTAAAGGGGCAAGAAAAGGGGGAATGCCGCTGATTAAATATATCGCCAATAGAGGGCTTACCCTCACTCAAAATATCCTGATAGGCCAAAAGCTCTCCGAATATCACACAGGTTACCGTGCATATTCTGCAGAGGTGCTCAGAGCCATTAAATACCATAATAACTCCGATGATTTCGTCTTTGACAATGAGATCGCAGCTCAAGTATTTTATGCTGGGTATGAGATAGGAGAGGTTACCTGCCCCACTAAATATTTTGATGATGCCTCCTCCATAAATCTTAGAAGGAGCACTATTTACGGCTTTGGAGTCTTGAGAGTCTCGATAGTCTATAGGTTATGTAAATGGGGTCTGATGAGATCCAAGTTGTTCTAAAAAAATGAATATGAATAAAAGATCATTGTTAATCGAGTTAGGGATAGTAATTATTGCTGCCCTCCTCTTCCTTCCGGGGTTAGGGGGTGTTAGACTGTTCGATTGGGATGAGATAAATTTTGCTGAATCTGCACGGGAAATGTTAATGACCGGGGATTGGTTGAATGTTCAGATTAACTTTGAGACTTTCTGGGAGAAACCTCCCCTCTTTATCTGGATTCAAGCCCTCTCAATGTCTATTTTCGGGGTCAATGAATTTGCTGCCCGACTCCCTAATGCCATAGTCGGTATAATCACACTCTTGGTACTTTTCAGAGTAGGGAAAAAACTCTCCGGAGAACGCTTTGGACTACTTTGGGCTGCTCTCTACGCCTCCTCCATCTTCCCATTTTTCTACTTCAAATCAGGAATCATAGACCCTTGGTTTAATCTCTTTATCTTCTTGGGAATCTATTTCTTTAGCAAATATGTAAATATAGAAGAGATTAGAAATAGGATGTTAAATGCCATCCTCTCTGCTGCTTTTATCGGACTTGCAATCCTTACAAAAGGTCCTGTCGCACTACTGATATTCTTATTGACCTTTATAATCTATTTAGGGTGGAAACGCTTTAAGCTCGACTTTAGGTGGAAAGATGTATTTGCTTTTATAGGAGTTTTGGCGGTTGTGGGTGGGGCATGGTTTATTTTGCAGATTGCAACCGGAAACTTCTCTATAATTCAGGACTTTATTGAGTACCAGATACGTCTCTTCAGAACCGAAGATGCAGACCACGGAGGGTTCTTATTGTATCACTTTGTTATATTGTTCTTCGGAGTCTTTCCTGCCTCCCTATTGGCACTCCCTGCCTTCCGAAGGGGTATTTTGAAAAACGAAGAGAAGAGACCCCTTGCAGAGCAATTCAGATGGATGATGATCTCCTTCTGGGTGGTACTTATTCTCTTTACCATTGTCAGAACCAAGATTATCCACTACTCCTCTTTCTGCTACTTTCCGCTGACATTTTTTGCAGCATATATGGTTAATAAATGGATGAATAGAGAAGAGAAATTACCACGGTTAGTTCAAATCTTCCTTATTTTCGTTGCATCTATTTTCGGTATAGCATTGACTGCTGTAACACTCTTCGATAAATTCAAGCATCTCCTCTACCATTATGTGGATGACGCATACACACTTAACAGCATGAAAGCCACCGCTTCATGGGTAGGATTTGAACCGGCAGTAGGGGTAGTTCTTATAATTTGTACCATTCTCTTTTGTGCCAAATTTAGGAAAAGACCTACGGCAAAGAACCTCGCCATCCTCCTTTCAGGCTCCATTTTCTATGTCTTTACGATGATGTTGTTAGTGGTAGGTCAGGTAGAGAAGTATAGCCAGGCACCTGCAGTGGACTTTTATGTCAGTAAAAAAGGGGAAGAGTGCTATATCTATCCGAGGGAGAAGAGTTATGCACACTACTTCTATTCAGAGCGAAAACCTGAAAATAGCTCTGCCGACTTCGAATATCTCTCAAAAGGGGATATAGACAAACCCTGTTATTTCGTGATAAAAAATGATCCTGAGAGAGTTATCCCTTTCATAACTCAAATAGATAACGCAGAAAAACTATACGAGTTAAACGGATTTGTCTTCTTTGTAAGAAAACCCCCTCTCCAAATCGAAGACGATGAATAAAAAGGTTATAAAGTGGAGTCTTAAGGGGCTACTCTCTTTTTTAGCACTTATAGTTATCCTTTTTATAGGGATGAACTTCTCCCCTATTTATAATTTTCCCACTACAGAACCCTTTTCAGGAGATAAAATTTATAACCCATACTCCTCTTTAGACACCACCATAGGGTGGAAAAAATCCAATTTCCATACTCACACGAAAGTGGATAAAGGGATAAACGAATGTCCCGAATACCCCGATGTGGTTTGGTCTGATTATCAGCAATATGGTTATGATATTCTCACCTTTTCAAACCACAATGCACTTACAGAGTTCCCGGGTGACACCTCCCGACAGGTTTGGGTTTACGAGCATGGGTATAACCCCCTAAAGTTCCATAAATTAGTTTTCGGAGTTAAGAAGGTAAACTACTATGAACAGATGCTCCCTTTTACCATCTCCCAAAAACAATTTATGTTCGACCTGCTTCGCAAAGATGCAGATATGATTCTCTTTAACCACCCTGACCGCTCTTTCGGCATCAATGACAATGACTTTAAATACCTTACAGGGTATGAGATGGTAGAGTCCTTCTGCGGAGATGAGACTGCACTCCACTATTGGGATGTGGGACTCTCTAATGGGCATTACTCGCACTCCCTGATAAATGACGACTGCCACGATTCAGGGAACACCAAGAAGATAGCACGCCGCTGCTCCTGGTTAAACACCCCTTCACACAGCTATGGTGACATTCTAAAAACTCTTAAAGAGGGGTGCTTTTATACCATGAGAATGCCCGATTTCGGAAACGGAGATAAGGAGATAAAAATCATAGAAAATCAAACCCTTCCAGCTATAAAAAATATCGGTCTTTCAGGGGACTCTCTCTACATATCCCTTTCAGAACCTGCAGAGTACATAATTATAGTCGGAGAGAATGGCTTTAGAAGAGACTCACTCATTAAAACAGATTTTGCCAACTATAAATTCCGCAATGACGACTCATACATTAGATTAGAGGCAGGATTCTCCTCAGGAGTCGTAATATTTACAAACGCTTTTGCCCGATATCAAGAGGGGAGCAGTTTATTCACTTTCCAAGAACATTCAGTAAATTTAGTTAAAACCATCCTATATAATGCGTTGCTAACCCTACTTATTATAGGGGTTATATTATTTACTGTAAAAAAAGTAATTACTCGCCGGCGCTCCTGAGTCTTTCAGCGTTTTCAGCTATTTGAAGTTCATCTATAACCTCTTGGATAGCACCATCCATAAAGACAGGAAGGTTATACATCGTATAGTTAATTCTATGATCGGTTACCCTTGACTGAGGGTAGTTATAAGTACGAATCTTAGCAGAACGGTCCCCTGTCGCCACCATTGTTTTTCTTTTAGCAGAGACCTCATTCAGATACTTCTCATATTCCAAATTATATAATCTGGTTCTAAGTTCTGAAAGTGCTTTATCATAATTCTTTAACTGGGACTTCTCATCTTGACACTGAACGACAATACCCGAAGGGATATGGGTCAATCGGATAGCAGAGTAGGTAGTATTCACTGACTGCCCTCCGGGACCTGAGGAGCAGAAGGTATCCTTTCTTATATCGTTCATATTAAGTTCAATATCAAACTCGTCTGCCTCCGGCAATACAACAATAGAGGCTGCGGAGGTGTGAACCCTCCCCTGAGTCTCGGTCTGCGGCACCCTTTGAACTCTATGCACCCCACTCTCATACTTCAGCACTCCGTAAACACCATGACCTGAAACCTTGCAGATCAACTCCTTAAAACCTCCTGAAGTCCCTTCACTCTGACCGGTAATCTCTAACTTCCACCCTTTGCGTTCCGCAAACTTAGCATACATCCTAAAAAGATCCCCTGCAAAAATTGCAGCTTCGTCTCCACCTGTTCCCCCTCTGATCTCCATAATTGCATTCTTACTATCTTGAGGATCCTTCGGGATAAGGAGCAATTTTATCTCCTCTTCCAACTTTGGAAGCTCCTCCTCAATGGCAGCAACCTCCTCCTTAGCCATCTCTCTTAACTCTTCATCCTTTTCATTAACAAGAATCTCTTTGGCCCCCTCGTAGTCTGAAACCATTTTACAATATCTATCCCCGGCCGCTACCACAGGCTCTAACTCCCTATACTCCTTATTCAACTGAACATAGCGTTTCATATCGGAGATGGTATTAGGATCCGAAATCTGCTCGGAGAGGGTCTCAAATTTATGATGCAGGTCTCTCAGTTTGTCTGCCAACGAATTATCACTCATATACTTTTACAATTTAGCCCGCAAATATAGATAAAAAAACAGACGTTGCCGTAACAACGCCTGTTTTTTTT
>CAZXOP010000069.1:0-10092 GCA_964642235.1 uncultured Muribaculaceae bacterium
GAATTAATTAGGGAGAAGAGCTCTTCGAGTTCGTTTAGTCCGCGTACCCCTATCTCTGATGAGGCAAGTAGTGGACGCATTGCTGCTATCTTCTCTTCGTTGCTCCCTGAAAGTAGTAGTATAGGCTCTATTATGGAGATACTTTTATGGTCAAGCCCTCGCTCTGTAAGTTCTTCTTTTACAGCATCGAGCCCTATTTTATCTATTTTATCTATTGCAACAGTTATATCAATAAGTTTATCGGGGTGCCCTGAAATTTCGGCTAACGCTGTCAAGACCTTTCTGTTATTGATCTTTAGGCAGACACCGATTCCAAGGAGATGAAAAACATCGTGTACTATCTGTACGAGCTCTAACTCATTTAGAAGTGAATCACTCCCGATAACATCCACATCACACTGGTAAAATTCGCGGTAGCGACCTTTCTGTGGACGGTCTGCGCGCCAAACAGGTTGAATCTGGTACCTCTTAAAAGGAAAAACTAACTCATTACGATGTTGAACAACGAAACGGGCAAAAGGTACCGTTAAATCATAACGGAGCCCTTTCTCACAGACCTGAAGAGAGAGAGCATTGCTATTTATAGGAGAAGTTTCAAAATCTATCCCCGCAAAAGCATCTCCGGAGTTCAATATCTTGAAAAGGAGGCGATCTCCCTCTTCACCATATTTTCCAAGAAGAGTGGTCAGGTTTTCCATTGCCGGAGTCTCAATAGGGGCGTAGCCGTATTTATGAAAAACAGTGCGAATAGTATCGAAGATATAATTTCTACTAACCATTTCTGCCGGACCGAAATCTCTGGTTCCCTTAGGTATGGAGGGTTTTTGCGCCATAATTTTATAATATTTTATCTACAAAGATAGAAAATCAAATTATTTTTCTGATATTTATAAAAATTTTCAGAGTAATATTATGGTTTATTTTTTAGTTGCAATAACAGCTTTGCTTGTTGGAGGCATCGTGGGATGGGTTTTTACCACGAAGAGAGTTCACGCGAGAGAACTTGAGATAAAGATGCTTGAAACCAAGAACAATGAATTAGCTGCGGAGATTGCCTCTTCTAAGAAGGAGGCAGAGTTCCTTAATATTGCCCTTCGGGAGAGTAAGGAGAGTTCCGAGAAACAGGTAAGGGAGAATAGAGAACAATACGAAAAACAACTCAAGGATGCAAGGGAGCAGTCAGAGAAGAACCTGAAGGAGCAGATGGAGGCATTGAAATTGGTTTTTAAGGAGTCTGCAAACAGACTCTTAGAGGAGAAATCGAAGGACCTCACTTCGTATAACGAGAAGGAGATGAAGAGTATTATCGAACCTCTTTCGACCAAGATGGAGGAGTTCAAGAAGGCTGTCGAGGATTCAAAAGAGAAGTCGATAAAGAATAGCGCCTCTATAGAGGAGCAGATTAAATCGATGCTTGAGCAGACCAATGCCATAAGCAAGGAGGCGAGTAATTTGGCCTCGGCATTGAAAGGGAGCAATAAGATGCAGGGGAATTGGGGGGAGGTGGTTCTCACCACCCTTCTTGAGAATATGGGGCTAAAGGAGGGGGATAATTTTGTGCGACAGAATATGATCAGGGATGTCGATGGGACTCCGATAAGGCATGAGGAGAGTGATAAAAAACTTATTCCTGACGTATTGTTATTTCTTCCCGAAAACAAATCGGTGGTGATTGACTCCAAGGTGAGTTTAGATGCATATATTAAATATTGTAATGCGGGGAGTGACGAGGAGAGGAGTGAAGCCGAGAAACAACACCTTAAGAGCATGGAGGCCCACTACAGAGATCTCTCTAAGAAGAATTACTCCCAATATGTAAAGCAGTCGGGAAAGGAGAGCCTCGAATATGTGGTTATGTTTACCCCTAATGAGGGGGCTTTTCAGCTCTTTTATCAGAACAATAAAGTAATGTGGCATCAGGCGTTTAATCAAAAGGTTATAATAGCAGGGGAATCAAATCTCTTTGCAATGCTTAGGATTATAGAGACATCATGGGTTCAGGTGCAGCAACAGAAAAATATGGAGATTATTATGAGTACTGCTAGTGAGTTGTTGACCAGAGTTAGTGCTTTCGTAAATATATTTGATGGGATAGGGAAGACCTTTGATAAAACAATGGCTGAATATGATAAGGCGAAAAGTAAACTAAGGGGGCGTCAGTCGATTTTAACCACTGCCAAGAAATTAGAGGATCTTAAAGTTATCTCTAAGGAGAGCATTAAAGAGCTTTCCGGGGAGATAGAAGAGGAGTAGAAGAGAGAGAGTATTTGTAAATAAAATATTAATTGTACTTTTGCACATAACCTGTACTACTAAAACCTTTTCTTATGAATGATGATGTTGTTATCAAAGGGGTCAAGAAATTTGATATGGCAAAGGAACCCGGTCGTGTCAGATGGTTTCTCCGCCCTGTAACTTGGGTAATTAGTTACCCCTCTATTTTTAGACACCGTACCAAAATCGAAAAAATTAATATGGAGGGAGTGAAGCCCCCATATCTTTTACTCTGTAATCATAACTCTTTCTACGACATGAAAGTGGCAACTGCCGCCACATTCCCTCACCAAGCCTATTTTGTCGTGGCGGTGGATGGGTTTATAGGGAGAGAGTGGCTTATGAGGAGCGTAGGGTGTATCGGTAAAAGGAAGTTCACTAATGATATCTCTCTGGTAAGAAACCTTCAGAAGGTTATGGAGAGGGGGAAAATAGCTGCTGTTTACCCGGAAGCGAGGTACTCTTTATGTGGTACTAATGCGATATTGCCTGCTTCGCTCGGGAAGTTGGTAAAACTATTAAAAGTTCCGGTAGTTACATTGATAACTCAGGGGAATCATATTGTTCAGCCATTTTATAACCCTAAAAACAGGAAAATTCGTACTGCCGCCAAGATGTCTCTCCTTTTTAATCAAAGAGAGATTGATACTTTAAGTGCCGAAGAGTTAAACAGAAGATTAAATGAAGCCTTTTTGTATGACGATTTTAAGTGGCAGAAAGAGAATAAAATAAGGGTTAAATATAAAAAGAGGGCAGAAGGGCTTCATAAAGTGCTATATCAGTGTCCTCACTGCAAGAAAGAGTATCGAATGACTTCAAAAGGGACCCAACTTTTATGTAATGCTTGCGGTAAAGAGTGGCATGTTACAGAGTATGGGGAACTTAGAGCTGAAGTGGGAGAGACTTATTTCTCACATATCCCATCTTGGTATGAGTGGGAGAGGGAAAATGTCAGAAAAGAGGTCCTCTCCGGAAGTTATTTTTATGAGGGGGAGGTGAGAATAAAAATGCTTCCTAACTCCCGTGGATTTATTAATTTAGGGAGTGGAACCTTAACCCACAATAGTAATGGGTTCGAGTTGACAGGAAAATATGGGGAGGGAGAATTTAATGTAAAACTTCCCCCGTCTGCTCTCTACTCTGTCCACATTGAGTATAATTACACAATGGATGAGGCAAAAGGGGACTGTATTGACCTTAGTACGCTGAAAAACACATTTTATGTCTTTCCTAAAGGGGAGGATTTTTCAGTAACCAAAATGTCCCTTGCTACTGAAGAACTTTTTGTCCATTATCAGCAAACAGCTAAATTATTAGATACTAAAGAAAGTAAAAAGGAAAATGAAAAGAATTGATACAGAAATAGATGGTGTTTTTATCTTAGAGCCTGAGGTCTTCGGTGATTCCAGAGGATATTTTTTTGAAACCTTCTCACAAAAAAAATTCAGGGATGTGACAGGGCTTGACCTCTCCTTCGTTCAGGACAATGAGTCGATGTCAAGTCGCGGAGTACTCCGTGGGATGCATTTCCAAAGGGCCCCCTTTGCTCAAGCAAAATTAGTGAGGGTGGTTAAGGGGAGCGTGCAGGATGTTGCTGTCGATATTCGTCCCGGATCCCCCACATTTGGTAAATATGTTTCGGTGGTTCTAAGTGAACATAATAAGTTAGGACTCTTAATCCCTGCAGGTTTTGCACATGGATTCGTCGTTCTCGAAGAGAATACCATATTCCAATATAAGTGCTCAGAGTTTTATACCCCAAGTGCTGAGGGGTCTTTCTTATGGAGCGACCCTGCTGTTGGAATCAAATGGATGGTTCCCTCCTCCGAAATTAAACTCTCTCCAAAAGATGCCGCTGCATTACCTTTGGCAACTGCTAAGTTAGATTAGAACTACTCGGAATTCCTTATAGGATCATCATAAACCTCTTGAAGACGAAGTAGTTCCGATTTTAATTTTTTAGTTAAGTTTTTATATTTGGGCTCTCCAAAGAGATTATTCATCTCTTTTGGGTCCCTTTTAATATCATAAAGCTCCCATGTATCTATATCATTATAGAAATGGATGAGTTTATACTTCGTGGTTCTTACACCATAGTGGCGTTTGACTGCATGTTCGGCAGGGTACTCATAGTAATGGTAATAGAGAGATTTACGCCATCCGGAGGGTGTTTTCTCATTTTGGAGCAGTGGTAGAAGGGATACCCCCTGAATATCTTCGGGTATAGGAACCCCTGCAATTGCAAGCATTGTCGGGGCAAAGTCTATGTTCTGTACCAATGCTTTTATCTCTCCATGTTTTACAAACTCTTTAGGCAGATGCATTACCAAAGGGGTAGAGAAGGACTCTTCGTACATAAACCTCTTGTCGAACCACCCATGTTCACCCATATAAAATCCTTGGTCTGAGGTATAAATGATAATGGTGTTTTCAAGCATATCATGCTCTTCAAGGTAATCGAGGAGGCGCCCTATATTATCGTCAAGATTTTTTATAACTTTTGAATAATCACGCATGTAGCGTTGGTATTTCCATAAGGCGAGCTCTTTTCCTGAAAGGTTTGCTGCGTAGAAGGAGTCTATAATAGGTTGGTAATGGGCATCCCATTTACTCTTTTGGTCTGAATCGAGGCGGGCATATTCTCCATAAATATAGGCATCTGAGAGGCGTGTTTTTACCCCCGGACGTACCATTTTAAGGTCATTAACGATATCCATATCGTGGTCGCTGGCGATACTCATCTCCTGCTGGGCTGCTGCAACCCTTCCGCTGTAGTCATCGAAGAAATTAGAGGGGACATCAAATATTTTATCTTCATATAGAGATAAATAGGCTGTGTCGGCCATCCAGTTTCTATGTGGTGCCTTATGGTGTAGGAAGAGACAGAAAGGTTTAGCCTTATCTCTCCCATTTTCGAGCCATTCAAGGGCAAGATCTGTTGTAATGGTAGTGGCATACCCTGCGTATCTCTTTTTACCTTCAGGGGTAATAAAGTCAGGATTATAATAACTCCCCTGCCCCGGAAGAATCTCCCAATGGTTAAAATTAGTAGGCTCGCTGTCAAGGTGCCATTTCCCTATCATAGCTGTCTGATACCCCCCATTTCTGAGTAACTCCTGAACAGTCTGTTGAGAACCGTCAAAAGAGGTATGATTATCGAGTTTGCCATTTTTATGGCTATGTTTTCCTGTAAGGAGGCATGCACGACTTGGTCCTGAAATAGAGTTTGCTACGAAGGCATTAGAAAATCGGACACCCCCCTCTGCTATCCTGTCGATATTTGGGGTCTGAATGTGTCTTTGGTCATAACAACTAATCATTTGACGGGCATGGTCATCGCTCATAATGTAAACGATGTTCAGAGGTCTCTTCTCTTTACTCTCTTCATTGACTATCTTTTGACTTTCAGAGCAAGAAGTAATACCGTAATATCCCAACACTCCGGCAAAACAGGATAAATATAGGCCGACAGTAGGTGCTGAAATCATTTTATTATTCTTCATGGTTCTAATTTTAAGGTTATTAATCATAGTAACTATA
The DNA here is from genome assembly GCA_964642235.1 of uncultured Muribaculaceae bacterium. Taxonomy (GTDB): domain Bacteria; phylum Bacteroidota; class Bacteroidia; order Bacteroidales; family UBA932; genus CAYSND01. The sequence continues at coordinate 5,815 of CAZXOP010000069.1, forward strand.
CTTCTTAAAAATCTGTGGCAAGCATCTCTTTAAGGCTATCTTTCCACTGTGGGACTTCTACCCCGAATGTTACCTTTATCAGCTCTTTATCAAGAAGAGAGCATTTAGGTCTCTCGGTCTTTGAGGGGAATTGATCTGAGGAGATCGGTATAATGGTGCAGTCAAGTTTGGAAATCTCCATAATTGCACGGGTAAATTCGTACCACGAGCAGACCCCTTCATTACTATAATGAAAAACCTCTCCGTAACGGGGACGATCTTCGAGTTTGGGGAGAGTATGCAGAATAGCCTTAGCGAGATCTTTGGCATAAGTGGGGGAGCCTATCTGGTCTGAGACTACTCTAACAGTACCGTTTTTATGGGCAAGGGAGAGTATAGTCTTGACGAAATTATTTCCGAAGATGGAGTAGAGCCATGCAGTGCGGATTATTATTGATTTACATCCTGATTCCCGTAGTGCGGTTTCCCCAGCAAGTTTGGTGCGTCCATATACTGTGGCCGGGGAGCAGGCATCACTTTCACGGTAGGGGCGAGGTGAAGATGTGCTGCTCTGCTCTGATTTTTCGACTCTGTTTATACCATGACCATCGAAAACATAGTCAGTGGAGATGTGAATAAGTGTTGCATCATTTTCGAGAGCTACTGCAGCGAGGTTTCTAACCCCTTCTGCATTTATTTTATATGCTATTTCAGGCTCATCTTCAGCATTGTCCACCTTGGTATAGGCAGCACAATTAATAATTGCCCCTATTTTATGCTCTTTCACGTATGAGTTCACACTTGAAAAATCGCAGATATCCATTTCCGGAATATCAGAAAAGAAGAAGTTCCCCTTCCCCTCTGTTAATAACCGTATTTCAGAACCGAGTTGTCCTTTTGCCCCTGTTACAAGTACATTTACCATAATATATTTTTTTTACATCACAAATATAGTTAAAAATTCGCTATATTTGCTGAAATTTAAATATGATGGATTATAATACCACAAGAGAAAAGTTAACCATGCCCGAGTATGGAAGGCATGTTCAGAAGATGATAGAGCAGGTAAAGCTGATTCCCGATCGTGAAAAGAGGAACGAGCAGATAAAGGAGGTCGTAAAGATAATGGCAATTCTTAATCCTTCACTTAGAGATATGAATGATTATAAGCATAAGCTTTGGGATCATGTTCATTTAATAGCAGGTTTCGATCTCGATATTGATTCTCCATATCCCGCCCCTACACAAGAGACATTTGATGCTAAACCTGATGCCATTCCATTGGAAACAAAGCCTGTAAAAGCAGCTCACTACGGAAGAAATATTCAGAACATGATAGATGTTATCGCATCTAAAGAGGAGGGAGAGCTTAAAGATGCTATGATTAAAACAATGGCTTCCTATATGCGACAGCAGTATCTTATTTGGAATAAGGACTCGGTATCGGAGGAGACTATTTTTAACGATATACGTAAACTTTCAGAAGGACGCCTGATTGTTCCCGAACATATACATCTTGAGTCCATCTCAGACAAGGAGACTTTCAACCGTCCCGGAATTATGGCTCCAAATGCAGGGGGTCAGGGTAAAGTGCACCGTAAAAGCGGTAAGAACAATAAGAAAAGATGGAAAAGCAAGTAAAACCGGTTAAGAAGGAAAAACAAGTTAAGAAAGTAGAGCATGATTCAACGACCAAAGTAGTGCTTCGTTTTATTTGCGGAGTACTCTTTGCGTTATTTGCTCTCTTTACGCTTGTTTCTCTGATTTCATATCTCTTTACATGGCGTGGAGATCAGAGCCTTTTATTCGAATCAGACCTATTTAGAAACCTCACAGGAGTAGAAAATGGTGGGGGAAGGATCGGTTTTATTTGGTCAAATTTCTTAATATCTAAAACCTTTGGTTTAGGGGCATTCATTATCCCTTTCTTTCTCGGCGGCGTTGCCATTTTTTGTTTTAAGATAAAGAGTGTCAGAATCGTAAGACTCTTCTTTATGTCCCTTTTAGGGTGTATTGTCTTATCGATGCTTTTCTCTTATATCTTCTCTTTTACCTCATTTAATTCCCTTTTTGGACAAGGAGCAGGGGGCTCTTATGGGTATTATATCAATGAGTGGCTCTGTGCAATGCTTGGGAAAATAGGGGCAGGGTGTGTGGTTTCCTTCCTTCTTATTACTTGGTTGATATTATTGAGTAGAAAGGTAATAGATAAATTTTATGCCCTTTTCGACAAGATGTTTAAGAAGAAAGAGGAGGGTGATTCTGTGGAGGCAGGTATCGAGGATGAGAGTGAAGAGTCTGTGGAAGAGGAGATTGCAGAGGAGAAGGAGACTCCTAAAGTTGATGAGGTGAAATTTGAGATTAAAGAGTGGGAACAGTCTGACACAGGGGGTGAGCCTACTTCTGAGCCTGAGCCGGAGCCGGTGCAGGAGGAGATTGATGAGTTGGTGGGAGAAATCGAGCTTGACCCTCCCTATCCATATAAGAGGGAGGAGATTGACCCTGACCATGAGTTTGAGGTTTTCGATCAGAAAGAGGAGAGTGATGAGGAACTTTCGGATGCGGATTGGAGACAGAAGTATGACCCAAGACTTAGTCTTTCGAGATATAAATTTCCTCCCATTACTCTGCTTGAGGAGTACAAGGCACAGAAATTCAATGTTTCACGTGAGGAGCTTGAAAAGAACAATAGGAAAATTTCGGAAACCTTACAGGATTTCAAGATAGCAATATCTAAAATTTCGGCAAGGGTGGGTCCTACAGTTACCCTTTATGAGGTGGTCCCTGCTCCCGGAGTAAGGGTCTCTTCCATTAAAAAACTTGAGGAGGATATTGCACGTTCACTTGCTGCGAAGGGGGTGCGTGTGGTTACTCTTGAAGGGAGCAATGCAGTTGGAATCGAAGTGGCAAACGAAAAACCGAGTATTGTTTCAATGCGCTCTCTCCTTGAAGATCCTAAGTTTCAGGAGTCCAAATTTGACCTTCCGGTAGCATTGGGGAAGACCATTGCAAATTCTGTTATGATCCACGATCTTGCGAAGATGCCTCACCTCTTGATTGCAGGTGCCACGGGGCAGGGGAAATCTGTGGGATTGAATGCAATAATTACCTCATTGCTCTTTAAGAAACACCCTGCGGAGTTAAAATTGGTCTTGGTGGATCCAAAGAAAGTGGAACTCTCCCTTTATGAACCTATTGTCAAACATTATTTGGCGAAGCTCCCCGATGAGGAGGATGCTATTATTACTGATACTCAGAAAGTTGTCTATACTCTCAGGTCGCTCTGTAAACTTATGGATACCCGTTACGACCTTTTGAAGGCTGCCGGTGTCAGAAATATTAAGGAGTACAATGAAAAGTTCCTGTCGCGTAAACTTAATCCTAATAAAGGACATCAGTATATGCCTTTTATAGTGGTAATTATAGATGAGTTTGCGGATCTTCTTATGACTGCCGGAAGGGAGATTGAGGATCCTATGGCGAGACTTGCGCAGTTAGCTCGTGCTATTGGTATTCACTTAGTTATAGCGACTCAAAGACCTACTACTAATATCATTACAGGGACGATTAAAGCCAACTTTACCGCCCGTATTGCTTTCCGTGTTATTTCGAGTGTGGACTCCAAGACCATTCTTGACCAGTCAGGTGCCAATCAGCTTGTGGGGCGTGGTGATATGCTTGTTTCGGCAGGGAGCGCAGAACTTATCAGGGTTCAATGTGCTTTTATCGATACACCGGAGGTGGAGAGTATTGCGGAGTATATCTCGGGGCAGCAGAGTTATGGAAGAGCTTTTGACCTTCCGGAGTATATACCTGAAGATAAGGGGGCATCGGGCGGGAGTTCAGGTGCAGTAGTCAGTGGCGGCGGTGGAAGGGATGAACTTTTTGAAGAGGCTGCAAGACTTGTTGTGCGTGAACAGTCAGGTTCCACTTCTCTATTGCAGAGGAGGTTCAGGATAGGGCATAATAGGGCGGGATCTATTATGGATCAACTTTATGAAGTAGGTATTGTCGGACCATCAGTCGGTGGCGGTAAGCCAAGAGATGTTAATTATACAAGTTTTGACTCTTTGGAACAACTTTTGAGTACACTTGGGTAGGAAACCAATTAAAAATAGGGCTCTATGTATAAAAAAATGTTTTTCCTTCTCTCCATTTTTACCTTTTTGACTTTAGGTGTTAATGCGCAACCCTCATCGGAGTCGCTTCTCGTTTCTATGCAAAAGAGCATGGCTCAGTTTCAGTGTAAAAAAGTAGCCTTTAATTTTACTGCATATAACTCATCTAAAGCGAAGATAG
>CAZXOP010000070.1:0-9901 GCA_964642235.1 uncultured Muribaculaceae bacterium
ACTGCCACAGGCAAAATTTCCAAAGTGCAAAGATACAAAAAGGTGAAAAACTGTGAAACATGAAATGAAATAAATAATCTATATAGGGATATCAGATAGAAGACGTAAACTATCCCAAAGACCACATATTCAAAGATTTGAAGGGCTTTAAAATTAATATTATTAACAAAAAAAGTAAAAGGCAAAGGGATGGAAGAAATTAATGTAAATAAGATGAAAAAGGTTAAAGTGAGGCTCGCTGTTATAGAAAAAAGCTCTTTATAGCCTGTTACTGTGGGTATTATGGTTAAAACTAACTTTCTAAGTAGAAAAATGGCATAAATGGTGGCAATAATTATAAAAAAGTTTAATCCGGGGGAGAGTGATGAGATAATTATTCCTGAAAAATGCTCATAACGGATAAATAAGGAGACTAAAATCGGACAACAGAGTGCAAAAATAATCACTTGACCTAATGCTAAAATGGGAGTTTCTATAATTTTCAATGCATCTCTTTTATAAAACAGTGAGGAGAAAAGTTTTGGAAACAGAGTGGCAATCTTCCTCTCAAAGAGGAAGAATAAAAGTAATAAAAAGAGGATAAATAGCCCTATAGTGCCTCTGCTAAATATAGGAGATTCAATTACGATATTGGAGATATCCGGAATCGAAATAGTCGAACCTACAAAGGCACTATCTATAGGAAGAACCTCTCTAATTTCCCCGCTTTGCAACATACCCCATACCCTTTAACAACTCTACAACCCTATCTCTGAAATCACCTTGAATAATAATCTCCCCCTCTTTAACCGACCCTCCAACCCCACATTTGGTTTTGAGAGTTTTAGACAAAACCTCTAAATCCTCCTTTTTGCCTTTGAACCCCCTTATAAGCGTTACTTGCTTTCCTCCCCTATCTCTACGGTCAATAGAGACAATTAGCTTCTGAGAAGCCGGAGGTGGGGTGTTCTCCTCCTCTTCTACACCTTCTTTTTCATATTTAAAGTCTGGATTAGTGGAAAAAACTACACCTAAGCGACTTTTCCAATCTTGTTCGGGCATATTGGTTAAATTTTTGCAAAATTAATTATAAATAATGAAATTCGTATATTTGCGCATTAAACAGTAGAAACATATATAAAAACAGATATGAACCAAAGGCAATTCAAACTTTTCAACCGCATTTTTGCTACAGTCGTTCTTGTGGTTGCATCATTTACTTACCTCTCCACGATAGAGCCTACAACAAGTTTCTGGGACTGCGGAGAATTTATCGCTTCTTCATATAAACTTGAAGTTGGACACCCCCCTGGAAACCCAGTGTTTAATATAATCGCTCGGTTTTTCACCCTTTTCTCAGGTAAAGAGCATGCTGCAATGGCAGTTAACATTATGAGCGCACTCTGCTCCGCATTCACTATTTTCTTCCTCTATCTAACCATTGTTCATCTAGGAAGAAGAATATATGAGAAAAATAATGACACACACCTCTCTACCGGAAATGCTATTGCGTTATTTGGAGCCGGGTTGGTCGGAGCATTAGCATATTGTTGGTCTGACACTTTCTGGTTTTCGGCAGTGGAAGCAGAAGTTTATGCGATGTCCTCTCTCTTTACGGCGGTAGTCTTTTGGATTATGCTAAAATGGGAAGAGGAGGCAGAGGAGAAATATGCCAACAGATGGATTATCCTTATAGCTTTCCTTATGGGGCTCTCTATCGGTGTTCACCTTTTGAACTTACTGACTATTCCTGCACTCGCCTTTATCTATTATTATAAAAAGACCAAAAACCCCACTTTCTGGAAAGGGTTTGGTGTCCTTATGCTTTCAGGAGCAATACTTGCAGTAGTATTATATGGTATTATTCCGCTACTCCCAAAGTTCGCTGCTTGGTTTGATTTACTATTTGTTAATGTATTTGGGCTTCCATTTAACTCCGGAGCGTTAGTTTTTATGATTCTGCTCCTTGCTGCCTGTTTCCTTGCTGTTTTTCTTACCTACAAAAAAGGAAAAGCGATTGCAAATGCCATCTTCCTCTCTTTTACTATGATAGTAATAGGGTATTCACTCTTCTCGATTGTAATTATCCGCTCATCAGCGAATACCCCTACTAATGAGTACCAACCCGATAATCCATATACTTTAGTAAGGTACCTTGCCAGAGAACAATACGGAAAAAATCCTCTTGTTTATGGGCAGACATTTGCTTCCGTTCCAAAAGATTTTAATATCCCTAAATATTGGACACCGCTTGGGGATAAGTATTATAAGGCAGATGGTCCACTCGATGTTTCATACCCTGCTGAAGCTAAAATGTTCTTCCCAAGGATGTGGAGTAGCTCTTCAGACCATATCTCATTTTATGAGACCTATACCGGAAAAGGGAAGAAACTCCCGGGAAGCGACCGTAAAATGCCCACATTTAAAGAAAACCTCAACTACTTCTTTGATTTCCAAGTTAACTGGATGTATATGAGATACTTCATGTGGAACTTTGCGGGACGTCAAAACGACATCCATAGTCCATATCAAGACCCGGTAAAAGGGAACTGGGAGAGTGGTATAAAGATATTTGATAATCCCCGTTTAGGCGACCAGAGTGTGGGACCGGACTACTTGGTAAACAATGTTGCCAAAAACCATTTCTATATGTTGCCTCTGCTACTCGGATTAATAGGACTCTTCTTCCAGCTTGGTAAAGATAAACAGAACTGGTGGGTAACAGCACTCCTTTTCTTGCTAACAGGATTAGCCATAGTGGTTTACCTCAACCAGCCCCCTTATCAGGTTCGAGAGCGAGATTATGCCTACGCAGGCTCCTTCTATGTCTTCTCTATCTGGATTGGGCTTGCAGTGTTAGCTATTTATAACCTTTTAACCAGAGCGTTTAAGAAATTTAAGATCTCTAATACCTATCTTGCTCTCTTTTCTACTATCATTTCGCTTCTTGTACCCATTCAGATGGTAAGTCAGACATGGGACGACCACGACAGAAGTGGAAGATATACGGCGAGAGATATGGCATATAATTATTTAGCCTCTTGCGATAAAAATGCTGTTCTCGTTACACATGGAGATAACGACACCTTCCCACTCTGGTATATCCAGGAGGTCGAAGAGGTTCGCACAGACATTAGAATAATGAACACCTCTCTTCTTGGTACAGACTGGTATATAGACCAGATGAAATATAAAGTATATGACTCTGAGCCTATTCCACTCTCTATCGAGAGAGAACAGTATCTATACGGAACTAACGAGTTTATCCCGATAATAGATAGGGTAAATAGACCTATTACCGTAAAAGAGGCTATAGATTTATTTAAGGACCCAAGGGTTAAAGTTAAGAGATATGGTGAAAACCTCGATTATATTGTTTCAAAAAGACTAAGGCTTCCTGTAAATAAGGAGAATGTCCTGAAATATGGGATTGTGGCCCCTGAAGATGCTGATTTAATAGTGGATACTATGTATATCGACTTCTCGGATGGCAAAACCAACCTCTCCAAGCCTGAACTAATGATGCTCGACTTTTTCGCAAACTATAATTGGGATAGACCTATCTATTTTGTCTCCATGGGGGGTGATTTAGAATTAGGGCTTAGAAATTATCTTGAGTTTAACGGATATGCATATAAATTCGTTCCTATACAGAGTAAAACCAAAGTTGCGGAAATAGGGTATATCAACGCTGACTATATGTATAATAAAGTAATGAATGAATATAGATGGGAGAGTCTTGCTGATACCACCATTACTATAGACTATCAGAACCTTTACACTTTTAACGGCGTCATGAATGTTAGAAACATCTTCTATCAGACAGCTTTGGGACTCTATGAAAAGGGAGAAAAAGCCAAGGCCATAGAGGTGCTTGATAAAATGCAAGAGGTGGTAACTCCTAAAAATTTCCCTTTAAACTCAAGCATTTTATACTCTGTTAATGAATATATAGTTTTAGAGACTATCCGTCTCTATATGTTGGCCGGTGAAAAAGAGAAGGGATTATTACTTGCGGATAAATTCCAGCAGGAGACACTACTTGCTATTCAGTTATTTGCTTCTCCTTTTGCGAAGAGTTACCTCTCTAAGTCTGATGTTGAGAACAATATCTCACTCTATTATCATGCAGTAGATATATTGGAGAAAAACGGGGCTCCGGAAGAGGCAAAGAATTATGAAGATCTATTAAAGAAGGTATTCGGGGAGTAACTACTCGAGCAGCATATTACACCCCCGCCTTTGAGCATTAGAAAGCCTCCCTTCAACGGTAAACTCACCTGAAGGGAGGTTTTTTCCTATATCCTGCGTTGCAATAAAAGAGCAAGAGTTAAGATTTGCAAGGTCAATTATATTAATAGGACCCCTCTCCCCTGAGGGGAGCTGCCGAGAAGGGTCAAGAGGGTCTCTTACCACCACCCTTCCCCAAGGAGGGAACTTAAAAACTCCATCCCCCGAAGAGTATGCTTGCGAGAGGAGTTCACACATGCCGTACTCCGAATTTACCTTCCTGACACCGAAAGAGTCCATAAGCTTCGAATGAAGAAGTTCGCGTGAAATCTCCTCACCTCTCCCCTTCATCCCTCCGGTCTCCATAAGAATTAACTCCCAATCAGGTGAGCTTTGTAATTTGTACTTTTTTGCAAAATCCAAAAGAGCAAAGGAGACCCCCAGAAGAAGCGTCTTTTTCCCTTCACCCTTTAATTGGATAAGTGCATTGTAAAGTGAATCGAAGTCATAAAGGTAAAAACCGCTCCGTTTATCCCCGGAAGCTTTTATTAGAGCCTCCGCCATATAGACCAAAGAAGACCCTTTTCTCTCCAAATAAGAGGGAAGCAGGGCAAGAATCGCATATTGGCTCGGATCTCCGTAAAAGAGCCTGAAACCGCGGTAAAAACTCTCCTGGTAAATAGAAACATCGGAGACAATATGCTTTGAAGGGATCATCCCTGAAGTGGAACTACTTGTAAAAGTAATGTTGCTTTTGTTTTTAATAATAAATGGTCTATCTGAGACTACCTCCTTAGATTTAAATAGTTCTATCGGTAAAAAGGGGATGCTCTCCAGAGAGGTAACACTCGCCGGAGAGATTCCCAACAAACCAACAAAATCACGATAAACCGCACAATGTGCAGATTGAAAGAGAAAAACCTCCAAACAAGTCGAAGCAAATTCCTCTTCAGACTTAATATTGAAGATTTTATCTATCATATTATTTAACTTTTTCCATCTCGATGGTAAAGTGGCGCATTATAGGGAGCTCCTTAACAATTCTATACCCTGTCGTTATCTCGGCTCGACGGTCATAAACATTTTTAAGGGCAGCAGCCACATAATCGATATGATTATTAGTATAAACACGTCTTGGAATAGCCAGACGAAGAAGTTCAAGAGCAGGGTATCTGTTTTCACGAGTAACAGGATCCCTATCTGCAAGCAATGCCCCTATCTCCACACCTCTGATCCCTGCCTCAAGGTAGAGCTCTATACCGAGAGTCTGTGCTATAAACTGCTCCTTAGGGACATTAACGAGGAATTTCTTTGCATCTATAAAAATAGCATGACCACCGGCAGGTCTCTGATACGGAACCCCATATTCATCAAGTTTCTTGGCCAAATATTCTACCTGCTTAATCCTTGTTTCCAAATATTCAAACTCAGTCCCCTCATAGAGCCCCTGTGCTAAAGCATTCATATCACGTCCTGACATCCCCCCATAAGTGAGGTACCCTTCAAACATAACTGTGTACATACGAGCCGCATTATACTCCTCCTCTCTACGGAACCCTATAAATCCCCCCATATTAACGATAGCATCTTTTTTAGAGGACATGGTCATAAAATCACCATAAGAGAAGACCTCCCTAACTATCTCGCGTACACTCTTATGAGCATACCCTTTTTCTCGGGTCTTTATGAAATAGGCGTTCTCTGCAAAACGGGCAGAGTCGAAAAGAATCTTATGTCCATATTTTTTAGCAATAGCAGCAACCCCTTTAATATTCTCTAAAGATACGGGCTGACCACCTGCTGTATTGTTTGTTATGGTAATGAGAATGAATGGAATCTTCTCCTTTGGATACTTATTAAGGCACGCTTCGAGTTTATTAAGGTCGAAATTCCCCTTAAAAGGGAGTTCAAGAGATGTGTCGTTGGCCTCATCTATGGTACAGTCAACAGCTATTGCTCTTCTATACTCTATATGACCTTTCGTAGTATCAAAATGAGAGTTGCCGGGTATTATATCCCCCTCTTTAATAAGGGCTGAAAAGAGAACATTTTCAGCAGCTCTCCCTTGATGGGTAGGAATGAAATACTCAAACCCTGTTATCTCCTCAACAGCCTCTTTAAGATTAAAAAAGGAGGTCGCCCCTGCGTAACTCTCATCACCCATCATCATGGCTCCCCACTGCTTATCACTCATTGCCCCTGTACCGGAATCGGTCAGCAGGTCTATAAAGACTTGTTCGCTTTTAATGGCAAAAAGAGAGTATTTAGCCTCTTTAATCCATTGTTCGCGTTCTTTTCTGGTACTCTTCTTAATGGTCTCAACCATTTTAATTTTGTAAGATTCTGCAAAGGGAAGTTCCATTTTGTTAATGATTTTAATTGATTTGTTTCATTTATTAACTTATTCCGACTGCAAATATAAAAAAAAGGCGCATTAATAGCGCCTTTTAATTATATATTTATTGTAAAACTATTTGGTCTTGGCAGGAGAAGCAGTTGTAGATTTTGCCAACTTTCTCTCTCTCCTTTGATTTAAGTCGTACATAATAGGGGTTCCAACGAATACTGATGAGTAGGTACCGAAAATAACACCTATAAGAAGGGCTACTGCAAGACCTCTGATAACCTCTCCTCCGAATAGTGCTATCGCTAACATAACGACTATAGTGGTACCTGCTGTGTTAACGGTTCTCGACAATGTACTGTTAAGAGCATCATTAACATTTGAAGCAAGGTCTCTCTTAGGATAGAGTACTTTATTTTCACGAATACGGTCGAAGATAACCACGTTGTCATTAATAGAGTAACCGATAATAGTCAGCACCGCCGCTATAAACGATTGATCGACATCGAGGCTAAACGGCAATATTCCGGTAAAGAGTGAGAAGAACCCTATGGTAATCAATGCGTCGTGTGCCAAGGCTACGACACCGCCTAATCCCCATGTCCACCCTTTGAAACGAACAGCTATATAGATAAATATAGCGAGGAGTGAAATAAAGACAGCTATAATAGCATTCCTCTTCATATCATTAGCAATGGTGGGGCCTACCTTATCAGAACTTATAATACCATTAGGGTTATCAAGAGTAGAGGTAAAATCTTCAAGTGTTAAAGGGGTAACAAATAGGTCTTTTAAAGCATTGTATAATTTACCATCCACAATAGCATCAGATTCGGGGGTATTATCCTCGATCATATATTTAGTAGTAAGCTTCATCTGGCTTGCGCCTCCGAACTGTTTAACCTCCACTGTCTCACCAAATTCATTCATGACAGCCTCTCTTACCTCTTCTGCTGTAACATCCTTGTCAAATCTTACAACATAAGTTCTACCTCCGGTAAAATCAACACCATAAGTAAACCCTTTTCCTATAATCGAAACAAGACAGATAATAGATAAAACTATAGAGAAACCATAAGCATATTTACGAAGTTTGATAAAGTTAATAGTGGTATTCTGTAAAAAGTTCTTCGTAATCTTTGTTGAGAAAGAGATTGACTTATTCCTTGCCATTCTATCTTCGAATAAAAGACGAGAGATAAAGATGGAAGTAAGCATAGAGGTAATAATCCCGACAACCAATGTGGTAGCAAACCCTTGAACAGGACCTGAACCGAAGATAAAGAGGACAATACCTGTAATAATAGTGGTTAAGTTACCGTCAATAATCGCTGAGTATGCATGTTTGTAACCATCGGCTACTGCAAGCCTCAACGCCTTCCCTGCCCTTAACTCCTCTTTAATACGCTCATAGATAATAACGTTTGCATCCACCGCCATACCGAGAGTCAATACAAGACCGGCAATACCGGGCAGTGTCAGAACCGCTCCAAAAGAGACTAAGGCACCCATTAACAATAACACGTTACAAGTAAGTGCAATGTCTGCCACAACCCCTGCTCCTTTATAGAAGAAGAGCATATATAATAGTACAAGAAGGAATGCCAATGCAAATGAGAGCATCCCTGCCTGAATAGACTCACTACCTAAAGAGGGACCTACCACCTGTTCTTGAACAATTTTTGCAGGAGCAGGAAGTTTCCCTGATTTTAGCACGTTAGCCAAGTCTTCGGCCTCTGTTATGCTGAAGTTCCCTGAAATCTGAGAACGTCCTCCGGTAATTTCAACCTGAACTCTTGGATAAGAGTAAACCATATCATCAAGAACAATAGCAATACATTTTCCAATATTATCTGCTGTCAAACGCGCCCAAACTCTGGCACCCTCTGCATTCATTGCCATATCTACTTCGGGAGCTCCTCCTGAAGTGGCATAAGAGACTCTTGCGTCAGTAATAACCCCTCCGTCCAAAGGAGCCTTTCCGTCACGAGAAGAGGATTTAATAGCAAGAAGTTCAAATGTGGTAGCTGTTTTATCCAATGAGGAGGCTTTATTGCTCCACATGAAAATAACATCTGAGGGGAACAATGCCTGAACCTGAGGGAGTTTCATAAGAGCATTAATCTTCGCTGTATCCCTATAATGAGCCATCCCCACGCAAGGTCCCGGAGCAAGCTGTCCGTTATAGATACTTGGGTGAAGCAGATAAAAGAGAGGATTGTTTTTAGCAAAATTTACCTCATCGGCAGAGAGACTATCTGTCTCTGCTACCTGTGCTACAAGATCTTCTGAGGTAGTTGCTGCTTTATCCTTTTCGATTTCTGCCTTCTTCTCGGCAACCTCTTTTAATGCATAACCCTCTCCTGAAGTATCCTCAAGATAAGTTTTAATTACCTCGTTAGCCTCTTGTAAATATTTATATACATCTGAATTTTCATGAGTAGTCCAGAATTCGAGGGATGCAGTTCCTTGAAGGAGTTTTCTAACACGCTCAGGTTCTTTAACACCGGGAAGTTCGATAAGAATTCTTCCACTATTCCCTATTTTCTGGATATTGGGTGCTGTTACCCCGAAACGGTCAATACGATTTCTCAACACGTTAAATGAGTTCGAGATGGCAGATTCAGCCTCAGCACGGATAACTTTTATAACATCATCATTAGTACTTTCGGGTTTGATTTTATCTCCCATTTCATAAGTGCCAAAAATGGAGGAGAGTCTCTGCCCGGGAGCAACCTGATTCCATGCATCTGCAAAGAGGGTTATAAAATCAGAACGTGAGTCAATGTGATTTTTCTCTGCAAGAGCTATTGCCTCTACAAATTGAGGGGAGGTGTTGTTATTTGAAAGCGCTTTTAGAAGATCGCTTAACTCCACCTGCAACATTACGTTCATCCCCCCTTTAAGGTCAAGACCAAGGGATATCTCTTTCTCTTTTACCTGTTTGAAGGTAAATCCGAAATAGACTTTTTCGGCAGAGATCGAGTCGATGTAATATCTCTCTTTGACTTTTCTTATAGAGTCAAGATAAAACGCCTTGTCGAGGTCTGAAACTTGTGAAAATGAGGGCAAACTCTGTTCAACAAGAGCTGCATTCTCTGCATATTTTCTTGCTTTGTTTTCATGAACTTTTGTTGCTGCCGTAAATGATAATTGATAAAGGCAGATAATAGCCAGAATGATTGCTAAAAATCTAACGAGTCCTTTGTTTTGCATATCTTTTCTTTTATGTTATTTATTGCTTCTGAGTTTTTGATTCAAAAATAAGGGTACAAAAGTACTATTTTTTTCTAATATATAAACAATTTCGTATTTTTGTTGACTAATTATTACCGTTATATGAAACAC
>CAZXOP010000071.1:0-7831 GCA_964642235.1 uncultured Muribaculaceae bacterium
TATTATTAATGAATCGGTTCCAACACTATTCATATTACTATTCTCACCATTAGCATAATTAAAACTAAGCAACAATGAAAATAGCACCATTAAAAAAAATCTATGCTTCATACATCAGGTTATTTAAGGGTTACACTACAGACCGCAAATTTAACCTTTATATTTTACATTATTTTATATAATTCTCAAATAATGGGGTTACTCTGCTAAAATCTGCGCTCGATTCTTTTGCATAGTCAAGAGCTTTCTTGACATACTCTTTTTTTATCTTGTATGTTAGGAGGAGTTTGAATTTAGGTATATATTTATCCTGAATATCGTACCCCATTTTGAAGGCTCCATGAATACTCTTCATGCAGTCATCTATTATGGAATCCCCCTCTTTACTAAGAGTATTAACATTTTGTCCATTATCTAATAAGAACTTAACAGGATTAGGCTCTATGACGGTAAATATAGCTGTCCTGCCTGTTTCATCTTCAGTACTGATTTTTACCCCTTTAGAGAGATAATACTTTTGCAAATCAACACTTTCTTTGTAGAAAAGGACTGTTTGTCCCCATCTGTCGATAGCTAAAGGGTCAGATCCACTCTCTACAAGGAACTTAGCTACAGGAAATGATGTTACAAAAAAGAGAACAGTTCTTTTATTGCTATTTATTATAGTTACCGAAGCCCCTAATTTGACTAAGGTTTTGCATCTGCTTAGGTTGTTTGCTTTTCCGGCTATCATTAGGGGGGTAACATCTTCGTCAGACTTGTCTGAGAGCTCATTAACATCAGTGCCATGCTTTACCATATTTGTTACGAGCACATCATATTCTACATCATCTCTGATGGGGTTCCTTGTAAGGATTGCAAGGACTGTAGAGGGGTAAGCCTCCTCTCTGATACCATTTATGGTATATTTATTTAGGTCTAATATCCCTTGTATAGCATCATAGTTATTTGCCTCTGCTGCATAAAACAATGCACTTCTTTTCTCTTTCTTTTTCCCACGCAGCGCTGTAGGGTCATACCCTTTTTCATCATAAAGATTAACCACATCGTAAATATCCTGTTTGGTCAGCCAACTGGCTTCAGCCACTTTTAGAGCTTGGGCTTGCACAGCAGAATTGAATTTCATCTTCTTTATATCTTCGATTGCTTTCTTTTTTTCTCTTTCCGAAGTATAAAAGCGGGTCGATACAAAGAGTTCAAATGGGGTTTGATTCATATACTCTTTATCCATCTTTGCCCCTTTTTCTATTAATAACCTCATCATGGGTGCTTTATATGCAAAATGAAGAACAGTAGCTCCACGCATATCTTTGCCATTTACATTTGCTCCCCTTTCGATCAATAATTTAGCTATTTCTAAAAAGTTATTCTGAACAGCTATTTGTAAGGCATGCATCCCCCCTTTGGGTTTAATGTCGGCAGGGACTCCGGAGTCGAGAAGCTTTTGAACTTCGACAATATCCCCTTTGAGTACGGCTGTTACCATCTCTGCTGCTTTAGCTTCTGTCTGTGCTTGTACCTTATTTGTGTTTACAAAGCAAGTAAACAATAATGCAAATAAGAGAGTTAGTGCGATTTTTGAATTTTTCATGACATTGTTATTTTTAATGAACAAATTTACATAATTGGGAATTACGTTGTAAAAAAAAATATAAAATAAATCTAAAATAAATGATACACCCTATCATTATTATACATACCTTCGTATAAGTCTTCTAAGAATCTTAAAAGAGACTAGTGAAATCCAGAAATCACTACAAAAACGGGGCGTAAATCTGAAAAGCCTAATGAGTAAGAATAACAAAACAATTCAACTAACATGATTAAAAAAATCGTTATTAGCACAGTAATTTGTTTATCTATGTGTCTCTTTTTGTCATCAACTTTGATGGCTCAAGAAACAAATGCAACAAACACATCAATGCCAC
The DNA here is from genome assembly GCA_964642235.1 of uncultured Muribaculaceae bacterium. Classification (GTDB taxonomy): domain Bacteria; phylum Bacteroidota; class Bacteroidia; order Bacteroidales; family UBA932; genus CAYSND01. The sequence goes on from CAZXOP010000071.1 coordinate 1,929, forward strand.
GCATTGGAGATAGGGCGCCCGAATTTAAAGCAGTTACCACACAAGGGAATATTAATTTTCCTTCTGATTATGCAGGAAAATGGGTAATCCTATTTAGTCATCCAGCCGACTTCACTCCAGTATGTACTTCTGAATTTATGACTTTTGCAACTATGCAAAATGAATTCAATGCTTTAAACACACAGTTACTTGGCTTATCAATTGACGGATTGTATAGCCATATCGCTTGGTTACGAACAATTAAGGAGAAAATCGAATTTAAAGGCATGAAAAATGTCGAAGTAACATTCCCTCTTATAGAAGATATTACTATGAATGTTGCCCATAAATACGGCATGGTCCAACCTGGCGAAAGTTCCACTAAAGCTGTCAGAGCAGTATTTTTTATCGACCCTAAAGGAGTTATAAGAGCCATGATTTACTATCCTCTCTCATTGGGAAGAAATTTTGACGAGATAAAAAGAGTCATTATTGCACTTCAAACAGCCGATGCTTATAGTATTGCAACCCCTGCAAATTGGCAGCCCGGTGATGATGTTATTGTTCCTCCTCCCGGTTCTTGTGGAACAGCCAAAGAGAGAATGCAGAATAAGGACGAAAGTGTTAAATGTTATGACTGGTTCTTCTGTACCAAAAAATTAACCATCGAGCAAGTAAAAAATCCACCTGTAAAAAAATAACTGCAGATGTAACAAAGTCATTTAATGATTAAACAAACAACTTTGATAAAGTGACCACTTTGTCAAAGTTGTTTTTATTTAGAATCTTCATTGCCGGGGAGTTCTAAAAATAAACCCTACATCCCCCCATCGGCATAAAACCAGATTGGTACATATATTTCTCTTTTTGAAGCACTTCGTCGTAGTATTTCATAGCAATATTTTTGTGATTGGTGAGGTTTCCGGCTTCGAAAAACCACTCCATTGACCATTTATGAAAGTTCTGTTTCATAGCCACATTTAGGTCAATGCGGAAATAGTCGGGCAAGCGATGGGTATATGCTTGGGTATAGTCGGGGGTGTAGTCACCATGCGATTGCATAGAGAGTGGGACGTAGCGTTTCCCTCCGATATAGGCGCATTTACCATTTACCGAGAGGAGCATATCTTTGCCCAATTTCCACTCGTAGCCCATTAATCCGTTGAGGGCAAAGTGTCCGGCAAATTTTGTGTGTCTCTCTATCCCATCGTAACCTTTGTATCGGCTATCGTACAGTGAACCTGTAAGTAGAAAATAATAGTTATTGTCGAAATATTTTTCGAGAGTTACTTCAATACCGTAATTTTTGCCATAACCTTTGTTCACAAGTACATCGTCCCAATTGTTGTAAAATCCATCCCCCATATTTAGAATTGATTCGGCAGGAGAGTTCTCCATTACTGCAATGCTGTAGAGGTATTGGTAGTAAATTTCCGTTTTCAGGTGTAATTGTTTTCCTATTTTTTGGTTGTATCCAAAAACAATTTGCCAATTACGGTTCATTTTTAGATCTCGGTTTCTTTCAACACCATCTTTGCGGTAAAAATATACTTGTCTTGGTTGCAACTGAGAGTACATCCCACCACCCAAGCTGAAGGAGGTATTAGTAGATGCCACCCATTTTATTCCGGCACGTGGTTCTATGGAATAGTCTTTATTAAGGGTGTAGTATTGTCCATAAACTCCGGCAGTCAAACTCAAATTATCGCTAAAGCGGTGGTGCCATTGGGTAAACCCTTTGAGAAGTGTGGAATAATCATTAAAATCTTGCAATACAAAGGTTTCTCTATATACATTTTTTAGGTCGGTGTTGTAAATAGCGACTCCTACACCGGTTTTAATGCTGTTTCGTACATTAATACGTGTGAAGAGGTTGGAGGAGAGATCATATTGTGCCTCTATCTCCTTCCCCGAAAATGAGACAGAGGTGTCTTTTTGGGGGTAACCTATATCTTTATTGTCGAGTGTACGTGCAAAGCGTTGGTATGCAACTCTATTTTCTAATCTGGTATTAACGTTAAAACGGTGCGTATAGTTCACTCCCGTAAATACCTGATTATTGTTCATTAATACATGTTGATTAACAACTCGCATTTCGGGTTTGTAATCTGGGTCTTTTTCTGTTTCCGAGTAATAATGTATCCTACTTTTCCCTAACATAGTTACCCATGAAAGATTCCCTTTTTTTAATGGGATGTTAATTTTAGAGGTTACGTCTTGGTACTCAGGCGTTCCTCCTGTACCAAAGTTTATTCCCACCTTTTCCATTATTTTCAGAAACGAGTAGCGGGCATTGATCATATAGGATGCCCCGGTTTTTTTTGACAGCGGACCTTCGGCACCAACTTCTAATCCATTGAAACCCATACCGGCGGTAAATTCATGTTTCTGATTGTTACCATTTCGCAGTCGGAGGTCGAATAATCCGGCAGTAACATTGCCAAATTCTGCAGGGAATCCCCCTGTGTAGAAATCGGAGTTAGCTAACTGATTGTTGTTCAACATCCCCACCGGTCCACCTGTTCCCCCCATTGCCCCAAAATGGTTGGGATTGGGAATTTCAAATCCATCTAACCGCCATTGTACCCCAGTAGGCGAATTACCACGTACTATAATATCATTCCGCATATCGGCACTTTGGGCTACCCCTGCAAAATTAGCCACCATCCGTGAAGGGTCGCCCCACGAGCCTGCATAGCGGTTTGCCTCCTCATTACTCAACATTCTGGCACTCACAACTGCTAATTTATTGAGGGGTTGTTCTTTATTTACTGTTGCCCGTACTACCACCTCTTCCAATTGGTTTACCATCTCTTCCAAAACTACTTCTAGTACCGTTTCGCGTCCCGAATAGACGACAATACTATTGGCAATATAAGGTGAAAAGCCTAACATAGAAATAGATACATTGCATCGTCCAACTGGTATATTTTTGAAAGAAAATTCCCCTTTTTCATCGGTGGAAGCATATACCTCTTTGTCTCCGGTAATCACCACTATTGTAGCTCCGGGAAGTGGCTCTTTGGTCGATTTTTCTATTACTGTGCCGCGAAGGGTTTGAACATAATCTGTTTGTTGTTTTTTTTGTGCTAATATTGTTAAATAGCTAGTTGTAAGTAGTATAAGTATGAGAGTGCATATTCTCTGTTTCATAAAAATGAGTTCTTTATTTTTGTGAAATTATAATCAAATAAATTATTGATGGTTACGATTAAGTTATGATTTGGTTAAATCTAATAAAACTTAAAGGTTCATCCTCTCTCTCAATAACTTATATCCGGAAGGGCTTGCTTTAATTTTATCGCCGTTGGAAAGGGTGAGGAGTTGCGACTGTTTCTCGAATAGTTCTATTCGGCGAATTTCTTTTACATTGACAATGTACGAACGGTGAATACGCACAAAGCGGTCGGTGGGCAGATGTTGCTCAAAGTACTTCATTGTCTCCTCCTTCAGGTGATTGCCTGTAGCAGTATGGATTTGTACATAATCGCCATCGGCTTGCAGGTAGAGAATATCTGTCAATTCTATAATGTTGATTTTAGTGCCGTTACGCACTGATATTTTCTCCAAGAGTGTTGCGTTAGGTTCTGTAGGCTGTGGACTTGAGGCTTCTATTTCGGATTCTTGGTTTTCGGATTGATTGTCGATACTCTCCTCTTGCTGAATGTTGAGGAAATAATTGAACCCAAAAAGCATTACTAAATAGATAAGTCCACCTATCAATGCTTTAAGTGGTGCAAATGTTATCAAGACCGAATAAACATCTTCTCCAAGAAACAAATAGACTGCCACCATATTTATTAGCAGAGCTGCCGTTATTGCTAACACTCCAAATGCTATAGAATTAATAACCCTCTGTAAATTTGACACTTGAGGTACATTTGCATACTTCATCAAATTCCAAAGTGGGTAGCCAGTGGCGGCTAACAGCAACGTGAATAGAGTTGTATCTATGAATAACATCCCGAATGGCAAGTCTATGAGTTGAACAAACACCGCACTCTGCAACAAGGAGTAAATAACTGATAGCGCGGAAATTTGTATTATTTTAATTTTCATATTTACAATGTTTTAAGGAGATTATCTGCTAAAATCGATATCCTATAAAAATGATTGGGTAAATGAATAAAGGCTCCTCTTTTACTTGCTTTAAAAAACTTTCGGGTTTATTGCCCGGATAAAGCCCAAAACCGCCAATAATTTGTGGGCTTAACGATAGATGGATATTCCCTATTTTGAAATTGAAGGTGTATCCCGCCCTGAATTCGTTCCATAATTCAAACCCCTTATAATACTTTTGCTCATTGTTCTCGTAATAAGAGTTATAAGCTGGCCAAAGTTGGTATTCGAGGTGCAAACCTTTCCAAAAATAACGGCGATAACCTATAATAATTGTTGGAGAATGTGAACGCCCCTCCTTGTATTTAATATTTTGATAAGCAAGTCCAAGGGTAAGATTATTATTGGGAGAAAGCTGATATTGATACTGTACTCCCCAGATATTGAAGAGTGGCATCAAAGGACTTGTTTCGATAGCGTGTTTCAATGCAGAAGTTGTAGCTTTATCCTCTTGCGAAAAAGCGGGTAGCACAGTAAACAACAGCATCAAAACTGTCATTTTTCTTTTTAATTTTATTGTTATCATTCAGAAAAATTGTTACTAGTAAATCATCACATTAAATTACCCAATCGAAACTTGTTAATTACTTTATCTCTCCTCCACCAAAGAAGCAGTTCCCTTTAATAATTAACTTTCGGCTGTGGTCGCTCGGTTCTTGTGCATGGCGTTTGTCATCATACCCTCCGAATATCGTTGAAAACCTCATCTCTATGTACCAATCATCCGGAACAAAAATCTCAATCCCCCCAAACACAACATTTGCTTCTAATACTGTTTCCCCTTCGGGTAGTGTGGTATTGCGTAGATCTACTTCAATCCCCCCAAATACCACGTTTATGTTACCCCCTTTAAATACAGGGTCTAGCACGATTTCACGAGTGCCGCCGAAAACAATATTTTTTTCCAACCACCCAGGTGCTTCGTTTTTACGATTGTTATTATTAGTGTTGAAACATGTAATTTTATGTTTATTTATTAATCCTAATAAGATGATAATTCCCACTAAAATAAGCAGAAACGGTAGTATGAGTTGTCGTAAGTTAGTACCATCGAAAGGGAGCAACTCCGGGAAAAAATGTGCTATGCGCGGAATGATAAAAAAAAGACCAACCAATAGCACCACCGCACCTGCTGTGAATTGTTTTTTAGAGAGTTGTATCAATCCGATAACTATTAGCAGCATCTGCCAAGATAAAAGAATTGGTCGCCAAGCGGCATCTAACCAACCCATATTAAAGCCAAGTAGCAGTACACCTGCTGCAATTAAAAGTATTCCAAAAATGAGTACTCCAGAAAAATGGGAATTACCTGAGTGATAAGATTTATTTGATTCCATTGTAAATTTGTTTTTAAAATTTTATGAGGCAAAAGTAATTGTTAAGGGTTTTTACTACAACGCTAAATCGACTAAGAGAGTGTTTTTCCCCGATGAAACGGAGAATTTAATTGATTTCGTTATAATATAATACTACATCTTCAAATACCCCTTCAATGCCTCCACGTATGTCTCGAACGCTGCTACCCCTTTTGGAGTGATTCTACATACTGTGCGGGTGCGTTTCCCCACAAATCCTCGTTCTACGTTTATATATCCCGCTTCACTCAATTTGTCAATCTGTACGCTCAAATTGCCCGAAGTTGAGTTGGTTTTCTCTTTTAGGTAGAGAAAATCAGCCTCTTCCGCCGATAGCAAAATAGACATAATAGCTAATCGGAGTTCGGAATGGAGTAGGGGATCTAACTCTTTAAACATCGCTTTTACGGCTTTTATAGTTCAAAATATGTCCCGGAATTACCATCATAA
>CAZXOP010000071.1:7931-9868 GCA_964642235.1 uncultured Muribaculaceae bacterium
GTGTTGCGGATCATTTGAGAGATGAGTTCCAAACTCTCTTTTTCGTTTAATTTTTTGTCTTCCATTTTTTTATTTTTTTAGTGTGTAAAATTAATATCGTTTTATAAATACGCTGCAAATATAAATCAGTTTATAACATAAACCAAATAAAAGTGAAAAATAATTCGTAATATTGTCTGATAAAATCGATAATATTAAAATATATAAAAATGAAATCACTGAAAATCACCTTACTAAGCATTTTACTATTAATTCTTTTTATCCCTAAAAGTTTTGCCTGTACTGTGGTAGCTGTTGGAAAGAAAGCCTCTGCAGACGGCTCTGTAATTATTTCCCATACCGATGCAGGACCCGATTCCCGTATCTATTTTGTTCCGGGTCAGGTCTTTAAACCCGGTGCAAAGGCTCCTATATATTGGGGTATTCAGGATGCAACCCTCCCACTTAAAGATGATGGGAAGATTTTAGGGTACCTCCCACAAGTGGAGAAAACTTTTGGATATTTCCACTCTGCCTACTCTCATATCAATGAGCGTCAGCTTGCTATTGCGGAGAGTACCACTTCGCAACGCGAAGAATTGGTCTGCACACTTGAAAACGGGGGGCAGATAATGACCATCGAGCAGGCAATGATTTTCGCCCTCCAGAGGTATGAAAAAGCGAAGGATGCAGTGAAATTCATCGGTTCTATTTTAGAACAATACGGTTTCCTCCCCTCAAGCGGGGATGGTTCTGAATCACTTGTAGTGGCTGATCCCGAAGAGGCGTGGGTATTTGAGGTCTTCTCGGTGGGTCCCGGGTGGACTCCTCAGAGTGGGAAACCTGGTGCCATTTGGGCAGCGCAGAGGCTCCCTGACGACCAAGCGACAATGATCCCTAACTGGAGCGTAATAAAGGAGATAAATGCTTCTGATACAATGAATTTCATTGTCTCAGTAAACTATAAACAATTTGCAATAGAGCGCGGTTGGTATGATCCTGCCTCCGGAAAACCCTTTGTTTGGCAGGAGGCTTATACTCCCCTCCCTGCGGAGTTTGCAACAGGGCGCTTCTGGTTCTTTTTCCAGACATTTATGCCTAATCTTAGGGAGTGGCCCAACAGGTTCTATGACCCCAAAGAGCCTTTCAAGGGGATGAGTCCTTATTATCAGGTAGTGGAACCATTGTCCATATATCCCTTTGCAGCTACCCCTGAGAAGAAAATATCAGTCGGAGATGTTATTGCTTTTCAACGTTCTGTGCTTGAAGGGACTATTTACGATATGACCACTTATCCTGAATGGCTTGTTCCTGACGAAAAAGGGGGATATGTTCTCTCTCCGCTTGCGACTCCATTCCCTTCCGGTGAGATGCGAAAACTCATTAAGCAGACTTATAGGCGCCCTATTGCCCGTCATCGCGGTCATTATGGGATGGTTTGCCAATTACGTAGTTGGCTTCCCGCCGAGATAGGGGGAGTCTATTGGGTTTATCTCGATAATCCCTATTTTAGCCCTTATGTCCCTATCTATGCAGGAAATCTTTCAGTCGATTCTACCTATAATACCTATAACCCCAACGAATATAGCGAAGAGTCAGCCCGTTGGTCAATAGACTTTGTGGACAATATGGCAAACCTTCGTTTTCAGGATATCTCCAAGGATGTTAAGACCATAAGACAACCTTTTGAAGATAAGATCTTTAATGAGCAGAGCTCTATTGAACAGAATGCACTTGATATCTTTAAGTCAAACCCCCAAAAGGCTCGGAAATATCTCACAGATTACTCCAATTCGAAGATGCGCGAAGTAAATGAGATGTTTATCAAACTGCGTAACTTGATTATCACCAAATACACTAATAATCACGAATAGCTCCCTATATTTTATTCTAACTGAAACAAGTCGTTTACACTCTTATTAAAATATGCGGAGAGCTTTAATGCTAATTCGGTAGAG
>CAZXOP010000072.1:0-9867 GCA_964642235.1 uncultured Muribaculaceae bacterium
CACTCATCCCCCTCCCCGCAAACCTCAAATTCTAACCCCGATTACACCCCATTAGTAATTGAGAGGATATTATAGATTTGTTACCATTCCAATCGATTTATTTTTTCATTTAACTGTTTTAATTTGTTTATCATTCTGAGCAACGGCAATGCATCTGTCTGATTATCAAGCCGTATGTCATTGCGTTGCGGACTCGTTCCGTGATCCCCGCAATCTCAACATTCCCCACTTTCTCTCAACACCTCAGACGGTAAATAACTTTTGCCCTTTAGAAGGCAAAAAAGTTATTATCGCCTGAGGGTATTAATCACTCCGTCTGCTTTCCGTATGACCAAAAAAGCCAAACATCACATAATCAGCGACATAGGTGGATATGAGAGTGCGGAAAGCAACCGAAAAACGCCCGAAAACAGTGAAATCGGCTTGCTTTCCGCAATACAAACAAGTGTTAAAATGCTAATATTCAAGTAAATATATTTTAAATGTGCACGGAAAGCAGATATATTGGGAAACCATCCTTAACACCTCCACATGATTTACTTTTTCATGACGATGTTAGCAATTCAAATGCCCTATAGCGTGGTTTTTAGGCTCATTCGCCCAACTCGCATTTGTTCTTGTGGTTTAGAAAATTCTTTATTTTATAATGTCCCCGATTTATTAAGTTTTGGGGACAAATTCAGTGACACAAATATATGTTTATTTTTAGAAAGTCTTCATGTTCGCACTCATCCCTATCCCCACCTTATTTAATTTGAAAATAGAGTCCTAAAATCATAATCGCCAGTGGGATAAAGCATGCCATTAGTCCCCCGACAAGCCACCGTAAGGTTTCATTTTTGGTTTTCTCGATTTTCATCTCTAATTTCATCTCTAAATCTTTGATTTTTAACTCTAACCCCTGGAAGTCGTCTTTAAATAGAGATTTTACTTCGACATTTTTCGATTCGGTTTTCTCCTCTACTTCTTGTCGGATAGACTCTATAAAGTCAATCGCCTTCTCTTCTGTTAGCTTAAAATCATTCATCAGAATGTTTAATAATTTTAAGGAAATTGTTGTCATATTTTCTCCCTCCTCTATCGTTAAAATGTTATAAAATAATACTAAAGACAAATATAGCATCAAAAACCAATATTGATACGCCTAATTCACAAAAAATATATGACGCGTATAAATCTAATTCGGCAGTTGGCGCAAGGCGACATTGGCTCCCGAAAGGGAGGGGACCCGTTTACAGGGAGAATCGCCAGTGGCAACTGCCGAATTAAACTAAATAATAATTACTCCTTCTTCTTATTAGGACCATCCTCTAAGGTTCTGGAGATCATATCTGCAAGGTAGCTGAAATGACCTTTCGAGGTAACGTCAGCAGCAGGGGCGGCTTTTAATTTCTTCTGTAAATCTGAGAGCTGATAGAAGAGAGATGAGATAATATCAGAGTTATCATTTGCACCACCGCTCGCCATCCTCATCATCCCTGCAAGATTCTCTCCTGAATAAAAATCACAAAGTGCCTTCACATACGCTTTCTGCTGTAATCTCGAATAGGCATCCCCGCTATTTCCTGAAGTAAGAGAGTTTTTCCAAACTGCGCTGTTTAAATCGGTGAAAAGATTAGTTATGGTATATGCTTTCTTTCCGTTTAATAGCTCATCTTGGAAGAGATTTAGGAATACCCTCTTAGTCAAGAGTGTTTCAAATACTTTTTTGTTGATTCTGTCTATTGTAAGATCCGGACGAGAGACTATTTTATCCATAACGGAATTAGGAACAATCCAAGTAGGAGTAGTTAGAACATTCTTTTTAAGGAAAGCCATTGCCTCATCCTGACGCGCTTTCTCAACAGGTGTATAGACAGCCCCCGGCATATCTGCAGTTTTTGAAGTCTCATAGACTCCCCCTATCCATTTGGTGACATGCCCTATATATCTCATATACTGAGAAATAACCTCATTATGCAATGTTTTTAGATTTTCATAATCCTTTCCGCTTTCGGTAGTCCAAACCATAAGGCTATCCATGATAAATTTTAGGTTCTTGATTCCGAGTTCGCAAGATTTCATTTGATTATCTGCAAGGTCTTCCGCCTGATAACGAGGGTCATTAGGGCTGCTTTCTGTTCCAAAGAAGTAACGAGTATCCTTGGTCTTTTCGATAATCCAACTATTGATTTTAGGCAACTCTTTCTGTGCATCATCTATCTCAGGGAAACGGCGATAACCCCACTCAATTGCCCACTCGTCATAATGCCCAAGACGTGGGAATAGGAGTTCGCGAGGGATATTGTCCCCGGGCTGTGCAACGAAATTAAAACGCGAATAGTCCATAATCGAGGTGGTGTGTCCATTCTCTTTTAGGAAATTAGGGTCCCTTAACTGCTCCACTGTATAGAAAGCAGTCCCTGCGAAGTTATGGCGAAGTCCAAGAGTGTGCCCCACCTCATGAGAAGAGACGAAGCGGATTAATTGTCCCATAAGCTCTGTGTCGAAAATCATTTTACGTGCCGCAGGGTCCACAGGGGAGCATTGTATAAAATACCAATTGCGAAGCAGAGACATAACATTGTGGTACCAATTTATATGAGATTCAATAATCTCTCCGGAGCGAGGGTCGTGGACATGAGGACCTGATGCGTTTGCAATATCCGAAGGTTTATAGACAATGGCTGAGTGAGTTGCATCTTCCAATGACCAATTAGGATCCTCCTCCGGAGTTGGAGCAACAAGGGCATAAATTGCATTCTTAAACCCTGCTTTTCTAAAAACAGGCTCCCAATCATTCACACCCTGAATAAGATACGGCACCCACTCCTTAGGGGTGGTAGGGTCAATATAAAATACAATAGGCTTCGCCGGTTCCACAAGCTCTCCCCTCTTATACTTTTCAATATCTTCCGCCTTAGGTTCAACTCTCCATCGGGTAATTAATTTCACCCTCTCTACCCCTTGGGGATTCTTGTCAAAATCAATATAGTTCGTGGTAAAATACCCGACACGGTTATCATAATAACGAGGAACCATAGGAACCTTGGGGAGAAGGACAAATGAGACATTTAACTCAAATGTCGCTGTACCATCATCATCCCCTCTCAAATAAGTCTTAACTACTTTAACCTCTGTGTTTATAGGGTAAGTCTTAATGTCGGTGATATAGGATTTATCTTTCTCCTGATTACCAAGTTTAAATGCCTTCTTCGATGATTTGTCGAAATAGAAGAGTCCGTTATCTGCATTGAAAAAATCTGTTACTTCGATTACATTCTCTTTTTTATCGGCAGACTGAGCTTTGACCTCGAAAGAGCCTACAATAGCAGGGATATTAGATTTGGAGACAGAGCTGAACATCGAGTTTGTAGAGTCTGCTGAGCGCTCACGATAAAGAACTTTCCTTAAGAAAATTTTATCTCCCTGCCCTTTCTCAAAACGGAAAGTTCCCTCTTGGAGCTGGTCACCGGCATACCCTGAAAAGGAGCCTCTAACCCCTTCTGCATTACGAATTACCCTTGAAACCATAAGTATATCACGTCCGATAAGGGAGTCGTTTACATTGATAAAAAACTTATCTCCCTGGCGATAGACAGTCGTAAGACCTGTCATAGAGTGTGTCTCTTTGGTAATAAATTTCTCCAAAGAGAGAGGACCTTTCGGTTTTTCTTTTTTCGCGGTATCTGCAGGAGCAGCTGTGGCAGCTGTCTGAGGTGCAGCCTCTCTGCTTTTACGCTGTGCGTTGATTTGTGTCGGCATTAATGCCAATCCTAAAATTAGGATTCCTGTTAATAGAGAATTTGGATTCATATTTTTAATTTTGATTTGAAAGTCCATAGAATAATCCCGATTGCTACTGAGATATTTAATGAATGTTTTGTCCCGTATTGTGGTATTTCGAGCGAGAGGGAAGATTTGTCCACCACCTCTTGTTGAATCCCTTTCACCTCGTTCCCAAAAACCAAAGCATATTTGCGCCCCTCTTCCGGTAAAAAATCCTCCAAAGAGGTCGAATTTTCGGTTTGTTCTACGGAGACAATAGTGTAATCTTGGGAGATAAGTTCATTTACGGCAGTGAGAGTTTCAGGGTAATATTGCCATTGAACAGTAAACTCAGCACCGAGTGCCGATTTATGAATTTCGGGGGTAGGAGGAACCGCGCAAATTCCACATAAAAATATTTTTTCTACGAGAAAAGCATCACTTGATCTAAAGGCTGAACCTATATTATGCTGACTTCTAACATTATCGAGAACGACCACCAATGGCAGTTTCTTGAGATTTGGATAGTCGTCAACTGTGGCACGATTAAGTTCTAATGTCGATAATTTTCTAAACATTTTGTAAGTCGCCTTTTTTTATCTAATTTCGCAAAGATAATCATTAAAAAATAATTGTATGAAACAAGATCTTCAAATATCTGATTTAATCAAAAGAGAAGAGAACCGTCAGCTTCACGGCATTGAGCTCATAGCTTCGGAAAACTTCGTTAGCAACCATGTTCTTGCAGCACTTGGCTCATGTCTCACAAATAAGTACGCTGAAGGATACCCCGGAGCGCGTTACTATGGTGGGTGCGAGGTTGTTGACCAAGTAGAACAGTTGGCTATAGATAGACTTTGCCAGCTTTTCGATGCCGAATATGCCAATGTTCAGCCTCACTCAGGTGCTCAAGCAAATATGGCTGTATTTATGGCGTGTCTAAAACCGGGCGACACTTTTATGGGTCTTGACCTATCGCACGGAGGACATCTTACCCATGGCTCACCTGTTAATATGTCCGGTATTATTTATAATGCCATCGCATATCAGGTAAGTGAGAAGACAGGTCTTGTGGATTATGATGATATGGAGGCCAAAGCACTCGAACATAAGCCTAAGCTTATCGTAGGAGGGGCTTCTGCCTATTCGAGAGAGTGGGACTGGGCTCGTATGAGAAAAATAGCAGATAAAATAGGGGCTATTTTCTTAGTCGATATGGCTCACCCTGCCGGACTTATTGCTGCCGGACTCCTTGAAAATCCTGTTAAACATGCACATATTGTTACCTCTACCACTCATAAGACTTTAAGAGGTCCTCGCGGAGGGGTTATCCTTATAGGTAAAGACTTCGAAAACCCTTGGGGTATTAAGACACCTAAAGGGGAGATTAGGAAGATGTCAGCCCTGATTAATTCAAGTGTATTCCCCGGAATTCAGGGAGGTCCCCTTGAGCATTGTATTGCAGCAAAGGCAGTCTCTTTCTATGAAGCACTACAGCCTGAGTTTAAAGATTACCAGATTCAAGTACAAAAGAATGCCACAGCCATGGCAGAAGCATTTATTAAGAGGGGTTATAAGGTCGTATCAGGTGGAACCGATAACCACTTAATGCTTATTGATCTTCGTAGCAAATTCCCTGATTTGACAGGAAAAGTAGCTGAGAAGGCTCTAGTTCAGGCAGACATCACCGTTAATAAGAATATGGTTCCTTTTGATAGCCGTTCACCTTTTACCACATCAGGTATTAGAGTCGGAACTCCTGCTATTACATCGAGAGGACTTGTTGAAAAAGATATGGATGGTATTGTGGAGTTAGTCGATGAGGTACTTAATAATATCGACAATCAAGCTGTAATAGAAAAAGTTAAGGCTGCAGCTAAAGCTAAGATGCAAGGACTGCCGCTTAACGCTTGGTAGTAGCGGTATAGAAGGTCGCTAAAGCGATGTTTAAGATACTCGCTATCTTCATGTTGGGGTGTTGTTTCGCTTTTACGGCAAGCAGCGGAGTGGTGTTGTTAAATCTTAAAAAGAGCAATAGGCTGAAGGTTATTTTAGGGTATTCCTTACTGCTTTTTGCTCTTCTTTTTGCTAAGGACATTCTCTTATTTACCCCTTCTAATTACGACAAATCTTTTATAAGGGATCTTTTTGGGTTAATGGATAGTTGGGTGATAGTTACAAGTGTCATTTTCCTAACTGAAATTCTAAAGCCAAAAAGCGTAAATTGGAAGAGGGTTTTGCTCCATTTCTCCCCATTCATACTTATCTACCTTTTATTCGTTTTGACCAAATCAGAGGCAGTTATCACAATAAATAAAATATATTCTGCCGTTTATGCTTTGACATCTTATGGTTTTGCCGAATTTTATGGGCGAAAATATATGAAGGGGGTTTTCAATAACTACTCCTACACTGAGGGTATAGATATAAAGTGGATGCGCTACCTAATAGGCTTACTAATGGGGTATTTAATTATTTGGATAGTCTTGGGTAATTATGTTAATGATATCATTGAGTTTATATATTATCTCTGCTCGTTGCTTTTTTGGATTATTTTCCTTTTTTTCGGCTATAGGCAAGAGGTGGTGCACCCATCTAATATAGTAGTTGACACCTCTCCTTCTGAGAGCACCTCTATTAACAGTATAGAGAAGGCAGAAAACAGGCTGAATAGCGTAATGGTCGAGAATAAGATGTTCTTGAATCCTAAACTAACAATAAACGATGTCGCACGTGCATTAGGAACCAACCGTACTTATCTTTCGGAATATCTTAAGAACTCTTTAGAGACCAATTTTTTCAACTATGTAAACTCTTTTAGAGTAGAGTTTGCAAAAGAGTTACTCTCTAACACAAACAGCAAACTTGAAGAGATAGCTATGTTATCAGGTTTTGGCTCACTCAGCACTTTCCAAAGAGCCTTTGATAAGACATCCCACTGTACTCCGAACGAATATCGTAATAGAGCATCAAAAAGTGTTCGGTAATACTCTTTTGTGATTTTGACCGTTGTTTTTGTTTTTTTGCCACTCAATAAATTATTGATTTTTTTATTTTTGTACTAATATATACGATTATAGCTATGAAACAAGTTAAAACACCTAATGAGCTACCTTCATACAATTCACCTGAGGTGGAGGTAATGGAGATAAGAGTCGAAAGTGGCTTTGCTAACTCTCCTACGGGAACTAATGAAGATTTTACTACCGGAACAGGTATTTGGAATTAATTAAGAGGAGGAATGAAAATGAGAACAACACAATTAATCAGATTCGGTGCAATGGCACTCGCAGTGGCAGCTTTATTAGCAGTAGTAAGTTGCGAAAAGAAGAGTGGTTCAATAGATCCCACTACTAAGACTATCTTAACTGCCTCTATGGAGCAGCAGGTGGGTGATACTAAAACCTCCCTTGATGGGGTACAAATTAAATGGAGTGCAGGAGATGAGATCTCAGTTTTCGAAGGGGATAATACTACCAACAATAAGTTCACAATTAATACTGGGGCAGGGACTACCTCTGCCACATTTACCGCAGAGGCTAATTTAGGTAGCGGAGCCATCTATGCTTTCTATCCATATAGTTCAGGTATTAGAATTGAAGAGTCAGGGGGAATAAAATATATTTATTACAAAATTCCTGCTGTTCAAACCTATACTGAAGGGGGGATCAGCACAAATACAAACCCTTCTGTTGCCTACTCCTCATCAAGTGCCACCCCTTTGACTTTTAAAAATTTATCGGGAATAATAAGGTTACAACTTAGAGGGAGTGCTACTATCAAGAAGATAACTGTCATGTCAAAAAGAATTTCAGGGAAGGGTTCCCTTAGTGGTAGTTTTAAAGTTCCTTTGGACTATGGTAATGGAGATCCTATACCAGATTCATATTATTGGAATAGCGACAGAGTGGTATTAGATTTAGGTGTGGGAGTTGATTTAGAGAGTGGTTCTGAAAGCAATTCACAACAGTTTATCAAGAATGGTATTGATAGGGATAGATGGTTTTAATGAACAAATTTACAAAATTGAAAGCAAATCACAATAAGTATTGTAAATCAACTAATTACAATACTACAAGAAACGATTTAGAACCACTTTGTGCAAAAGAGGTTTTATTTTTGCTGTTGTAGCGTGTTTCTTTGCTGATATTTTCTGTTGATTTCAATTTCAAGAAACAGAAAACCGTTTCTCAAACGTTTCTCGTCAGAAGGTTTTCGTTTCTCGACCGTTTCTTGAAGATTGCTTTCATTTACAAAAATAGTCTTTCTTTTGGAAATAATCGTTTCGATATGAAAGAAATTTAGAGCATAAAAAAGCCGTCCCAATCGGAACGGCTTTTGCAAGAAAACAGATAATCGCCTACGTTTAGGCAATGGTCACAGAACCCAAATAAACGCTGTTGGCAACTTCTTTGGAATCTTCGGAAATGAAGCCCAAATACACCTGAACATCTTCTCCCAACCAATCGGCAGGCACGGCAAGAGTTTGAGTTCCTGTTGCGCGGGCTTCGCCTGCGGAAACGGTTACTGCCTCGCCTTTGTCGGCATTCAGTACGGCAATCAGAGTTTTGTCGGTTGCCTTGGCAGAACCTATTCCTGAATTGTCGTCCCACGAAACAACGACACTACCGGAAGAAGAAGCTACTGTTGCGTTTGTTGCTCCGGTCAAAGCTCCGCGAGAAACAAGCGCGTTTGCAAACAGCAGTTCGTAATCGGGATAATCGCCCGAAATGGCATTTGCCAACGTGTAAGACATAGCGGCATTGAAAGCTGTTTGTTTTTTTGCATACAACTTGTAGCCTGTCCGCAAAAGTTCGGTCATCGGTTTGAGGAAACTCAACGCGAGAGCAAATTTACTCCGTTGGCTCATTTGTGCATCTGTTCGGGGATTCTTAATGCTTTGCGCCTGACTTCGCATATACGAAATACCCTTCCAACTTCCGCCGATAACTGTTCCGACTTTGCCGGAAAAGCCACCTAAAATACCTTGTTTAATAGTACCCATTTTGAAAAAAATTAAAGGATTATAAAAATGAAAATTACTTGGATTTGGTATTGAGAAAACACGGCTCAAACCCTATCCGAACGCTAATGTAATAAGAGTTATTTACCTGTATATCATATTGGTTTCTTATGCGTTATCTTGCTTTTAGTTGCTTTATAACTGTACGAAAAAACACGAAAGGGAAAAAGAAAATGTAAACGCCCAATTACTGCAAGAAAAAGCGGAGAGAAACGGAGCGTTGAGGCTGTCAAGGTTTTTTGGAAAAATACTACCTGTAAGGTGGAGATTTTTTCAAAAACCCGCAGGGCTTGACCTTTACTGACTTATTTTCTTGCTGTTATCTTTGTGAGCATTTTTTTTGTTCTCTCTTTGATTGCATTTGAAAATCTGCGTGGAACGCAAATAAAATATATCATCAACTAAATTTAAGGGGTGGGTGGTCGGGGGCTGTGTGTGGGCGAAGCGGGATTAACCGAACAGGTAAAACAGCCCTGAGCCGGAATGGAACAAGTGAAAAATTAGCGAAGTGATTTTTTGGCTTGTGGAATGGAGAGGCGCGAGCCGTCTGCGAGTGGAGCGAGGGTGGCGGACAGAGATAGCACGAAGTGCGCTGAACGCCTACCACGAAGTGGCAGGGCTGGCGCGATTTTTTGCTGTGGAGTGTAGCTTTGGGAGTTGGGCAAGGGTGTGGATGTAGAGAGAGAAAAAGCGTAGCTTGCGAAGCGAATGAGCGAACGAAAAACACAAGCTTGCGACTTGGGATAAACAATGCCTTTGCGGTATGAGTGTATGAAATGAAGCGTAGGCACGTAGCGAAATAAAAGGAACGAATACGGCAAAGACCGCTGAAAGGGTGGGAAAAGCGAAACGTAACAATGCAAAAAGTGTGACAGCCCGATTAGCCCGAGCGACCCGCAGGCGAGCAAAACAATAAGTACCGTCTGCCACCAATTTATTACTCTATGAGTTTTACGAATACCTTATTGGGGTTTTGGGGGCAGGAGAAGGCACGACTGAGGATTGAGAGAGCGTGTGTAGCAAAACAAACAGACACGCAAGTGTGAGCACCTGCCGGAGCGCAAGGCTTGGTGTGGCTGTGGTGCTTGCAAGGGCAG
>CAZXOP010000073.1:0-6649 GCA_964642235.1 uncultured Muribaculaceae bacterium
AGTAATAAAGGGAGTAGAATGTACTCTCCTGCAGCAGTTTACCCTGTTAAAGCAAATAACAAAATATTTTTTGTTACCCCTGAACGTACCACTTATGCTGTGGAGGCAACTAGTGGCAGTACTTTCTGGAGTGCTCCGGGAGGACGTGAGTCTATCGGAATCTCTCCAAAAGGAGAGACTATTTATGTTAAGACAATGAAAGATACTGTGATAGCCTTCTCCACCTCTTCAAGATTTTCTGAAAGGGTTTGGGCTGTGGATGCGGGGATAAAATACGATATATCACCAACTCCCATCACTTGTCAGCCCCTTGAAAAAAAGATGAATGAGTGGCAGATATTTATCCCTACCGATAAAGGGGATATAATCTCTTTATCCTCTGATAATGGTAAAATTCTATGGAGATACAAACTCTCACATGCACTGATTAATTCGATATTACCACTCCCTAAGAAGGAACTTTTAATAACCACAATGGATGGTAAGGTTTTACTAATCTCTTATTAATTTATGAATAATAAATTTTTCACCCTGCTGATTTTAATATCAGTAGTATTTGGGTGTACTAAAAAACCAGTCGATCAGGAGCTCTCCAATAATAACTTCCTTAAAACATTTCAAATAGAGCAACAGCTCAATCAGAATAAAGGATTAAAGGAGAATGCGCTTGTAAACATTATTGATGGTATTATCTATATTACTGTAAATGAAGGGGCAGATTTAAGCTCCTTAATTCCGACCATCTCTTCCGGAAAAAATGCCACATTTTTTATAGACGATCGCCCTATTGTCTCAGCAACGACACCTGCAAATCTTAAGAATACTGCCGAACTTGCCATCAAAGCAGAAAACGGGGGTGTGAGGAAGTATTATATCTGTGCGAAAAATGGCAATAAGACCATAGATGCAGCCGTATATAATCTTATGAGTGAGTATAATATACCCGGTATCTCGGTTTCGGCTACTAAAAACGAGGTTATGGCTTACTCTTATGGTTATGGTTTTGCCAATAAATCTACTCGCGAAAGGGTAACTCCTAAACATCTTTTTAGACTTGCAAGTATCAGTAAATCGCAGACTGCCCTCTGTCTTATGACTCTGATGGAACAGGGGAAATTAAAGATAACCGACAGACTTTTTGGTAAAGGGGGACTTTTCGAAACGGAATTTGGAATAGATTTGCTCCCAGGGACTGAGACTATAACGATACAAAACTTCCTTGAACATACATCAGGGTGGTCCGGTGAGCATATTTTTACTTATGGAAATGACCCTTTGAATGGAAAGAATCTTCAGGAGAGAATTAATTATGTCCTACATAATATCCCCCTTAACAAGACCCCAGGTACAGCTTATGCATATTATAATCTTGGATTTGGAGTGCTGGGAATGGTGGTGGAGAAGATTTCAGGGAAAGAGTATGAGAAATATTTACGGGAAGATGTTTACGCGAAAGCGGGGGTTACCAATATCTGGGTTGGGGGAGATATGGCCAAGAAGAGGAAGGATGAGGTGGTTTACTACTCCCAAGATGGAACCAACGGGTATGGCAATGATATGCAGCTTATCAAAGCTCTTGGAGGGTTGATAGCCTCCACCGAGGAGCTTATGAAGGTTATGGCGAGCATAGATTATGGTACTTTGGTGCCTGATATCCTTAAACCTGAGACTCTTAGTATAATGTACACCCCATCTAAAGTCTATCCTTACAGATACTGTTTGGGGTGGAGGACCAATCACTCCTTTTATACAAATTGGGAGGCCTATCATGGTGGAAACCTTGCAGGGACAGGTACATTCTGGTGTAGAAGTAAAACAGGCACATCTGCTGTAGTCCTCTGTAACTCTCGTAGTTATAAAGACAATTTCGATACTGCTCTTTATGACCTTTTGGCTCTTGTTCAAAACAATATCTGATTTTTATTCACTCGCATCTCTTTTTTGTAGTAAATTTGCACGTTTTAATTTATACAGACAATGATTACACTGAAACTTTTAAGGGAACAGCCCGAATTTGTGATAGATAGACTTAAAGTTAAAAACTTTGATGCCGAACAGATAGTTGCAGACATTCTCGAACAAGATAAAAAAAGAAGACAATATCAGACTGAACTCGACTCTTCTCTTTCAGAACAAAAAATAAAGGCTAAGGAGATAGGAGCATTTATGCAGAGTGGGTTAAGAGAGGCTGCAGAGAGTGCAAAGAATGAAGTTGCTGCCATGAAAGAGCGTTCTAAAGAACTTGAGGCTCTTATGGATGAGAGCAAAGCTCGTCAGGACGAGCTCATTGTCCTTCTTCCGAACCTTCCGTCACAACTAGTTCCTGCGGGGAGATCTGCGGAGGAGAATGTTATTGTAAGAGAGGGGGGATCCACCCCGGAGCTCTCCTCGGATGCCCTTCCTCATTGGGAACTTGCAAAGAAATACGATATTATTGATTTTGATCTTGGTGTAAAACTTACCGGAGCAGGGTTTCCTGTTTATAAGGGTAAGGGGGCAAAATTACAGAGGGCACTTATAGCCTATTTCCTTGATTTTAATGCAAAAGCAGGTTACGAAGAGGTTCAACCCCCTCTTATGGTCAATGAGGCTTCCGGATTTGGAACAGGGCAACTTCCCGATAAAGGGGAGCAGATGTATTATGTGGGACTTGATAACTATTACCTTATCCCGACAGCCGAAGTCCCTGTTACTAACATTTATAGAGATGTAATTCTCTCTCACTCCGATTTTCCTATTAAATTGACAGCCTACACCCCCTGTTTCCGCAGAGAGGCAGGCTCCTATGGAAAAGATGTGCGTGGTCTTAACCGCCTGCATCAATTCGATAAAGTGGAGATAGTTCAGATTCAACACCCTGAAAAATCATATAGGACTCTCGAAGAGATGGTTAAACATGTCGAGAGACTCCTTAACTCTCTCGAACTCCCTTATAGAATAGTTCGTCTCTGTGGAGGGGATATGAGTTTCACCTCTGCCTTGACTTATGATTTCGAGGTCTATTCTGCTGCGCAAGGGAGATGGTTAGAGGTTAGTTCAGTCTCTAATTTTGAATCTTTTCAGGCAAATCGTTTAAAGCTAAGGTTTAAAGACGAAGAGGGGAAAATAACACTTGCACACACTCTTAATGGTAGCTCGTTGGCACTCCCCAGAATTTTGGCAGCCATACTTGAAAACAATCAGACTGAAATTGGGGTAGCTATTCCAAAAGTACTTCAGAGTTACACTAAATTTCCCTTCATAAATTAAATTCAATGGAGGAGAATCGACAGAGAGTAATTATGGGGATAGACCCCGGTACTAATATTCTCGGCTATGGAATTATTCTTGTCGATAAGAAGAGTGTTCACTTTGTGGAGATGGGGATCCTCGATTTAAGAAAGGAGAAGGACCATTTTGTAAAACTCAATAAGATATTTAATGGTGTTTTAGAGTTAATAGAGAGATACTCTCCTCATGACTTTGCCATCGAGGCTCCGTTCTATGGAAAAAACCCACAGGTTATGTTGAAGCTTGGGAGAGCACAAGGTGCTGCGATTTCAGCGGCTATTGCCAAAAATATTCCTGTTTTTGAGTATTCTCCAAGAAAAGTAAAAATGGCGATAACTGGGAGGGGTGCAGCCTCTAAAGAGCAGGTCTCTACTATATTGGAGAAGACACTTAAAGTTAATTTTGAGAATAAATATCTTGATGCCTCTGATGCTTTGGGGATAGCATTGTGTCATTTCTACCAATTAACCTCCCCACTCACTGATAGAGGAACCTCCACCAATTGGGAGAACTTTGTCAAATCTCATCCAGATAGAGTGAAAAAGTAGATTTCGGATTAAACCTTATCTCTTTTTCGGAGTCAAAGAATCGTTTTGAATTAATATCAATAATGATTATATGATTTTACAGAAAAGATTTTTTGCCGTCTCTCTCTTACTGTTTTTTTCCATAGGATTAATCTCAGCTCAACAAGGGAATTCATTAAAACTAAAGTTAGTTGACTCTTTATCAAAAGCACCTGTCTCTTTTGCAACAGTTTATCTCTCAGCAGATGGCTCCATTACCGGGGCTAAATATGCTTTATCGAATGATAAAGGGGAGGCTACTATTACCGGAATTAAACGAGGAGATTATATCTTAAAGGCTGAACTTATGGGATATAAACTTAAACAGATGAATGTCACGATAGATAACAAGTTAATAGACTTGGGTGAAGTTTTGATGCATGAAGATGTTACCACACTTGACCATGTGGTGGTCTCTGCACTTGGAAACCCTATTGTGGTTAAAAAAGATACCATAGAGTACAATGCAGCCTCCTTTAAGGTAACTGACAATGCAATGCTCGAAGAGCTCCTAAAGAAACTCCCCGGGCTGGAAATAGCAAGTGACGGGACAATAACTGCCAATGGTAAGACAATTAATAAAATTACAATAGATGGAAAGACCTTCTTCTTGGATGACCCTCAGTTGGCACTTAAAAACATCCCTGCCAAGATGGTTAATAAGGTAAAAGTGGTAGAAAAAAAGTCGGATCAGGCAGAATTTACCGGAATAGATGATGGGAATGAGGAGACTATTATTGACCTATCTGTTATACCCGGTATGATGAGGGGGTGGTTTGGAAATGTAAGCGCCGGTGGTGGTATGGATATAGGGAGAGAGGAGAATGATGCTCGTTACCAAGGTGCAGCAATGCTTGGTCGATTTACAGATAGAACTCAGATTAGCTTCATCGGAAATGGAAACAACACCAATGACAGAGGTTTTAGAGATATGACCAATGATATTATGAATAGTATGCGTTCAACCTCCGGAAGGGGTGGCGGATCAATGGGGGGAGCTCCCTCAGGTGGTGGAATGTTTGGTGGTGGGAGTAATGGTATTACCACTTCTTGGATGGCAGGTACTAACATTAATGGTTACCTTCTTCCTAAGGATGCAATGAAAATCGGTGGTAACTACCTCTACAATGGAACCATGAATGACCTTTTAGAGAAGAGTACAAAGAATACTTTTATCTCCAATGATGAAATCCTTACTACCATTAACAATGGTGAGAGCCATAAAGAGACAGAGGGACATAGGGCAGGTGCAGAGATAGACTGGAAAATTTCAGATAAAACCTCCATACTTTTCCGCCCTCAGTTTAATATGGGATATGGAGATTTCCTCGAAACCTCAAAGTTCTCATCGGATAATTCACTCACAGGGAAGATAAATGATGGTTATAGTAAATCCTCAGGGGACAATAGTACATTTAGGGCAAATGGCTCGTTGCTGTTAAGGCAGAAGATAGGGGAGGTAAAGGGGAGAACCATCTCTCTTAATATAGAGTATGGAATCTCTAATAACGGACTAAACGGAAACAATAAATCGGTTACAAATCGTTATGCCAATGACATTCTTAAAGACTCGACTGTGGTGGATCAACAGTATTCGAGGAGTTCAAAATCCTACTCACTCAGTGGTCGTCTCTCTTACACAGAGCCATTAGGGAAGAACTTCTTTTTAGAAGCAGCGTACAGATATGCTTATAACTTATCTGAGTCTGAAAAGCTAACCAATAGTTTCAATAAACTCACAGGTAAATACGACAAGTTCGATTATAAATACTCAAATAAATACGATAATACATTTATAAATCAGAATGCTCAGCTTAATTTAATGAAGCAGGAGGAGAAATATAATGTACAGGTAGGGTTTAGTGTTCAGCCATCATCCACTAAGAGTGTTACGAAGCTATTCACAGAGAATAGAGATAGTGTATTGTCATATTCAGTCTTAAATTTCTCCCCCTCTGCAAGATTTGATTACAAATTTTCAGACTACAAGTTTTTAAGAATTAACTATTCAGGTCGTACTGATCAACCCTCCATTACCCAGCTCCAACCTGTTCCCGATAATTCAAATCCTCTCTATATTTCACTTGGTAACCCCTCACTCCAACCCTCTTTTGCTCACTCTGTTCGAGGAAACTACAGATATACCAATATGAGCAATTATGCCTCTCTTAATGCCGGTCTCGGGGTAACTTATACCAAGGATGATATTACCAATGCGAGTTGGTATAACGCTGCAGGTGTGCAACACTCCGCCCCCATTAACTCAAAAGAGGGGAGTTATACTATGTTTGGTAGATTTATGTTCAATACCCCTATAGCCAAATCAAAATTCTCAATAATGTCCTTTACAAACCTCTCTCTCTCGAGCAGGCTTAATTACACAGGGAAAGGGGAGGCTAAAACCATAGAGGAGATTATGAATGATTTAGTAGTGGGGAGAACCTCCACACTAACGGTAAGAGAGAATCTAACCTTTGTCTTTAGAAATGACTTTTTAGAGACTAGACTTGGAGGAACAGCAGCTTATTCAAATGCTTGGTATGCCATAAAAGAGCAGGAGAAACCCTCCACTTGGACTAATTCGATAAGAGCAGAGATAAATGCCACCACCCCTATAGGTTTTGAGTTTAAGACAGATGCAGAATATATGTTCTATATAGGTTATGATGCTAATTACAGTCGTCCCCAGCTTGTTTGGAATGCTGAAATATCACAACTTTTATTTAAAAAGAAAGCTACTATCCGCGTAAAGATGTATGATATCCTAAATCAGGCAAGAAACGTATATCGTACCACAGCAGATAACTATGTTC
>CAZXOP010000073.1:6749-9843 GCA_964642235.1 uncultured Muribaculaceae bacterium
AGAGTCCCTTTTAAAATCTTATCTCCACCATATCTATCATCGTTAAAGAGCGGGTGCCCAATATGATTAAGATGTACCCTTATCTGATGTGTCCTCCCTGTTTCAAGTTGACACTCTATTACCGTGACATATCCGAGTCTCTCTAAAACTTTATAATGGGTAACTGCATGTTTTCCTGCATCTCCCTCTTCAAAGACTTTAAATCTCTGTCTGTCATTAGGATCTCTTCCGATATTTCCCACAATAGTCCCCTCACTCTCTTTAATGTCTCCCCAAACGATAGCTATATACCTTCTCTCTATAGTGTGGTCGAAAAACTGTTTTGCTAATTTTATCTGTGCCTCCTCTGTCTTAGAAATTACTAATATTCCTGAGGTATCTTTGTCTATTCTGTGAACTAATACCCCCATTCTATCATCTTCACCATCTGCCCCCTGTTTAAGTCCAAGGTGATAAGCAAGTCCGTTAATCAATGTACCTGAATAGTGTCCGCATCCGGGGTGGACTACCAGCCCTGCAGGCTTATTAACTATAAGTAACTCATCATCTTCGTAAGGGATATTTAACTCCATCTTCTCGGGAAGAATCTCGAATCCACGTCTTCGATAGGGGAGGAGGATGGTAATCAGGTCAAGAGGTTTTATCTTATAATTGGCTTTTACGATTTTCTCATTTACTCGGACATACTCCGCATCGATTGCAAGCTGAATCCGATGGCGCGAGGTGTTCTCCATCCGCGCAGCCAAATATTTGTCTATTCTGAGTAGCCCCTGTCCTTTGTCCACAGTGAAGCGGAAATGTTCGAACATCCCCTGCTCCTCATCCTCGAACTGCACCTCATCTTCAAGTTGCAATTCGTAATCATCATTGGGCTTCATTGCTATTGCCAATCTTGTTTTGATCTTTTGAGAGATAGATAATAACCGGAGAGCCAAGGGTATGTCTATCCGAGTCAGATGGAAAAGGGGACTGCTTATAGACGACAGCATCTAAAGAGTCTGAATAATTCTCTACGCTCTTATCGAAGTAGGCTTTTTGAAGGTTTAGCGAATGGTCTAAAAGGACATCTCTTGCTGTTAAGTATTTATACCCCCTTACATCGGGGACATAAGTAACGCAGTCAAGAGGGGACATCCCGAGAACCAAGTCAATAGGGGTTTCGCACTCTATAACAGTACCTGCCTGAATATAGTAACCATCATATCTCTGAGCTAAGACATTATTAGTGGCCATATCATCGACATAGATTAAAGTTCCCACTGTAAGCCCCTTAGAGATTAACTCTGCTTTGGCTTGACGGAGAGAAAACCCTATAAGTGAAGGCATCTCCACCATCTTAGGATTAACTGAATTAATGGTAAGGAGTATTCTTCTATTCTTTTTAACCATACTTCCTGGGATGGGGTTCTGTCTTGAGATATAACCTCTCACTAATCTTTTAATATAGACTGAATCTGTTACATCAAGTCGAAGATGGGCTTTCCTTGCGATCTTCTTCGCTTCTTGAAGAGGCATATTTGTAAAATCGGGGACAGAGAGCTCCCTGTTATGCCTTGTAATAAGATTCAGAAACAGGGTCACGACTAAAAATAAGGCGACAAGTACGCCAAAAATCGCGCTTGTGGTTCTAAACCACTCTTTTTTCCATAAATTTTTAATAAAATTTGCCATACCCAAAAGTAGTAAAAATTATTTAATTCTGTAAAAACTATCTCTCTCTACCCCTTTAAAACCCCCTTTTTTTGCCATCTCTTTTAACTCACTTACACTCATAGTGGGATTTTGGTCCCCTCCTGCAAGTGAGTATATCTTAGTGGAGTCATTAAGAGTACCATCTATATCATCAGCCCCGAAAAGGAGAGCCAATTCGGTAATCTCCTTACCTAACATAGCCCAATAGGCTTTTATATGGGGAATATTGTTTAAAGCAATTCTCGAAATGGCAAAAGTTCTAAGAACCTCAGGGGTGGAGAGTTCCTGAAGCCCATATTTGGTAGAGGCAATATTGTTTGCTGCAAGGTATTTCAATGGGATAAAGGCATCAAAACCTCCACTTCTCTCTTGAAGTTCTCTAATTCTAAGTATGTGCTCAACCCTCTCCTCTCTACTCTCTATATGACCAAAGAGCATTGTAGCGTTTGAGTGGAGCCCCATTCCATGGGCAGTTTCGTGAACTTCTAACCACCTCTCGGCTGAAATTTTATCAGGGCAGATTTTATCCCTTACCCTCTGACTAAAAATCTCGGCACCCCCTCCGGGGATTGCAGAGAGACCTGCCCCTTTTAATGAGGAGAGTACAAAGTCGAGCGTAAGCCCATCTCGGCACATATCTGATATCTCTACTGCTGAGTAGGCTTTTATTGCCACCGTATCAGGGAGTTCCTCCCTTAATATTTTTATGATGTTTAAGTAATAATCGAATTTTTTAGAAGGGTGGACACTTCCGACAACATGCACCTCTGTTACCCCCTCTTCGTATTTCTCTCTGCAATATGCTCTAACCTCCTCTAAAGAGAGACTCCAAGCCCCAGATTCATCCTCCCTCTCTCTTCTGAAAGAACAAAATTCGCAACGATGAATACAGACATTACTCGGCTCGAGATGGAAATTTCTATTATAATAGACATTCTCCCCATTAAATCTCTTTCTAACTCGCTGTGCAAGAGATGCTAAATCGGAAAGTGAGGGGAGGTCATAGAGAAACATAAGCTCTTCAAAACTGAGTGGAGCCCCTTCTTCTATCTTGTTTGCTATGCTCTTTTTTAATGTCATATCCTTATTAATAAAGCAAAAGGCTGCTTCGCAACGCGACCAGCCTTGTACTTCCTAAACAAACGACAGTTTAGTATCTCGTTTCTGAGGAAACTGTCAATTTTTTACGACCATGACGACGGCGAGCTGCCAATATGCGGCGACCGTTAGGAGTGGACATGCGCTCGCGGAAACCGTGTTTATTACGGCGTTTGCGTTGCGATGGTTGAAAAGTACGTTTCATATCTATATAAATTTATATTAGTCAAAAAAGGGAGTGCAAAGGTAATGCTTTTGTTTAAAACTGCAAATTTATCTTTTAATAAAAACAATCTTTTTTTCT
>CAZXOP010000074.1:0-9811 GCA_964642235.1 uncultured Muribaculaceae bacterium
AATCTTAACGCCCCTAAACGTTAAAAGTTGAGTTTATTTAATAGGGATAATTTTGCCAATTGTATCAAAATGGAATTTAGCAGCCTCTTGCTTAGGACCATCTTTATAAGCAATAGTCCATTCTGTTTTATTAATAGCTTCCAATAGCTTTTCAGGAGTAGTCTCCCCCTTAGCATATTTTATACGGATAGCCGGCATATTCTCTTCGTTAAGAAGTAGGTAAACACCTATAACGCCATCTTGCTGAGACATCCAGTTGCTTAGGAAAGGGATGCTTCTTAGGATAATAGGTTTCTCGTAGTCTTGATCCACATACTCCATCATCTCCTGTGGTTTCCCCTCATATTTCTCGACTCTCTCTTTAAATTCGGCTTTGAATCCATTGAAAATCATTTCGAGGTAAGGACGGATATCCATAAATGACTCACCCGGTTCTAGATCCTCAAACTTAAAGTTGCATTTAACCTCTTTAGATCCCCCCCCGTGAATAGGCATGTCAAGTACCTTTTTCTCCACAACCTCTTTAAAGAATGCTTTATCGAGTACTTCGTCAGGGTGCATATAGACGCGGATAATAATGGGACAGTCATACTCTGAAGCTATACCGTAAATACGTTTTCCGGTATTTCTAAACTGCATTCCGAGATAATTTACATCGAGTTTATCATGCATATTCTCTGTACGAATAGTAATAATTTTAACCTGTGTAACATCAGTTTCAGGTGAGTTTACGCGGAATGTGCTAGGAACGAAGATAGCCTTACGAACAGCCTCTTCAGTGATTTGTGCCGGATTAAATGAGATTAAAACTCTATGATGTTTTACAAAGGTTTTCACCCCATAAACCCCCTGTATTCTCTCCAGTCTCGCTTTGAAAGCCATTGAGCTACCATAACACTTAACCGAGGCGAGTCCTGTTACTTCAACTTCTGATAAGTTAACTCCTTCAATCTGTTCAGTATTCCATTTTACATCTATTGTAGGGAGTTCATATTGGTTTCCGAGCCAAAGAGCAAAGAAGAAGAGTACCACTACGATGGCAGCAGGGAGGAATTTTCCCCATCTCTTCTTAGTTATAGTCAGGGCATCTTTATCACAAGCAGCCACACATTCTCCACAGAGGTTGCAGTCCACAGCATTGACCTTTGTCATCTTTACAATTTCAATGTTCTGAGGGCATCTCTTTTCGCAGAGACCACAACTATTACATTTTTCAGAACTGCGATAGACAGAGAGGAGTTGAGGATTAAGTCGGGGATTCTGACAGAGAATTTCGAGCAGGTAACCCATCACACAAGCTCCGATTAAGAGATATACCCAAGGGATATTTATTCCTAGAAGTACCAAAACAGCATAAATAAGAGTGAGTCCTACGAACCAGAGAGTGAATTTGAAGATATTACTCAATGCTCCGAGGGGACAGATATACTTGCACCAGAACATATCCACAAAGAGTGAACCTAAAACCAATAATCCTATTGCGACAGATACCATCCAAACTGTAATTTCCCCTTTAAAACCTGTTGCTATAGCATAGTAAGGGTCGAAGTTTTTACAGAAGAGTTCACTCGATGAGAGTGTCATATAGAAGACAATAAAGAGCAGAACATATTTAATGATTCTTAAAATCTTATCAGCTATGGAACCGTTATTAATTCTGATAGCTTTCATTTTAAGAGATTTTCTCAACTTATAGAAGAGCTCATTAACAAGTCCGAGAGGACAGATATAGCTGCAAAATAGTTTCCCGAAAAGAATAATACCTACTGCAAGTATTACTCCCATCATAATTTGCACCATGGTCATACTACAAGCCATTGAGCCCTTCACAAGATAGGTTCCCAATGTCTGTAATCCCCCCATCGGACAGTACGATTCGGGGTTAGGGTTCTGATTTCCAAACGCTTTGGTTAGAAATAGAATAATAGTGATGAGAACACCCCACTGCAAGAGATGTTTCATCCAGTTTTTTTTAATAAAATTTAGCTTCATATCTATATCATTAGTTAGTGTTTATTTCAAATATTTTTCTGAATAGACGGAGGTAAAGGAGGAGCCCTTGGAGATTTTTTTAGCCAAATTACTTACCTGTTCAGCAGTAACCGAGTTAATCACACTCTCCTCTTCCTCATCTATCGATACCCCATATTTATACATAGCTTTAGTCTTGTTCATCCAATATGAGACATATTTCCTCTTTATCTCCTTGGTCTCAGAATTTGCTTTGAGGAGATATTTATTTATTTTATCCATCTCTTGTGCGGTGGGTGGAGTCTTTGCAAGTTTTTCCATCTCTGAGCGCACATCCACCACTAATTCGTCAACCAATTTTGGGTCGGTTTCAAAAGTCACATTTACTTCGTATTGCTTTAGATCAGGGTCAATATCAGAAGTGACCATTACATAATATGCACCCCCTTTCTCCTCCCTTATCACACTCATATAGCGCTCTCTAAGGATTTGAGTCAGGTATTTAAGTGCCATATATGAGTCCTTATCATATTTTACCTCTCCATAGAATGTGTAATCTACTTTTGACTTCGGAATCTGTTTCTCTTTTCCAAAGCCGAGACACTCATTTTTTCCCTTTCTATATTTATAATTGTCTTTCGGGAGTTTTAATCTCTCTCCGGAGACAGGTAGAGACCCTATATATTTCTCAATTAAAGGTTTTACATCCTCCTCAGGCATTGTCCCGGAGATAAAGAAAGTAAAATTATTCATTCGAGAGAACTGTTTTAGGTAAGTCTCCATCATTTTTTCAGGGGTAGCCCTTAGAAGTGCAGCAGAATCGAGTGCCACAGCCCACGGGTGCCCATTAAAAAGAACCACCCTTGCAGAGTCTTTAAATGAGTTGTAGTCCTGTTTATCCCTTAGAGAGAGAGTCTTAAGATTTGATTTTAAGTATCTGTCCACCTCTTCTTCATCAAAATATGGGTCTGTAAGAGAGATATATAGGGATGAAAGAGCTTGTTCAAATTCAGAGTTTGAGCTGATAGATGAGAGCGAAGCACTCCGTCTTCTTATATCTATGGTGTTTCTAAAATTAGTGTTGAGTAGTATCTTCTTTATATCGCTGTTCTTAGCCCCTTTAGCCCCCATTTTAGGGATAAAACCATTGGTTATAGTCCCCATTTGCGGGTCATCATAAATGGAGAACCCTGTTCTATTTTCGGCAGTTAAGACCATATCCATCTCTTTCTGTGACTCTTTGGTAGGAGTCCATATAACTTTTATCCCGTTAGCCAACACCCACTCCTTTGCATCATAATAACCGAGAGGCGTTTCTTTGACGATTTTACTCCCTTTAAGCCCTTCTAACCGGAGAGAGAACTCAGTACTCTCAGAACCCTTATATGGGGCTAAATTCGAGTCATTCACCTCTTTAATGAGGGCAAGCGTCTCCTCCTCGCTCGGAGCAAGATGAGTCTCATTTTCATTCATGGAGTACAATATAATATCCTCCGTATCAATGAACATCTCCGGAATAATAGCATTCACCTCTTCGAGGGTAATGGAGTCGTAAATTTCTATCTGCTTTTTTTGTAAAAACAATGGGTATTGAAATGGGATATTATCCGTAAAATGTTCAATATAATTCCCAATAAGCTCAGTATTGGTAACTTCCTCCGGAGTTCTTTCAATGCTTAGTCCTAATTTCTTCTTCGAGGAGACCTTTGCTGCCTCAAATTCTTCTTGTGTAAACCCATGTTTCTCCACCCTTTTTATCTCCACAAGCAGGTCTTTAAGAGCAGGAAGAAGTTTGTCATTCTCTTTAGGTGTTATGGTAAACATAGACTTGTAACGACATTTATACATCTGACTATTTACCATCACAGCCGTTTTGAAATCGGATTCTTTGTCTCCTCTAACTTCGTCTAAGCGATTTGAAACGATGTTAGCAACTATATTTCTAATAAAGGCTTTTTTATGACTTGAGAAATATTGAAGTTCTTCGTCAGAAGGGAAACGTTGTTTGAGAATATACTTCGCTACCACATATTTAATTTCAGGGTCAGTAGTTATTTCAACAATAGTCTTTTCCTGTTTAGGAAGGGTGTAAATCTCTTTTTTGGCTCCGTTTTTTACCTTAGGAAGAGGTGAGAGTATCTCTTTAATTCTACTCTCCATTTTATTTACATCGAAATCGCCAACTATCATCACTGCCTGAAGGTCAGGACGATACCATTTATGGTAAAAATCAACAAGTGTCTGACGCTCGAAAGTGTTAATTATTTTAAAATCTCCGATTACATCGCGTTCGGCATATTTTGACCCTCTATACTCCACTTCTATCTGCCTGTCATTCATTCTAGAACGAGAATTATCGCCGAGTCTCCACTCCTCCCTTATAACTCCCCTTTCAGCCTCAAGTTCCTCAGGCTCGCAGAGTATATAAGATGACCAGTCGTGAAGAATAAGGAGAACAGAGTCGATAAAACTATCTCTTAATAGAGGGACGTTAGAGATATTATATACAGTTCTTGTGCGTGAGGTATAGGCATTGACATTCTGCCCGAATTTTACTCCGTTGGCAGCTAAGAAGTTCAGCATCCCTTTGCCGGGGAAATGTTTAAGTCCGTTGAAAGCGAGGTGCTCAAGAAAATGAGCCAATCCATCCTGATTATCCTCTTCCTGAAGTGCCCCTACACTGGTTACAATAAAAAAATCAGCACGAGCTTTAGGGTTTTCGTGGTGACGAATATAATATGTCAATCCATTGTCAAGCCGGCCGATTTTAACCTCCGGGTCAAGAGCTATTTTTTCGTCTGATTTAGCTGTTTGACCGAAAGCTATAAGGGTGGTTGCAGTAAGTAGCCACAGAAAAGAGATAATTCGATTCATAAATTGGTAAATAAAAAGTGTTAATAAGAACTTAAAAGAACTAATTAGGGGTTAAAAAGAACACCCTAAGGTAATGGCTGCCATATGGCGCATATTTCCATTGAAAGCAGTTACATTAATAGCATTTGTAAAATTATAATTAAGGTCAACGTAAGCCGTAAACCCTTTTTGAACAAAGTAAGAGTAGCGGAACCCTACACTGGCATTAACTCTATGGGCAGTATAGAATTCATACTCTCTATCCAAATAGA
This sequence comes from uncultured Muribaculaceae bacterium, assembly GCA_964642235.1. GTDB lineage: Bacteria > Bacteroidota > Bacteroidia > Bacteroidales > UBA932 > CAYSND01. Next base: position 5,097 of record CAZXOP010000074.1, read on the forward strand.
AAGGGGTATTGCGGGGAGCTCCCTGTGAAGAGGTCGGTGGAGTGTAAGTCCCATCATTTGCTTTAGTTCCCCCTCCTAACCCATACCCAACATTTGCACGAAGACCCAAAATCCCTTTATTCCCTACCTTATTCCACCCTAAGGAGACAAACCCTATAGCACTATATATTGTTTGTTTTCTGTAATATGGATAGAGCGAAGCAGTAGTTGTGCGGTAAAGAGCATCCACCCCCCCCTTTACAAGCCACTTGGGTGTATAACCTTTTAGCCCTAAGTTTGCATTGTACTCAAGAGAGGCGTTTATATTGTTCTTTTTCCCTACCTCGTTGCTTCCAAAATACTTTATGGTATTTACTCCATCCACAGTAACTCTTTTGAAGATATTCTCTTCGTTAAGAAGATTTAGGTATATCCCCGAAAGTTTTACAGTATGGAGAGAGCCGGATATGGTGGGAATCGAAAGGAGCCCGAAGTACTCTATCTCTTTCCCGTTATGACCAGTATAAATAGGGTAGTTATCTGAAAGTTTCCCATAATGCCCTTTGAGCACCCTGAAACTAAATTCATTAAAAAAGATGATCCCCTTTTTAAGTCTTAAATTTAATTGTAGCGACCCTCCATGATGTTTGGTAATGAGGGGGTTGACATTTGAAGTATAACCTTGCTCTCCGAAAACTTCCCTATTCCCCATAAATGCACCGTATGAGATGAGTGAGAAATAGCTCATATCGGTAGGTCCAAATATCTTAAAAGTGATACTCTCTATATTTCGACGATGGTAATAGTTAATACCGATGTCGAGTTTTTTAAAACTATAAGTTGCTCCTACAGCGAGGGAGAGGTCGAGCATCGAATTATAATGTCTTAGGTCTTTAATTTTGAAATAATCGGCCACAGAGTAATCTATTTTTCCTCCGATGTGTAACCCTTTCCATAAATTATAACCGACACCTCCTATAAGTTTATAGGTCTCTTTAACTTTTACCCCTCTTTTATCATCTGCATATTCAACTATATCAAAAGGGGTTTTGGAGGGGTCAATAAAAGGGGACCCCCCCATATTTTTCCCTGTAAATGAGTCGTAAGAAACAAAGCCGTAAAAAGTGACTTTGTTATTCATTTTCATATATGATTCGGTATAAGCCCCATATTTATAACTGTCATCCGAGAGGTTAAAGTTGGTAAAGGCTCCATTCTCTTTATTAAAGAAAGCCTCTACCACCGAAGTACTTTTAACAGGGAGAACAAATAGTCCCGAAGGGTTATAGCTTGTAAGCCACCCCTGAGAATATTTTATATAATCGAAATTATATAAGTTCTTCTCTGTCGGCTGAGCTACCGTTTGGGATGGTCTCCCCATCCCAAACAGCATAATCAGCGATAGTACAGTTATATAAAAAGGTTTCATCTCCGAATACAAATTCATTTAATTACTCCTTAATAGCAGCTTTTTTACGAACATGGAAATCGTTTGTGGAGTTATTGGTATCCATATATATGATACGAGCACCTTTCTTAAGAGAGGCTTCAGCATCTATACCGCTTGGGTCAGTTGAACCCTCGATTCCCATACTGTAATTATAAACGATTTTATCTTTATTCTCTTTTATAGCTTCAGTAGCAGCTTTGTTTACGTTACGATAAGTGGTATATCCTAACGCTTTGGGCTGAAGAACAGAGCCTGCGTCCACGAAGTTAGGGAGACGTTTGTAGTTTGCTGCATAGTCAGGTGAGAATATTTCAACTCCATCCACAACCCAGTCACCGGGAACGAGTTTACGTTTATAGAGATTTGATGTTTTTCCATCATAGAAGTTCTCATTTGAAACATCTGTGAAGAATGTTTGAGGGGTAGCAGGAGCTTCAGTTCTGAAAACAAATAGAGCAGGGCAGGTATTTGAAAGTGTCCATACATTACCTGTTCCCCACCAGTAAACTTTTAGATACTGTGAAGAGGGGATATTCTGAGAAGGAGCAGGGTAATAAGTAGCATTAACAAGTGGAGAGGTGGGGTCGTACATTGCGTAATACTCTGCTTTACCTAAATCTACAGAGTTAGGATAGGTAACAGTGTTATTAATTGCACCAAAAATAGCGACTGTAACTTCTTTACCTGGCTGGAGAACAGGGACTTTAGTAGTCCATGTCCAGTACCCTCCTGAAGAAGGGACCTGCTTAGTGGCCTCGAATGATAATACACCATTCACGATATCCTTGTTTTCGCTATTTGAATTTAAAGGATAAGCATAAGCAAAACAGAGGTTAGTTAGGTCTGCCGGAGCATTTGAGTTGTTATAGAGAGTTACATATCTGTCCATGTGGAAAGTCTTGCCATCACTTTTTGTAACCCCGGCAAAATAGAACTCTTTTATTACTATTTGGCTCGCCTTGGATTCGACTAAATCCATCTTTTGAACTGTTCCGGTTTTCTCCCACTCTTTGGTAATGGTAACCCCGGAAAGAGTTCCGTTATATGCAAACATAACTCCACCTGTAGAGCGGATATCGCTGGCAGAAACTTCATAAAGACCGGCAGTAACTGCAAGAGTGGCAGCCCCTTTATTATCAGTATTAGCAGTATAAGCAGTACCTGAAGTACTATTAGTAGCAGTAATCACTATTCCCTCAATAGGTTGGGCGTTAAGAGTACTCTTTTCAGGATAAACGAGCTGTACTGTCAGGTTGTAGGTCTTGTAAGGATCCTCCTTTTCACATGATGTGGTCGCTAAAAGCAAAGTGCTGAAGCAGAATAGAGCAAAAATAATTTTCTTCATGGTGTTAAAATATTAATTAATAATGTTAAAATTTGAGTCTTAATGTTAAACTATATGAGAATTGAGGTGATAAATAAAAATCTACTAGTGAAATATTAGTGTCAGTCTGCCTACTTCTAACCTTACCATCATTGATAAAGAAATTATTGGCAGAGAATGATATGGAGGCTATATCGCCAATCTCTTTGGTTACGCTGATGTTTGCAGATAAGAAGGGGGAGAAAGAGGAGGATTTGAAATAATAATTATTGGGGGCACGATTTATTAATGCAGATAGTGCTGTAAAGAGATAAGGGTCATTATCTTTAGCCCATCTTAATTTCTCAAGGTACGGTATTTTGGTGTTAGGGTCGTCAAAGCTGCTATAATAGAGGGGATAGGTGAGCGTATATGTCTTCTGATCATAAAACTCCGTCCCTTCAGGGAAATACCCTCCCGGGGAGGAGATAGGGAAAGTTACCTGTCCGCCACTATATTCTGAAAGGTTCTGAGAGTAGTTATATAAATACCCCTCCACTCTTAAAGAGAGTATCATTCTGATTTTAGGGATATGGGTGGTGAAGGTGACATTTGTATTAATAGTCTGTGAAATCTTTCCATTGGAGGATCCACTGCTTTCTCCCACATAATACCCGATATATTGATATGGGGTTTTACCATCAGGCATCGTTATATTAGAGACATAAGACTGCATTATCCTTTCTGAATACCCTTTATAGTTATAATAATTTCCATCTATCCTTATGGATGTGGAGAGGGCTTTAATCCGACCGAAATCTATTACCCACTCGATCCCTTTTCTTACTATGGGGTTAGGTTCGTTTACGGTGGTAGAGTTTGCAGCAAATATGTTCCTTACTGTATATCCGAGAGTCTGTTTAGGGAGAGCACCCGTTTTATCGGATACTGTTACTACTCCGGAATTTCTATCTATACTATATATTCTGTTGCCGGAGGGGATGGTACATGCATCGAGATGATTTTGGCTGGTGTAGTTATAAGAGAAAGGGACAAATTCTGTTTGTGTGGTGAAAGAGCCTAATGTCCTATTATAAAACCCGACAAGTGACATATTTACCCCTCCTAAATCAAATTCAACTCCTACTTCAGAGGACTCCGCTCTCTGCCATTTTAGATTAGAGTTATAATTAAGAATGAGCGGGAAAGTATAAAATGCTGTATATGAAGAACCGTCAGCAGTGGTAGCTGCAGAAAAGACAGGATAATCCCGATATCTCGGAGATGGATATAAAACCGATAGAGATGGGAGTTTTACTGACATCCCCCAACATCCTCTGATGAGAAACTCCCTAAGGAATCGCGAATTATCATTTTGGAGGAGAGTATATTTTAAGTTAAATCGTGGAGAGAGGCTTTTTACAGTGCCATAATATGAACTCTTCATGGAAGTCCATTCAGCTCTAACTCCGGCAGTTACGTTAAGTAAAGTCTTGGAAATAGGGATAGTGGCAGACTCTTCAAGATATGCTGAAATGTTATTTAAGAATGGAATTTTATTGTATTCGTAAGGTCTCCATGTGGGAGCAAGACTCATATCATCATAGTATGTCCCCTTTCCGAGATTACCGCTATTTGAATACTCTGCCCCTGCTTTTATCTTATTTGTTACTTTTCCGAAAGAGTGTGCCCAATTAGCTTTAAGATGAAGGTTCGCATTTAGAGGCTTGCTATCATCAAACCCTAACTCATACCAGTACCCTCCGGGCTTTAGGATAATCTCTGCATTTGGATTTACATTATAAGGGGTTGAGACAAAATACCCTTTTTCCATGGAGTGAATAGAGGAGGTAGAGCCGCTACTTGAAAGGTAATTATAACTTGTGGTAAACATATCAGAATAGACCATAGAACCGGTCAACTCTATATTTGTAATCCACGATTTATTTAGTAGCCAGTTAACGTTAAGGTTACCACGAATGG
>CAZXOP010000075.1:0-9711 GCA_964642235.1 uncultured Muribaculaceae bacterium
GAAGACCGGTTTTAGGGTTCATCTTAATAGCATCAAACTTACAAACATCGACACAATCCCCAAGGCTTAAACAGCCGTAAGAACACCCTGTATCGCCTGCGTAAAGAGCTGCTTTAACACGACAAGAAGAAGAGCCATCATAAAAATTAGTCTTCTCCCTATTGTCAAATGTCCCGTTACATCTGACAACTGCAACCATAGGTGGCTTCTCTTCAGCTTTAAGGCCGAGGCGGTCAGCGACCTTTTTCATTACATCATTGCCTCCCACAGGGCAATATAATACATCCAGAGAAGTTGCTTTTACGCAACTCTCAGCAAAAGCACGACAGCCGGCAAATCCGCACCCTCCACAATTAGCACCCGGCAGAGTTGCCTCTACCTCATCGATTCTCGGATCCTCCTCCACCTTAAACTTTTGGGCTACAAAATATAGTACAACTGCCAACACCACTCCAAGGATGCTGAGAGAGACTATCGTTAGTAAAATAGTGGTACTCATTATTTTTTTATTTTTTCAATTATAAAAACAAATTTCTTGTCAAGTTTACCTCTAAAAAAGTAAAGAACTATATAATAAACTGCAAGCGTTCCCAAACTTACCAATCCCGAATAGAGCTCGTTTTCAAAAAAACGTGGCAAAATTAATAATAATATTACTAAAACCATCAAAGGAATTACATAAGCTATCCAAACAGCCCTAAACCCAAGGGTCGGAGCAAGACAGATATTAACCTCTTCACCCACTTCAAATTTGGAATAAGGGGTCCTGTCCACCTCTACAACCTTTACCCTTTCATCTGAAGCCATACATACTGACTTGGCGTGACAGGCAGAGCAGGCAGACTTGTTAATAAACTCCACCACCATGGTTTCGGGAGTAAACTCCACCACTCTCCCTTTATGCTCAATTCTCTCTTTAGTTTTCATTGAATTCAGAATTAGAAGATAAAAAGTCAGGGTTATTCATCCTTGAAGCTACTCCTAACGAGGAGATAGAAGTATAATCAGGCTCATTGAAATCAACAAATTTAGCCTCTGCTGCGCGGAATTTCATATTTACCTCCCCGACTGAACCATTACGATGCTTGGCTATTATTATATCGGCTGTACCTAAGAGGGTAGGGTCTTCACTTTCATAATACTCAGGCCTATGGATAAACATTACTATATCTGCATCCTGCTCGATAGCTCCCGACTCTCTCAAGTCGCTAAGCTGAGGTCGTCTCTTTCCACCGCGAGTCTCCACGGCTCTACTAAGCTGAGAAAGGGCTATAATAGGGATATTTAACTCTTTGGCTATTGACTTTAGGGAGCGGGAGATACTCGAAACTTCCTGCTCTCTTATCCCTTTAAGTTCCGGAGGTCCTGTCATAAGCTGCAAGTAGTCTATGACTATCATCTTAACTTTCAGGTTTTTAACAAGCCTTCTCGCTTTTGAACGAAACTCGTAAATGGAGAGCGAAGGAGTATCATCTATATATAAAGGTGCACTTGAAAGCCCCTTTAACCTCTCATTTATCTGGAACCACTCATGGTCATCAAGCCTTTTACCCCCTTTAATCTTCTCGGAAGTAATGCCTGTTTCAGAGATCATAAGCCTCTTAACCAACTGAATGGAAGACATCTCCAAAGAGAAAAAGGCTACAGGTATATGATGATCCACTGTCATATTTCTCGCCATGGTAAGCACAAAAGCTGTTTTACCCATTGCGGGACGGGCTGCTACTATTATAAGGTCTGAATTTTGCCATCCGAGAGTAATCCTATCAATCCCGGTATAACCTGAAGTAATACCGCTCAATCCATCATTCCTCTCCTTGTACGACTGTAAATCATCTAAAGCCTGATTTATAATAGACCTTACCGGCTGAGTATCTCTCTTCATATTCCTATCGGCAAGAGTAAAGAACTTCTCTTGCGCCCCATCAAGAAGATCATCAGTAGGGATGGCATCATCATAAGCATCCTTTTGTACCTGATATGAAATTTTTATTAACTCCCTTTGAATATATTTTTGGAGAAGAATCTTAACATGAAATTCGATATGTGCCGCAGTCCCTATCTTAGAACTAAGCTGAGAGAGATAGAAAGGTCCCCCGACCTCTTCAAGGGTATTGTTTTTCTTTAACTCGTCGGCAACTGTAAAAATATCTATAGCTGAATGTGAAGAGTAAAGACTTGATATGGCATTAAATATCTTACGGTTAGCATCATTGTGAAAACACTCCTGAACTAGTGAATCGATAACCTCTGACGCCACATCAGGTTCGATAAGCAGAGCCCCTAAAACGGCACCCTCTATATCAACAGCCTGAGGTGTTACCTTACCCATATCACTCGAAATAAGGTCAACCCTTACCTCTTTTTGTTTATCATTTGTCTTTTTTGCCATAACAACGAATTTTAATGATTGGGTAAAAATATCATATTTTAGCGAAATACCGAACTCTTTTATCTATAATTTATCAACAGCTCTCAGAATAGCCCCAATAGCAAGATCTATCTCCTCTTCAGAAATAGAGAGTGGAGGGGCAATCCTGAACGAAGTGGGATTAAAGAGAAAATAGTCGCTTATCACCCCCTCCTCCAGAAGAAGCGGAATAATTCTCTCTGCATAATCCTCCCTCTTAAAATCAATAGCTATCAGTAGCCCTGCTCTGCGAATCTCTTTAATAGCGTGGTGCCCTTTAAGTCCCTCTTCAAAACGGAGCGACTTCTTTTCCACGTCGGAAATCCAAGGTTCGCGAAGGAGTATTTTAAGAGATGCCAATGCAGCTGCACATGAAACCGGATGCCCTCCGAATGTAGTTATATGCCCTAAAATAGGGTTAGACCGGAATGCCTCCATCTTCTCCTTAGAAGAGATCATTGCCCCCAAAGGCATCCCTCCCCCTAAAGCCTTCGCCAATGTCAATATATCGGGAACCACACCATACTTTTGGAAAGCAAAGAGAGATCCGCACCTTCCAAACCCCGTCTGAACCTCATCAAAAATCAATAAAGCCCCCACCTCCGAACACCTTTCGCGAAGTGCTTTCAGATACCCCTCTTTTGGGACAATAACCCCCGCTTCACCCTGCACCGGTTCTACAATAACCGCAGCGGTTATTTCGGAGATTTTATTTAGTTCCTCAAAACAATTAAAATCAATTATTCTCGTGCAGGGCAATAAAGGTCTGAAAGAGCTCTTAAATCTCTCCGAACCCATCACGCTTAAAGCACCCTGGGTACTACCGTGGTATCCGTTTCTAAAACTTATAAGTTCCCTTCGCCCGGTTACCCTCTTCGCAAGCTTTAAAGCCGCTTCGTTGGCTTCACTTCCGGAGTTAAGATAATATACAGACTGCAACGATTCCGGCAAGAGTGATGTTAGAAGGGTAGCATGAAGCACCTGAGGTGCTTGAATCATCTCCCCATAAACCATTAGATGAAAGTGGTTTTCGGCCTGTTCTTTTACCGCTTCAATAACTTCACGGTTTGAATGTCCGATATTACTAACACAAACCCCTGAAACCAAATCTAAGTAGCGTCTCTCTTTAGAATATAAAAAAACACCATCCCCTCTCTCTATCTCAAGAGCGAGAGGGGATGATGAGGTCTGTGCCACATTGCGGAAAAAAAGTTCCCTTAGATTATAGGACCTCCTCTCCATTAGGCATTATTCGTTTTCGAAATCGGGATTTACTAAAATTCTTCCGCAATATTCGCAAACTATAATTTTCTTGCTAAGAGCTATATCGAGCTGTCTCTGAGGGGGGATTTTATTAAAACACCCACCGCAAGCATCTCTCTGAACTGTTACCACTGCCAAACGATTTCGTGCATTCGAGCGGACTTTATTATAGGCAACCCACATCCTCTCATCTATCCCTTTTCTAAGCTCCTCAATCTCTTTAAGTAGAATCTCCTCCTCTTTAGAGGTCTCCTCGATGATGGAAACAAGCTCTTTGTTTTTATTTTCAAGGTCGATTAACCTCCCATCCAAAGACTCTTTTGCCTGTTCGTAAGCCGCCTTCTTTTCTGCTAAAATAACTGCGTTTTCTTTAATTCTCTTTTCTGCCAATTCTCTTTCAAGTCCCTGAAACTCAATCTCTTTAGAGAGAGAGTCAAATTCGCGACTATTTTTAACATTCCCCCTCTGCTCCTCATATCTCGCAATCGCAGCTTTAGAGTTTTCAACATCCAATTTCCTCTGAGCCACCACTCTTTCTATCTCCTTCTGCTCTGCTTGAAGGTTAGCAAGTCTTGTTTTAAGACCGGTGATATCATCCTCTAAGTCTCGTACTTCCTCAGGAAGTTCGCCTCTAAGTAGGTGAATTTTATCAATTTTGGTATCAGTCTGCTGAATTCTATAAAGGGTATGAAGTTTAACCTCCATACTTGCTTCTGAATCGCTAACATTTTTCGATAAAGAGACAAAGGTCTCCATTTTATCTATTGGGGTCTCCACCAATTGGGGTTTCTGTTTAGTCGTAGCCATATTCTTAATAATAATATACTGGGTTATTAGCCTGTTTCGTAATTCGAACTGCAAATGTAGGAATTTTTTCTGTAAGTAAGGAAAAGATAGTACCAACTATATCGACTTCACTCTCATAATGACCGATATCCACTACCATAAAATCTTCCCCTTCACAGAAAAAATCGTGATAAGAGAGGTCTCCGGTAACATAAGCCTGAGCACCGGAAGAGAGGGCTTTCGAAATCAAAGATTTTCCACTCCCTCCACATAGAGCCACCCTCGAAATCTTGTTTTGAGGAAAATCTGAAGCCCGAAGGTATTTCAACGAGAAAGACTCTTTTAGTTTCTCAATAAACTCTTCACCCGTCAAAGATACCTGCAAATCCCCCACCACTCCAAGTCCAACCTCCCCATTTTCATTCTTTTCAAGAATCTCCACATTTTTCAAGGAGAGTCTCTCTGCCATCTGACCACTCACACCTCCGATAACTTTATCAATATTGGTATGCGCAGAATAGATGACAATGTCATTTTTTATGGCAAGGGTGATGGTTTTCCCAAGATTATTGTCAGTGGAAATTTTCTTTACCCCTCCGAAAATTAGGGGATGGTGAGTAATAATCATATTTGCACCCACCTCTATTGCCTCCTCAACCACCGCAACCGTACAATCAAAAGCAAGAAGCACCGCAGTAACCTCCTGCTGCGGGCTCCCAATACAGAACCCCGCATTGTCCCAACTCTCCTGAATGGAGATAGGAGCAAACTCTTCAATGACGGAAGCTATATCTATTGCCCTCATTTTAAAGAGCTTTTGAAATTTCAAGAAGAGACTCTTTAATGGTAAGGAGCCTATTAACCACCTCTACCCTATTGTCCACTCCCTCTTTATTCTCCTTCATCCTCTGGGCAGCACCATCTAAAGTCATCCCTTTCTCTTTTACAAGATAATGAATCGTGCGGAGGTTCTTAATATCCTCTGCAGTATATTTCCTATTCCCCTTTTTATTCCTCTCCGGTTTAATAACATTCGGAAATTTATCAGACCAAAAACGGATCAAGGAGGCGTTCTCGCCAAACATTTCTGCTACTTCTCCTATCGAGTAGTATAGCTTTTCGGTTTTAATCTCTTTGTACGGCATAGCTTATATATTTAGATATTAATCAAGTGACTGCCCTGTGTTAACAGCTATCATCATCATCTCTTTATACTTTGTGGGGTTAAGTTCCGCGAAAAAATAGTTAACCGGATCTAAAAACTCCCCCCTAAAAACCACTTCATAATGAAGGTGAGGCGCAAAAGAGATTCCTGAATTCCCAACTCTTGCAACAACTGTTCCCTGCCTAACTATCTGCCCCTTTCTTACAAGAATATCCCCAAGATAAGAATAAGTGGTGACATATCCATTTCCATGGTCTATTACGACCCTGTTTCCTTTCCCTTTTGAAGATTTCTCGGTTTGAGAAACCGTTCCTGACGCTGTGGCTAAAACTTCTGTCCCAATGGATGCAATAAGATCAAGCCCCGTATGCATAGCCACTGTCTTATAAAAAGGGTGCACCTTCCTCCCCACCGTAGCCCCTGTCTGAACAATCGAAAATCCCTTTATAGGAAAAATCGAAGGGATTGCCCTCATCTCCTCCCCCCTTTCGGCTATCTCTTTTTCGATAGATTTTATAATCTCCTTATTGACAGAAACCCTCTCCTCCAAACTCTTAATCCCCTCTATGGTATATTTTACTATCGCATTCCCAAATGTGGTATCTACTTTAAAAGAGTAAGAGGAGTCATTCCCCATATTAGAGTAAAAATCAGGTGCTTCAGAGTTGAAAATATCTCGGTAGATCTCGTTATCTCTGGCTTGAAGGTTCGAGATAACCTTCTCTAACTGGCCTGCCTTCTCTGCCATAATCTCATACTCCTTCTCTATCGCCTTTGTTTCACGCAAAATCTCTTTCTCCTTCTCTGTATTAAAGAAGAGCGCGAAAATAACATAATAGAGGAGCGCCACACCCAATATGCTTATAAAAAACCATGAAAACTTTCTTACAAAATCTTTAATGGATGACCTCTCTTCGACAAACTTTAACTGTTCCTTATCGTATTTTAATCTCTTCATTACTTTCTTTTAAGCTTGGTAAGAGGCTTTGGAAGAGGCTTAACCATAGTAGAATAGTCCTCAGTAGAGATGTCGAGGTTTAAATAGTTTATAGGATTAACAGTTGCGTTTTTATATATCACTTCATAATGAAGGTGGGTCCCGAAAGAGCGTCCTGTATCCCCCATTTCACCTACTTGATCACCTCTGGAAATCTTCTGCCCCTGTGTAACAGAGTAAGAGCGAAGGTGAGCATATCGAGTCTTATATCCAAACCCGTGGTTTACAAGAACATAGTTTCCATATCCAAAAAAGTCATAACCCACACTCTCCACCACTCCGTTTCCTGTTACAAAGATAGGTTCCCCTTTGGGACCGGAAAGATCCACCCCATGGTGCATTCTATAATATCTTCTATCCCCCGGATCAAGCCTCATTCCATAACCGGATGAGATTCTAATCCTACCGGTAGGGGTAACAGGGGGAATAGTAGGCATACAGAGTGCCATCTCCCCTGTTCTCTTTGCAAATAGAGAGACATCATCAAGGGAACGAGACTGAATATAGGCTTTTTTATAGAGAATGTCGAGGTTTTTGGCTGTAGAAGTCAAAAGTCCCGACTGATCTATTCTTTCGAGATGAGAATAACGATTTACCCCACCGAACCCTGCATTCCTCACATCTTGAGGAATCTCCTCCATACCGAAAACAGGTCTATAGAGGATATTGTCTCTCATTTGAAGCTCATTAAGTAAAACTTCGCTCTTTTCAAGCTTCTTATTTAAGAGATCTAGCTTGGCGTGCCACTCTGCTAAATTTTTCTCAAGAATTTTAGTTTTAGGCAATTCTAACCCTACCATTTGAGTAAAGATATAAAGCGCTAAAAAAAAGACACCAACACTCGACAAGATAACAAAAAGTCCTTTCAGGAAATGTGTGGAGAAAGGAGTTTTATGTACCTCACAGTTAAGTGTTTCCGTATTTAATCTATATCGTTTTTTGCCTAACATTCGCTACTTTCTTAATTAAAGTAACTGCAAATTTAATTAATTTTAATAAAAAACCTATTTTTGCAGTTGATTTATCGAAAAATGTGTATGAGCTCAAATGAAATTAGAGAGAAGTTTTTAGATTTTTTTGCATCAAAAAATCATGTCATCGTCCCTTCCGCCCCAATGGTAGTGAAGAACGATCCGACCCTTATGTTTACCAATGCCGGAATGAATCAGTTTAAAGACTGTTTCCTTGGGAATTCCCCTATAACTCACCCTCGAATAGCGGATACCCAAAAGTGTTTAAGGGTAAGCGGAAAGCACAATGACCTTGAAGAGGTAGGACATGACTCTTATCATCATACCATGTTCGAAATGCTTGGGAACTGGAGTTTCGGGGATTACTTTAAGGAGAAAGCGATAGAGTGGGCATGGGAGCTCCTTACTGAAGTTTACAAACTTAATCCCGACGACCTCTATGCCTCTGTTTTCGAAGGGTCTAAAGAGGAGAACCTCGAAATGGACACTGAAGCAAAGGGGTACTGGTTAAAATTCCTCCCCGAGGAGAGAATAATCCTCGGAAATAAAAAAGACAATTTCTGGGAGATGGGAGATACAGGGCCTTGTGGGCCTTGTAGTGAGATACATGTCGATCTTAGAAGTGAAAAAGAGAAGAGAGAGATTTCGGGGGCAGAGCTTGTTAACAAAGGGCACCATTTGGTTATTGAGATCTGGAATCTGGTCTTTATGCAGTTCAACAGGAAGGCAAATGGTTCTCTTGAACCCCTCCCTATGAAGCATATCGATACCGGTATGGGGCTTGAAAGACTCATTATGGCAATCAATAAAAAAGAGAGTACATACGAATGTGATATCTTCCAAAACCTTATAAAAGAGGTTGAGACCCTTTCGGGTAAAAATTACAACGACTCTCCAAAGAATGCCGTAGCAATGAAAGTCATTGCAGACCATATACGTGCCATTAGTTTCTCCATAGCCGATGGTCAACTCCCTTCAAATGTAAAAGCCGGGTATGTTATTAGGAGAATATTAAGGCGTGCTGTCAGATATGGCTATACTTTCCTCGGTTTCAACACCCCTTTCCTCTGCAAGTTAGTCCCCACACTCGTTAAGGAGATGGGAGCCGCTTTCCCCGAACTACGTGCACAACAGACACTTATAGAGAAAGTTATAAAAGAGGAGGAGGAGGCATTTTTGCGCACTCTCGATAAAGGGATAAACCTCATCTCTGTCATAATGGAGAAGAGTAAAGGGAGTAAACTTATCTCAGGAAAAGATGCTTTTACACTCTATGACACTTTCGGTTTTCCTATCGACCTTAGTGAACTTATAGCTAAAGAGAATGGTTACACAATAGATATTCATGGATTTGAAGAGGAGCTTGCTAAACAGAAAGAGAGGGCAAGGAATGCTGCCGCCGTAGAGGAGGGAGACTGGGTAGAGTTAAGACCTTTTGTCTCCGAAGAGTTCGTAGGGTATGACGAATTGGAGTCAGATATTCTGATAATGAAACACCGTGTGGTGAAATCTAAAAACAGAGAGGTTTTCCAAATGGTATTTGACCGTTCCCCTTTCTATGCTGAGAGTGGTGGACAGGTCGGAGATAGTGGGGTTATCGTCTCCGAGACAGGTGAAACAATAAAAATTATTAATACCGTTAAAGAGAATAATCTAAACATACATATTGCCGAAAAAATCCCTGTTGAGCCATTGAAGAGATTTAGGGCAAAAGTAGATGTGGAGAGGCGAGAGGAGATAGCCAATAATCACTCCGCTACACACCTCCTCCATTTCGCTCTCAGGTCTATTCTTGGCACACATATTGAGCAAAAGGGGTCGTATGTCTCCCCTGAATATTTCCGTTTTGACTTTTCACATTTCGAGAAATTAACAGACGAACAGCTTACTCAAGTAGAGATGATGGTAAACAGACTAATCAGGAGAAACATCCCTCTTAACGAGTTTAGAACGATTCCTATCGGAGAGGCACGAGAGATGGGGGCAATGGCCCTTTTCGGAGAGAAATATGGGGAGAGTGTCAGGGTAATTAAATTTGGAGAGTCAATAGAACTTTGTGGAGGGACACACACTTCAGCCACAGGAAATATAGGGTTCTTTAAGATTATATCCGAAGGGG
>CAZXOP010000076.1:0-9347 GCA_964642235.1 uncultured Muribaculaceae bacterium
GAGTCCTTAATCCCCCCACTATTAAAGGGTTAAAACCTTATGGTAGAGAGATTAGTAGTCAGAGCAATGAGCCTATAAATCTTTTATACGAGGAGTATGAGGCTTTAAGGCTTAGCGACTATGATGATCTTAACCATTATCAAGCATCTGTGGCAATGGGGGTTTCCAGACCTACCTTCACGAGAATTTACGGCTCGGCACTTAAAAAGATAGCCAAAGCATTTGTTGAGGGGAGGGAGATATTTATTGAAGGGGGGAAGATTCATTTTGACAGTAATTGGTACCATTGTGAGGGGTGTAAAGCCTATTTTAATAACCCTGAAAAGGAGATCCCTATCACAAATTGCCCCCTTTGTAAAAGTACAAACATTTATGAATTTAATATAGAATAAGATGAAAGTTGCCATAACTTCTACAGGTAATACCTTAGACTCGCTTTTAGATCAAAGATTTGGTCGCTGTGCCTATTTTGTAATCTATGATATAGAGAGCAAAGCTATTGAGTATATCCCTAATCCAAACAAGGAGGCTACCGGTGGTGCAGGTCCCTCTTCGGTGCAGTTAGTTGCATCTCGTGATGTTAAAAAGATTATTTCAGGGGAATTCGGAGTAAAAATAAAACCCCTTTTAGATAGTCTGAAAATTCAGATTATCGCGATTAAAGAGCCGAATAAAACCATAAAAGAGATTATAGAAATGTTAGACAAATAAAATTATGAATAAAATTATTGCTATTCCTTTAGAAAATGGTCTATTGTGCGAGCACTTTGGACATTGCGAATCATTCGCTATTGTTAGTATTGAAAACAATGAGATAGTGGAGATTAAAAACATCACTCCACCTGAGCATATCCCCGGATTGTATCCAAAATGGGTGGCACAGTTTGGAGTTACTGATGTTATTTCCGGTGGTATGGGGCAGAAAGCTATAAACCTCTTTAATGAGCAGAAGATAAATGCTTTCGTAGGGGCACCTGTAAAATCTGCCGAAGAATTAACTAAAGACTTTATTGAGAACAAATTATCTCTTAGTGCAAACTATTGCGACCATGATGCAAAAGGGGGACATGGTGGGTGCCACCATTAGTAAATAATTATGACCAACAATATAAGACTCGCTATTGCAAGCGGAAAAGGGGGGACAGGGAAAACTTTGGTCGCAACCAATCTCTTCTATCTGCTTCAAAATAGAAACTGCGAAGTTACATTGGTTGATTGTGATGCAGAGGAGCCAAATGCAATGCTATTCTTTAAAGGCGAAAGCATTAAGAGCATTGAGGTTACTCAAAAAAATCCTGTAATAGAGAGTGATAAATGCACCTTTTGTGGAAAGTGTCAGGAGTATTGTAACTATAACGCCATTTTTATATTGCCATCATCTAAGGCAATTAATGTCTTTGATGATCTTTGCCACGGTTGCGGTGCATGCTGGGTAGCATGTAAAGAGGAGGCAATAGGGGAAAAAGAGGTTTTATTAGGGGGTGTTAATTCCTTTAAAACAAGCGAAACAGGAAGAATAGTAGAGGGGAGAGTAAGAGTTGGTGTCCTCTCATCAGTACCTGTTATAAAAAAAGCAATAGGTGAAGCAATTAACTCTAATATTGTTCTTTTTGACTCACCGCCAGGCACCTCCTGCCCTTTCATAAATACTGTCTCATCTGCCGACTTTGTAATCTTAGTTACCGAGCCGACCCCTTTTGGGTTAAGCGACTTAAAACAGTCAGTTGAAACCCTTAAAACAATGGATAAAAAGTGTGGGGTTATCATCAATAGAGCAGGGATAGGAAATCGCGAAATTTATAGTTATTTGGAGAAGAAGCAGATCCCCCTATTAATGGAGATACCTTATGATAGAGGTATTGCAACTCACTATTCTAATGGGGAGTTATTTGTAAAACACCAAAAAGAGTGGGAAGAGAGATTTATGGAGATGTTTAATCTAATAGTTGAAAATTATGGAAATAGCAATAATTAGTGGAAAAGGGGGGACAGGGAAGAGTAGTATAAGTGCTGCATTTGCAACCTTGGAAGAGAGGGTGGTATTGGCAGACTGTGATGTGGATGCTGCTAATTTATTTATACTATTCTCCCCTACTCGTGAGGAGGAGCATGTCTATATTAGTGGATATAAGGGTGTTATTGATTACTCATTGTGTTCAAATTGTGGAATATGTGCCTCTTATTGTCGTTTCGGGGCAATATCATATTCTAATGGGAGGGTGGAGATTTCAGAAAATGACTGTGACGGGTGTAAACTCTGTTCCCGTATCTGTCCTGAAAATGCTATTAACATGGTAGAGAGTGATAAGAGTCGTATGTATGCAGGTAAATTTAGGAAAGGGGTGATGGTATATGGACTTCTTGCACCGGGGGAGGAAAATTCCGGAAAACTTGTCAATATGGTTCGGGAAAAGGGGAAAGAGTTGGCTAAAAAAAATAATATCAATGATATAATAATAGATGGGCCTCCGGGTATAGGGTGTTCAGCAATATCCTCTATAACAGGAGTTGATCATATTTTAATAGTAACAGAACCTACCCTCTCAGGGTTACATGATCTGAAAAGGACGATTGAAATATCTTCTCGCTTTAACTCTAAAAACTGGGTAATTATTAACAAATATGATTTAAATAGTGAAATATCATCTGAAATTGAGAGATATTGTAATGAGCATAATATAGAGGTAATTGGC
Source organism: uncultured Muribaculaceae bacterium (assembly GCA_964642235.1). Classification (GTDB taxonomy): domain Bacteria; phylum Bacteroidota; class Bacteroidia; order Bacteroidales; family UBA932; genus CAYSND01. The sequence goes on from CAZXOP010000076.1 coordinate 2,694, forward strand.
AAACTTATTTTTGACAAACAGATGGTGGAGGCTATGGTTAATTGTCAAAGCATTGTGGAATATGCTCCGACATCGAGTATTGTCCAAGAGATAAAGAGAGCTTATCAGGTGATAAAGAGTTACGGCTTAGAGCCATAACTCCAATCATTAAAATGTAAGGACTTTATCGCTGTCGAGTACCCATTCCGATAAGGCAGCCATTGTGGATTTTTCCGCCCCTTCAAAATAGGGGTGATTCTTATGGATACCACAGCGCGCCATACAAGTTCCGCAAACTTTAACAGTCACCCCATCAGATATCAAACCTTTAAGCATCTGGGATAAATCTTGGTCATACCCTTCAGGAGCTTTGCAGACATCTCTTGCCATATCGACAGAATCATTCATTAGGAAAATTCTTACTTCCTGACCACTCTTTCTTAGGGTTTGAGCAAGTCTCAATCCATTCCAAGTCACATCCGTATTATCATACGGCTCTCTGTTAAAAATAATTAAAACCTTCATTTTTTTTGACAAATTTATAAAAAAACAGACAGACTACAATTATTATTATATTTGCGACACTTAAAATTCTTTTATGCTCTGGCAGTTATTCTATACATTCCTAAAAATAGGGGCTTTCACATTTGGGAGCGGTTATGCCATGATTCCTATGATAGAGAGAGAAGTTATAGATAGGAAAAAGTGGTTTGAAAGAGATGAGTTTATGGAGCAGTTTATTTTAGCACAGTCCGCTCCAGGGCCTTTCTCACTTAATACCGCTGTCTTTGTAGGGTATAAATTAAAAGGGTGGATAGGATCAGTAGTTGCAGTAATCGGACTTGTAATCCCTTCATTTGTTATCATATTACTTATAGCCATCTATTTTACAGATTTTAGAAGCAATCCCACGGTAGAGGCGGCATTTCAAGGGATTAGACCTGCCATAGTTGCACTGATTGCAGTTCCTTTTGTAAATTTCCTAAGAGAGATGGTATGGTGGCAAATATTAATAGCCCTTACGATTGCTGTTTTAGTATGGCAATTAGGCCTCTCCCCTATTTACCTTCTGATTTTAGGTGCCCTTATCGGAGTATTAACCGTTTATTTTAAGAAGAAATGATATATCTCTCCCTTTTCCTCTCATACCTTAAAATAGGATTCTTCGGTTTCGGAGGGGGATATGCTATGATATCTTTGATTCAGAATGAAATAGTGGTTCAAAATGGCTGGCTTACCAATGCTCAGTTAACAGATATTATCGCCATTTCACAGATGACACCGGGACCTATTGCGATAAACTGTGCCACATTTGTCGGTTACACAGTTACCGGTAATATCTGGGGGTCCATACTCGCCACCACTGCCACTTGCCTCCCCCCACTCTCTATTATGCTATTAATCACAGTGTTCTATAGAAAACTAAAAGATAATCGTTTTTTAATGGGGGCGCTTAAATGGATGAAACCGATGATAGTGGGAATGATAGGGGCGGCTGCACTAATGTTCCTAAACAAAGAGACTTTTTTAGATTGGAAAAGTATAGTAATCTTCGGCTTATGCTTTATAGCCACATGGAAAAAGGTTAATCCTATTCTACTTATTCTTCTCTCAGGGGTAATCGGTATTATATTCTACTAGCTCCTCAACCAATATAACCTTTAAAAAGGAAACGCCGACAAGAAAGGGAGCTGTCGGCGAAACCTCATCAAAAAAACTATTAATAAAAATGAAAACTACTGCCCCATTAACCTCTTAATGGCGCTACCAAGTCTTTTAACACCTTCTAACATCTGCTCATCGGAAACATAAGAGAAATTCAGACGTAGAGTATTTTGACCACCACCGTCACAGAAAAATACATCACCTATAACGAATGCCACATTCTCTTGAATAGCTATATTAAACAGATCTCTTGAGTTCATATTTTGAGGGAGAGTTACAAATAGGAAGAGTCCCCCTTCAGGTTTAGTCCAAGTTACACCCTCAGGCATAAATTTAGTTAAATACTCATGCATTAAATCTCTCTTATGTCTGTAAAGAGTTATAATCTTCTGAATATTCTCTTCATATTTACCGGACTGCAAATAACGACCTGCTATCTCCTGATTAAAAATAGGGGTACATAGGTCGGCTGACTGTTTGGCTACTATAAGTCTATCTATAATCTCTTCAGAGGCAAGCACCCAACCAAGACGGAATCCCGGTACGAATGTTTTGGAGAATGTCCCTAATAAAATAACTCTCTCAGGATCCATAGAGTACATAGTAGGCATATTTTCCCCTTCAAAACGAATATCTTTATATGGACTATCCTCTACTACAAGAATATTATATTTGCGAGCCACATTTAAGATATCCTCTCTCTCTTTTAATGTCATAGTTATACCTGAAGGGTTCTGAAAGTCAGGTATTGCATAGATAAACTTAGGCTTTTTCCCGGTAGCGTCAAGCGCCTTCATCACTATATCAGCCTCTTTATCTTTACTTATTCCGACAGGGTTTCCCTGATATGAGTAAAATGCCTGTAATGCCCCCAAATATGTAGGGAGTCCACATAAAACCGTATCTCCCGGATTAATAAAAATCCTCGATATCAAATCGAGTGCCTGCTGAGAGGCAGTAGTTATCAATACATTTTTAGCTGTAATATTCAGTCCTTGTTTACGATACTGTTTAGCTATCTCCTCTCTCAATAAAGGAGATCCTTCTGTACTGCTGTACTGAAGAACCACTTGTGGTTTCTCCTCCATAAGGTCATTCATTATCTTCTTTAAATCATCAACAGGGAAAGTCTCCACGTTGGGGAATCCACCGCCGAAAGAGATAATTTCGGGCTTATTAGCAATACTAAGTAGGTCGCGAATTGCTGATCTCCTCATGCTTTTTGCATTATCGGATAAAAAGTCTGTTATATTTATCATATTTATTATGTGTTATTCATTCACAAAAATAATAGATTGTAATTAAAAAACAAAATAAAATTAGAATTATTTACAGTTTCATAATTTCAAATTCATTTTTATTACTTAGAATCAATAATACAAATTTATATTATATTTGTATTTTTAAATCACAAAACAGATGGGAACAGTAAGATTAACTAAGGAATTCCGTTACGAAGGGGCACACGCTTTAATGGGTTACGATGGGAAATGTAGGCATATCCATGGACATTCTTACATTTTATATGTTACTGTAAAAGGGTCCCCAAGTTCTGATATAGCGAGTCCTAAATGTGGGATGTTACTCGATTTCACTGAATTAAAAAAAATAGTAAATGAAACTATTGTCTTTAAGTTCGATCATGCTCTTACCATAAGAGAAGGGGCTCCACTTATAGATGAACTTAAAGCCCAATACGATAATATTATAGTTCTCCCCTTTCAGCCTACTTGTGAAAATCTTGTTATCCACTTTGCAGAACTACTTTCTCAAAGGCTTCCAAAAGAGGTTAAACTCTTTTCGTTAAAGCTATATGAAACAGCCACCTCCTATGTTGAGTGGTTTGCTGAAGAGAATTAAACCAATAATAATATGAATAATCTCTACCTTATAGATGGTCACTCCTTGATTTTCAGGATGTACTATGCTTTTATCCGTCGTCCTATGATAAATAGCAAAGGAGAGGATACCTCTATTCTTTACGGTTTCACTAAATATCTTCTTGAACTTATAAGAAAAGAGCAACCAACACATATTGCAGTTGCCTTTGACCCCCCAGGAAAAACTTTCAGAAATGAACTCTTTCCGGAATATAAGGCAAATAGGAGTGAAACACCTGAGTTAATAAAAAGTTCTCTCCAGCCCCTTATTGAAATAGTTAAATCTTTCGGCATCCCTGTCCTGATGATTCCAGGATATGAAGCAGATGATGTCATAGGGACTATGGCTAAAAAGGGTGAAAAGCATGGTTTTAAGGTCTTTATGGTTACTCCGGACAAGGATTTAGGACAGATAATTTCAGATAACATTATCCAGTTTAAACCCGGTAAAAGTGGCGCTGAAAATGAGATAGTAGGGAAAGAGGAGATTTGTGAGAAATTTGACATTAAGGATCCGGCACAGATTATAGATATCCTTACCCTTTGGGGAGACAGCTCTGACAATATCCCCGGAGTTAGAGGTGTCGGCGAGGTGGGTGCGAAAAAACTTATTGCAAAATATGGATCTGTCGAGAATATCTATCAACACCTTTCAGAACTACCGGAGAAACAAGCAGAGGCTTTTCGTAGCGCAGAGTCCTACATTAACCTCTCCAAAGAGTTAGTTACCATTAAAACAGATGTTGACCTGAATATCAATGAGGAGGAACTCCGTCTTGATGCACCTAACTCCGCAAGAACCAGAGAACTCTTCTCCAAATATGAATTTAATTCCCTTCTTCCACTCCTCCCCACCCCCACTACACCACTTGAAAAAGAAGAGAACAATAACAATATTGAGGTAAAAAAACTCTCCCTCTCCCAGATTCAGAGTTCTGCATCTAAGGAGAAGAGGGTGGGAATTTTAATTAATTCCGGATGGTTGCTCCTTTCAAACAATGAGGGAGTTTTCTCCACTCGGAACTTTGCAGAGGCACGGACTCTTCTTGAGGAGAGGACAATAAAAAAAATAGGTTACGACTTAAAACAATATATCCACACATTGAGGGAACATGGCATCTCCTTCGAAGGAGACCTTGCAGACATTGAATTAATGCACTACCTACTAAATCCGGAAAGGACACACAAAGCGGAGATACTGGCAAGATCATATCTGGGAATCGATATAGATGCCTCCCCCGCACCGGAATCCCCCCCTGCCACAGGTGACCTCTTCTCACAAGGAGACCTTTTCGGTGGAAATTTATTTGAAGAGAAAGTAGATGATTCTATCTCAAAAGATACTCGAAAAGCAATGGTACTAATCCCTCTATACGAAGTGGTTGAGAAAGAGTTAGCAAAAGATGAGCAGCTCGTAAAACTCTACGAGAAGATGGAGATGCCTCTAATAAGGGTCCTTGCAGATATGGAGCAAGAGGGATTTAAGATAGATGTTCCTATGCTCTTTAAGTTTAAAGAGGAACTTACTACCAAGGTGAATATTATCGAAGAGAATATTCGCTCTCAAGCAGAGTCCCCTTCATTAAATGTCTCCTCACCCAAACAACTTGGTGTGATATTGTATGAAAAACTAAAACTTGACCCTAAGGTTAAGAAAAATAAAAACGGCAGCTACCCTACTGATGAGGAGACTCTTAATGGTCTTTTAGACAAACACCCAATAGTTGCCGACATTCTTGAGTACAGGGAGTTAAAGAAACTCATCTCTACATACGTTGAGCCATTTCCATCATTTATAAATCCTCGTACAAAAAAGGTCCACACTACTTTTAATCAGGCATTAACCTCCACAGGTCGCCTTAGTTCGGTGAGACCAAACCTGCAAAATATCCCAATAAGAACAGACTTAGGGAGAGAGATTAGAAAAGCCTTTATACCATCCCGTCCGGACGGTTATTTAGTCTCTGCTGACTATTCGCAGATAGAGCTCCGCATAATGGCTATTCTTAGCAAGGATAGAGCGATGATAGAGGATTTCCATTCAGGTAAGGATATTCATAACGCCACAGCATCGAGAGTTTTCCATATAAATGAGAATGAAGTGAGTAAAGAGCAACGCCGAATGGCAAAGGTGGCAAACTTTGGGATAATCTATGGTATCTCTGCATTTGGACTCTCACAAAGACTAAACATCCCCCCCGGAGAGTCCAGGGAGTTAATTAAAGAGTACTTTAAGAACTACCCGGGGGTACATAATTACATGGAGAGGATAAAAGAGCAAGCTGAAAAGGATGGATATGTAGAAACTCTTTATAATAGGAAAAGATACCTTCCCGATATTAACTCTAAAAATAGAGTGGTAAAAGGGCTTGCCGAGAGGAATGCTATTAACGCCCCTATACAAGGGAGTGCTGCCGATATTATAAAAATAGCCATGATTAATGTTCATAGGAGATTTGCGACAGAAAATCTAAGGAGCAAAATGATTCTCCAAGTACATGACGAACTTATTTTCGATGTAATACCAGAGGAGAGAGAGAAGGTGATGAGAGTGGTTCAAGAGGAGATGGAGAGTGTTTTAAGGCTTGAGGTAACTCTAAATGCTGAATGTGGGTATGGGAAAAACTGGTTAGAAGCACATTAAACAAGGTAATATGAGTAGAGGAAAAAAATATGATACTTTAAGTGACAAGGAGTTAGTTATTATCACGCTTGAAGGAGACCAAAAAGGGTTCTCTGCGTTGATAAAAAGACACCGTAACGCTTTGTTAAAATTTATCTTGGGCTTTTCCGTGCTGATTCAAGATGCCGAGGATATCTGTCAGGAGAGTTTTAGAAAAGCATACTCCTCGCTCTCAACTTATGACCCTAAATATGCCTTTTCCACTTGGCTCTACAGCATAGCAGAGAATACCACAAAGGATCACCTGCGTAAACACTCCACCATTCAATCCCTAAACCGCTCAAATAATTCCACTGATGATTTAAGAGAGGCTCCTTTTACGGTCTCCTCACCTGAAGAGACTATGATAGAGAACCAGACATACCAGACTTTAATCTCACTTATTGAATCTCTTGACCCTATCTATAAAAGAGTGGCAGAACTCCGTTTTATAAAAGAGTATGCTTA
>CAZXOP010000077.1:0-9323 GCA_964642235.1 uncultured Muribaculaceae bacterium
CGCAGACTATGTTTCTTAGCTATCCCATCTTTATCTATAGCAGTCGAAGCAATACCCTCGTAAAGATGTTTTTGTAATTTCTTTTCATCAATTTTTTTTCTCAACATCTCACTCAACTCAGCATTATGAAAAAACAATTCACCTTTTACAGCCTTCTCCTCTTCGTTAAATAAACCAAAAAGGGGCGATAGTTGTTGATTAATTTTATTAACATCCGTCCCTCTAAATGTTAAAAGATCCTCTACTGCTTCACGAATAAGTCCTTTAATGGTTTTTCCAGGTATAAATGGCATACCCTGTTTGTCTTTCACCACCAAAGCATCCACATCGGCACCAGCCGCTAGCCCCGAGCCACAGTGCCAAGGAGCATAAAATTCAATGCTATAATGTAATGTTTCCATATTATTTATTTATTTTCAGTTTGGTTATCTTCTTTGTTAGTCTCTTGATATTGAATGGTATAAAGCGACAGTATATCATAGACAGGGGATTTTTTATTTCCTTGGTTCGTCAATTCTTCAATTCTATATAACTTAGATAACTTAGTGCTTATATCATCTAACTGACTCTTTAGTCTATTTATTTTTTGCTCTGCTTTCCCTTGGTCATCATGCATTAAGGTCACCCACTGACGTAAGTGCGATTTCACAGCTTTTCCTTCATCGGTAGCATCGAGTTTTTCGACCATTTTTGTTAAGTCGTTGATAGTCCAATAATTACTTTGATTATTAGAGAAATAAGGGCCAAACTCAAATGAATATCCGTGTGCCGTGGTTAGTTCACGTTCTACAATAGTTTTATAGTCCTCAACAAAACTATCTTGTACTTTATGGAATTGTAAACACGAGGGGGCTAACTCACTATTAATTACTCTAGCAGCTTTCTTGGCTTGACCACATAACTTTTCAGCTAAGTCATATCCATAGTAGAATGGGTAGGAGGACTTTATAAATGCAATACCAGCACAAGCAGTAAGTTTATTCGGTAACAACTCCTCTGTTTTTTCCTCAAAACACTTCAAATATTTCTCTATAAAAGGGACTGCTAAATCGGCTCTACATATAAAAGTCAGGTCATCACCTCCTAAAACCACTGGACGAATAGGCATAATGGTTTCGGCTGTAAGTTTATATCTTTCATCTATAGCTTGAAATGCCCCCTGACAAGCCTCTATGGTTGCTTTTGTTAGGTTTTCTGAAAACTCCTTTAACCTATCCTCATCTTTTCCCACTTTCATCACCATTTTCCCTACACCATTTCCGTCAGCATGTACGATAGCTATCCAGTCGTTTTTGGAAGGGATTTTCTCAATATCGTGAGCCATTTGTTTTACAGACAGTTTTTGCCCTGTGAAATTTTCATATAAGTCAGAGAGAGGATTTTCCTCTATCTTTCTTTTTTTATAAGTAGGTAAATCCACATAATCACCTTCACACCATTCATGTGCAGGCAGTCCAGTATTTCTTGCACGCTCTATTGCCATTAGCCCGATAGGTTGGGTAATAACTGGTTTATTTCGCTGTATTTTCAAGAGTCCTTCTAATTTATTAACAGCGTTTTCAAAATCATCTCCTATCATTTTTACCACCGCTTGGCTAACCGTTATACCAGGTGCCATTTCCATCACTTTTCGTGGGAAATCACGCACCGCTTTCTCGCACTCTTCTTTAGTGTTAAAAGCATGCTTAACATTACCGGCAGCACGCACAATAGACTCTCCATCTTTAGCAAACTCATCAAAAGTCGTAGAGCAAACATCATCGACTAACTTGCTTGCCCCTGCAATATCTCGCAACTTGTTGGTTTGAAAAATGAAGCCTTGTATGCCTTGCACCGAAGCTCCATATAAATATTTTTCTCCCATAATATATAATTATTAAATAGTTAAGTCTTATTAAGTTTTTAATTATTGTCACATAATATATTCTCTAAATTGTATAAAGTCAAATGCTACCACCTTCTCCCCGCTCTCCATAAGATTAACTATTCTTTTAGTGGTAGATGCCACACACGTAATCCCTGCACAGCACAGTTTGGACACCAATGCGAAACAGAAATTCATCTCTCCCATTAAATGCACCGCTATTGAGTTATATTGCGCAGCAAACTCTTGAATTTTAGCAAAGTATGTTTCAACTAAATTAGCAACCTCTCCCTCGCTCCACTCAGGAGGGATACTTGGGAAAGGGAGATCTATTATATCTCCATAATCTTTAATCGCCACTTCTTTCTGTTTTTCACTCCATTTAGCATATGGATGATTAGTTAGGTTTATCAGCATATTTCTCTCTTATTTTTTCAAATTCTTTAATATATTTTCTCAATTTCTCAACAGCCTTCTTAGAATTATTACCTTTCCTAAATTCCTGCTCAGCATTATGCACTATGATATTACGAGTTATATTTACTGCTCTATACATTCCTTTCAATAGATTATATGTATCTCCTTTTGATAAGAGGGCTTTAGCTTCAGATCTTTTATAATTAGCATCCGCTTCTAATAACTCATACCCATCATACTCCTTTTCACAAACAAATGTTACTATGGTCTCAAGAAAACACATATATGCTAATGCATAGTTCCTTTTATCAAGATGCCACCTTGTAAGCTCAAACTGATAGTCAGATCCACTCTTGCAGTCTTTAAATCTGTCAATAAAATTAGAAAACACAGGTGGGATTACGAGTTTCTCAGGATATTCCGTCATCTCATCTTTTAACTCCTTAACTATATCTATTTGAGCCTTTATATCATTCAAGTAATTTAAAGAAAGAGACTCAGTAAATCTTTCAATTTTATCATAAACACCCTTCTTCTTTTCTTCCATCAACTTAGCTATCTGACGTCCTCTGCCAAATTCTGAAAATGCATAAGCCCCCTTTATCCACTCTTGCAGAGAAGATATATAAGAGAGATCTACTATAGGAGTTTTCCCATCGTTCTCGCTTTTAGCCTCAAGCATACCATAATATATTCCACTAAAAGCTATTTTTTTTTCAGTTACATCTTTAATAAAAGAGATAGCGGTCGTGGCAAAGAGGGGCAATGATCGAAAAGAGTGGGTAATATCAAGATATACACTATCGCCGTTTTCCAAATATTGCTCTAATGAATCTGCAATAATTTCAAAGTTCTTCTCAATTTCATCTTTAGTCACTCCATAATGAATAGGAATAATCTTAGAACCTTTTGGCAAAACTTTTTCTAAGCCTTCATAATTAAATCCACTAATATCGTCTCCCTTTTTATAATTCTCAGCACTCTCCCACAACTCCAGAGAATACTGCTCATCTCGATCCTCTTTTTTTGCAAACTCCATATATACTGCCTCCCACATAGACTTAGGGGTGCCAACCAATAGTATAGTATCTATGTCAAGAAAGTCATATAAAGCTGATGCTACAAAAGAGGTTTCCTTCTCCTTACCATCATAAGAGTAAGTAGTTTCCAGATAACTTCTAATTTTAGATACTCCTAAAAAACTTATTAATACTTTTCTTCCCATAGTTTATAGTTTATAGTTTATTTTTTATATTTAAGTCCTACAAATATAACAATTATTTATATAAAAAAATTCAAATATCATCTTGTTTAATCTTGTCATTATTTTTATATAATTTTTTATTAATTTTCAATCATATATAAGGTTAATCTGCTTTGAAATATAATTATACACTTCTTTTATATATTCATCGTCATCTGATTCGAATAAAATATTAGTAAATGTTTTTGGCATCTCTGCAAAACCGAATACTGTACCCCATAGCGCAAAAGCAACTTTAAAGTTATCTATCTCTTTTAGGAGCAAATATCTCTCTAACCTCTCTATATCTTCCCCCATTTGACAAAAAGCAGCAAAAGAATTAAGGTTGTCATTTTGGATACTTTTTATATCAAACGCTGACCCCTTGTTGATATTCTCAAGCAGTAGGTTTACATATTTTTGTGCTTTACTCCCTTTCCATTTTTCACCCAACAGTTCTTTTATAATAAGGCATCCTGCCTTTGTAAAATTCACTCGATCAAGTAAAAACTCCTCCTTCCCCCATTTTATGTCTAAATACTCATTGAAAAGTTTAAGTAAAAAATCAGATTTACTTGCTATTTCTGGAAACATTTCAATTAACCCTGACTTATTAAACTCAGGCAGCTCTTTTATTTTTATACTTTCTGACATTAATTGTTTTTCCTTCTCATTTATTAAAGTCTTTAATTGTTCTATATAAAAACTATCATACAAAGGCCCTTTTCTTAATTCCCTTGACTGTGTATTGAATATATTCAATAACTCAACTACACTATATAATGACTGAACCTTTTTTCCTTTTTTATTGATTTCTGAGGAAAACACCTGCGATTCATTAAATGCTTTATCAAGGCTTAAACACAACTCCCTCCATTGTTTTTCTTGTTTAGGTGTAGGATACCCTTCAGGATTATTTATAATTGCAGACCAGAGATTTTCGATTTCCCTAAAATTCTTTTTAATGGTTATCAGATACTTAGGTAAAGTTTTATTTGAGCCTAAAACGTATGAATATAGGAACCCCTTTATCTTATTTATAGCTATATCTTTACGAATATATTCGTCTGTTTTTGAAAAATCTGAAATTATATACTCTTTTTTAGAAAAGAGTTCTTCTGGCATAAAACTTTGAAACAACTCATTGTCATAATTGACTTGCTTGTTTATTGTTTTTAACAATGTTTTATCAAAGATGGTAAATGCATTTTCATATAGTTTTATCATTTTAACCTCAATACTTGGTTCAGATTTAGATATTGTTGTTATCTTCTCCTCGTTGTTGCGAAATATTATTTTTGATGTAAATGGATTTAAGTAAATGGTTTCCATCGAATAATAGGTTCCCTTTTTACCTTTAACTTTAAATAATTTCTTAGTTTTAGAAGGAAAATTCACCTCTATTACCATTGGGTAATTATCTATATTATTTATAGGAATATCGAACAAAGGGTAATACTCATATAGCATTATCGCATAATCTGAGTTATTTAAATCAACTTTCTCTATTGTCTTGAACCCAAACTTTCTTTTTGCATAGAAAGCAGCGGGTGATATGGATTCAGTGGACATAATGTTATTGAAGTTCCTTGTCGAGGTAGGTATGTATAATTTAGTTGTTTTCGTGGTTGTTTTCATATTGCTACTGTATTCGTTAAAGTTAAACTTGATTCATAAAGATTAGATGGAACTCTATTGAAAAACGGAGATAGATTGCCTGAATGGAAGATGTATAGGGACTGATATGTTCTTGTTACTGCCACATATAAGGAATTTCTTGAATCCTCATTTGAAGAATAGCAATCAGGTAAAAAGACAGCCTCAAATTGTAGCCCTTTTGAACTATGGTAAGTCATTAACTTTGGATTGTCCGAGTTAAAATCAAGATCCATGTGCTCTCCATGTTTTGCTTCCACATTTATCCCTTTGTTTGAGTAATATTGATATGCCCTTTCTACACTTTTATTATCCCTGAATAATATCCCCACATCCTCAAAACTGCGATTCTTAATTGTTTGAGCTATTGCATCGAGTTGTGATTCAAAGGAATTATATTTAAGAATCTTAGGCTTTTCAACCCCTTCTGTCGTGCATCTACCCTCTAAATCATCATTTACGCTACTAATATATTGTGCCATACGGGCAATCTTTTTGGGGAGTCTATGATTGAACACTAATTGCTCAGTAGGGAACCCTGTTAATACTGCCATCTGATCCATCGATATTGTTTTCTTATCTTTTATAAAAGTATAGAGTTGTTGGGCAGAATCACCATAAAGCAGTAGAGCTTTTCTCGCTTTCCTCTTGAACAATAATATATCCTCTTCAGAAAAATCCTGAGCTTCATCAACTATTATATAATCAAAACTCGGAGCCCCCTTTGCTGTTTGCCAATTCCAGAAATAATCAACATTGCTTGATTTTAATCCAACCTGTGTAATTCCATCTGACATATACTGCATGAGGGCTTTTGTAAAGACTATTAATTGAAATGACCCACGATTCTCATTCTGGATCTGCTTAGCTTTCCAGAGAGCCAATATAGTTTTTCCACTACCTGCACACCCCTTAACAATAAAAGAAGTATCAGTCCTTCTATTTACGATCTTCACTTGGAAGTCGTCTTGTTCGGATTCCTTTATGTAAAAATTCTTTTTTGCCATAATTTAATATGTTTATTGTTAATTATTCGCAAAGGAAGCATGTACATATCCAGTCCTCTTGGACAATATGTTTTTTTTATATAATTTTGTGGAAATATTTTTTTATAAAAAAAATGGCACATAATAAATTATCTCTAATTCCATTTAAAAAGTATCTTGAGCTTGATAAATGTTTCAAGAATAAGTTTCGCCAATACTACATAGAAGACTTAATGGAAAGAATTAGTAACCTTTTAGAAAACAACGGATACACCAAAGGTGCTTCAAGGAGTTCTATTTATAATGATATTAAATTCATGAAGAGTATTGATGGTTTTAATGCTCCAATAATTGCTATTAATGATGGTTGTGGAAGGAAGTATTATAGATACTCAGATACGAATTTTTCTATTGTAAATCAGCCACTTAACCCACAAGATATAATACAGTTAAAATCGATAGTTGAATACCTAAGTCGTTTTTCCGGTTTAGTGGACTTTGGATGGATAAATGAAATATCAGCTCGCTTTAGTGAAGAACTCCAGCTAACTGAGAATACGCCTAAAGTTATATCATTCGATGAAAATAAGAATCTTAAGGGACTAAGTCACCTCCCCAAGTTATACAATAGTATTGTGGAGCACAAAGCACTTAATATCAGACATTATTCATACAATACAAGAAAAACATATGATCGAATTTTGAGCCCTTATTATCTAAAGCAATATAATAAAAGATGGTTTTTATTTGGGTATGACTCTGATACGGGCACACTCCAAAACATTCCACTTGACAGAATAGATGAAGTGGAGGAACTCACTAAAGATGAATATGTACCAAATACATTTATAGATTACGAATACTTTTTTGACAATATTATTGGAGTAACTAAGGAGGAGGGCTTACCTATCGAGGAGGTGGTGCTGAAAATAGATGATTCCTTATGGCAATGGATAGAATCCAAACCTATCCACGCTTCTCAGAAAGAGATAGAGAGAGATAACAGTAGCGTTACAATAAAATTATTAGTAATTCCCAATTACGAATTAGAGTCAAATATTTTATCGTTTGGTGAAAAAATAACCGTTTTAAAGCCAGAGTCTCTTAGAAAGAAAATATGTGAGAGAGCCAAAAGTATCTGTAGCAATTATTGATTTATACTGCCACTAATCCTCCTCTCCTTTTTTTTGAATCAAAACTCCATGTCCTAAACTTGCCCCCTTCCCTAACCCGATATAGTTTGGCAAGGAAATGTTCGTTTTAAAAATAATATTGAATTTCATCATCTTAGTATCCTTGTAATTATCAATTCTTGGTTTACTAAATGAGACGATTTTTACAGACAATTTTTCTTTATCTATAGCCAAATTTACGCCTTGGATAAAAGAGACAATATTTCCCCAAAGCACCCTCTCAAGAAGCACAGCCTTTTCTGCAATACTATCCATTTTTAGATACTGTACATACCTATCATCCACCAATGGCATCCAGTCATACATGCTATAAGTAAAGTAATTATCCCAAAGCTGAACAAGATGAGTGTTTGCTTTAACAGAAACCACCTCCAACGGCTCTACTCTGCTTCCTATCCTAATAGTTGGTGGAATATTTGAAAATAACTGCCCAATAGAATCTGCTCCATCACCAACGCAGACTATAGATGCTTTCTTTCGAATACTTTTATACTGTATCAAAGGATATTCATACCTTAAATATTCTCCATCGTGGTTATGAAAAAGAGGTGTGGAAACATCTCCCAGGATACTTAGAATGGCACTTCTAAATAGGGAAACATCGCCTAATTTTATCTCATTAGACAATGTGACACGTAATGTTTTTATTTTTTCCATAGTTACAATACTTCTTGCCATAAAGTTAGACAATACATTTCAATAACCAAAAAAATATTGTCGTTATAAAACAAGGCATCTCTTAGCCTGATGCTCACTAATAAACATTTCCCTTACAAGAGTCTGAAGTATCTTGTTTTTTTCAGTATTATTCAATAAGTAAACTGATTTCTTTCTCAGTTTGGGGAGAAATAATGTATCAATGATGGTGCAAACTTCAGTATCTGTTTTGGTATTTTTGTTGAATTTGGTTTTTTCATATTCTGCCATTTTATCCGGCGACTCCCCTGTTCCATACTCTATCATATTAAGGGTTACCGGTTCACTCCCTTTTTCATCTAATTTTTGCTCCTCTATCCATTGTTCACCAGATGGTCTTGTCATATTGTATATAAATGCTCTAGGGGTGGAATACATAAATTCTACTTGCGGAACTTGTACGAAAGATTCTCGCATTATCATCCCGTCTTTATCCATAATATAGTGGTCAGGAAATTCAGAATGTCTCGGGAGAAACTTTTTTATCTCTTCACGAGAATTAATACTCCCCTCACTCTTTTTGCCCAAATCCTTCTGGAAGATACACCCAACTGAAGAGTGTGGATAACCAAAAGGGAGAGGAGATAATCCATGATGAAGACCATTCCTAAAAACATAACTTATTGCTGCCAACTGATGTCTATGCCCTACTACCTCAGTACGAAAAAAACTTTTTTCTCCAAGTCGTCCGGATTTATTATATTTATTTTTAAAATAAAAAGAATAACGCATTCTGAAGTTCCAAACAAACTTCTCCAATTCTTTTGTCTGCACAATAAAATGTACATGATTGGACATTAAAGAATCTGCAAACAATTCTGTTCCGGTATCAAATAGTGCTAAGGCAAGAAAATTCACCCCATTGCGATAATCTTCCTCACTACGAAACATCGGTTCATTCCCATTTGAAATACAGATGTGATAATCTCCTCATAATCTTCTCCTCCAATAAAATTTTAGTATTTTATAATAATCTCCACGATTCTCTCTCACATATCATAAATGTCAGACCAAATCTTAACGCAAATATAATATTCCAAAATCAAAATACATAATTTTTTTGTCATATTTCCAAAATGCTGCGGCAGATTACAGAGAGGTGGCTCTGGAGGGGCATGTAGAGGTGGAGGCGTGTAACGTGACGCAGGGTTTTGGGGAAAATGGTGGAATCGGTGCGGCAGATTACAGAGAGGTGGCTCTGGAGGGGCATGTAGAGGTGGTGGCGTGTAACGTGACGCAGGGTTTTGGGGAAAATGGCGGAATCGGTG
>CAZXOP010000078.1:0-9224 GCA_964642235.1 uncultured Muribaculaceae bacterium
GTTGAGGTCAAGAGAGAAAGTGCCCTGGAGGGGCTTTTGATTCCAACCTCAACACTATACCCCTTTACAGAAGGCTCTCTGGACGAGGTTAGATGTTGGGGTCAGTAAAATGGGGGAGGTAATAGTGAATTGGTTTGATGGATTAGGAGATTGCGGAACGGAGTCCGCAATGACACACCCCACCACTTGGGGCATAGCGTTTTTTGGATATACCAGATAATAAGAGTGTTATGATTTTTACCGTTCCCCAAGTCATAACATCAGATTCCGAAAATTAACTCTGGCTGATTAATAATAGCTTCCTCTGAGTATAGCCCTACATACCCATCACTAACGGCAGGTATTTGTTTATCGCATAGCCTCCCGCGAGGAGCCAGATGAAGAGGATAAGGGCGAGGAGGAAGGGTTTGATACCTGCTTGACGGAATTTATCAAAGGAGGCTTGGGTGCCGAGGGCTGTCATTGCCATTGTAAGACCAAAGGTATCGAGACTGTTAATGGTTTTGATGACTGAGCCGTAAGTAGATTGAAAGCCCCCGCGAATTGAGAACCAGGTAATCAGGGAGTTAATCCCAATGACGACTAAGAACCAGATGGCAAACCATGGAATGGTTATCTTCCTCCCCCCTGAAAGGGAGGGGCTTGCCGCCGAAAGGGAGGAACTTCCCCCAGACGGGGCAGGACTTCCAGCCGACAGAGAGGGTTCCTCGGACCTCCGCGCCCCATTGTTTTTCCTCCCCCTAAAAGAGAGGACTGCGCCTAAAATAATAAGGTATGGTGCCAAGAGGATGACTCGTATCATCTTGGTTATCACTGCTGTGTTAGCGATTGTTGCGTCAGCCATTGCATTGCCTGCCCCTACCACATGGGCCACTTCGTGCAGAGTGGAGCCGGTGTAGATTCCCATCTGCGCCCCTTCGAACCCGAAGAGACCTGAGCGGTACAAGAGAGGGTAGAGAAACATTGATATTGTCCCAAAAATGACGACGGTAGAGACTGCTACTGCTGCTTTATGAGGTTCAGATTTCAATACAGGTTCGGTGCCAAGAACTGCAGCAGCTCCGCAAATTGCACTACCGGTGGAGGTCAATATTGTCAAGTCGCGATCCATCTTCATTGCCTTTCCTACAAGAAGACCAATAACTACCACTGAGGTGACAATAACCACATCTATAACAATTGCTGATGCCCCTACCTCGAAGAGCTGTGTCAGGGTGAGGCGGAAGCCATAAAAGATAATCGAAGCACGCAAAATCTCCTTTGTGCAGAAGTTTATCCCCGGCACCCAAGTTTCAGGGAGGTGGTTCCTAAGGGTATTGGCATAGATCATCCCGAGGATAATTCCAATGATAAGGGAGCTGAGCTGCAGGCGTTTGAAGATCTCGAAGTCTGCTATATAAAATGCTGCAAATGAGAAGAGTGCCATAAGTAGAACTCCATTTAACTTATTGGCACGAGAGTGAATCATTACAGGGTGCGTGGTCTCCTTCATTGTTGATTTATATGCCTTAATAGCACATTCGGCCACGAAAGTAGAGGATATTCTTAGAAGAGAAACGAAAGAGTTTTTTATTACCTATAACCAAAAGTTATAATCCCGCTACTCTGCGTTTTCGACAGCAAAGTTTACAAAATGCTCGGCAAGGGGAAGAAGTGGTCCGAAGCGGGAGGCAAAACGGAATTTACGATTAAAAGAGAGGCTCGGAATCTCAATAACTTTAAGAACATCCCCCTTTAATTCGCGGAAAATGGAGCGTATGGAGAGAAAAGCAAGCGAGTCGGTATGTAAAATAAACTCCTTGATACTCTCTGTACTGCCGAGATTCAGGATAACATTTAGTGAAGAGACCGAAAGCCCGGCTGAGGAGAGAGCCCCCTCTATAACCTCAAGCGTCCCGGAGCCATGCTCCCTTAAAACCAATGGAAAAGCAGACAATTGCTCCAATGTAACCTCCTCTAAGGAGCCATATTTTCCGCGTGAGTCAGCCACCAACACTATCTCGTCATCTAAAAAATCGGAATAACGAAGCGAGGAGTTACTATGTAGCCCCTCAACTATTCCTATATCGATACTGTTTCCTAAAAGGGCTGCCTCGATGCTCTGTGAGTTGCCATCGATTAAAGTGAGTTTCACATCGGGATAACGGCGGAAAAAGAGTGCAAGAAGGGATGGTAGCACGTATTGACCAATGGTGGTACTTGCCCCTATTTTAAGCTCCCCTGAAAACTTACGGCTCAGTTGGTTCATCTCAAATTCTAAAAAACCATATTTGTCGAGGATCTCCACAGCATGGGAGAGAAAAAGCTCACCCGCAGGGGTTAAAGACATGGTGGTGGAGCTCCGCTCGAAAAGACGTACACCATACTGCTCTTCTAATTCCTTTATGTGGTTGCTTACGGCAGGCTGGGTAATATATAACTCCGCTGCAGCCTTAGTAAAACTAAGGTTCTTTGCTACCGCAACAAAAACTTTAAGACGATAATCAGACATGACTACAAAATTACAAAACTTTTTGGGCTATATTTGTAAATTAAACAATTATTCAAATTAAATATGAGAAGACTATTTTCAATTTTAGCCCTATTGGTTTTTGGACTCTCTATTTCTTTCGCCCAAGACCTTACATTAAAAGACATTTATACCTCCGGTAAATACGCCCAAAGAGGAATCCGCTCCGTAAGATGGATGAGTGACGGTCTCTGTTACTCTTCACTTGAAGCAGCTAAAGAGGTTAAAGGTCGCGACTTAGTTTCATATAACCCTAAAACAGGGGAGAGTAAGACAATAATTTCTGCCTCCGCACTAATCCCCTCCGGAGCATCTGCACCTATGCTTATCGAAGATTACGAACTCTCTTCAGACAATACCAAGGCATTGATCTTCACAAATTCCAAAAGAGTTTGGAGGCTCAATACAAGAGGAGACTACTGGGTTTTTAACTTGGGAAGCGGGGAGCTAAAGAAGTTAGGACAAGGGTTGGAAAAGTTGGTGGGGAGTTATGAGCCTTCTCGTATGATGTATGCAAAGCTCTCTCCGCAAGGGGACAAAGTGGGATTCGTCTATTTCAACAATATCTTCGTTGAGGAGATCTCCACAGGGGAGATTCAGCAGCTCACCTTCGATGGAAGCGACAGAATAATAAATGGTAATTTCGACTGGGTTTATGAGGAGGAACTCCATATCCACGACGGTTGGAGATGGAGCCCTGACGGAAAGAGAATTGCCTATTGGCAGTTTGACACCGAAGGGACAGGGGTCTTCTATATGATTAACAATATTGACTCTCTCTACTCTTCGATTATCCCTTTCCCCTACCCAAAAGCAGGGACTCCAAACTCCTCTGTAAGGGGCGGGGTAGTGGAACTTGCTACTGCCGTGACAAATTGGATAGACCTTCCTGGCGACCCTCGAAACCACTACCTGGCAAGAATGGATTTTATCCCTAACTCCAATGAGATAATGATTCAGCAGCTCAATAGATTACAGAATACAAACCGTGTCTTCGTGGTCGATGCCTCTACTCTCAATATGACCAATATCCTGACCGAAACCGACGAGGCTTTCCTCGATATTCATGACAATATCGTCTGGCTTAACGGAGAAAAACACTTTACTTGGACAAGCGAAAAGAGCGGTTGGCGACACCTTTATAAAGTTTCAAGGGACGGAAAAGAGTGGACACCGATTACCAAAGGGAATTTCGATGTTATGAGTATCTGCCGCATAGATCCCAAAGGGGGCTTTGTCTATTATATTGCCTCACCTGACTCCCCTATTGACAAATATCTCTACCGCAGTCGTCTTGACGGGAAGGGGGCTCCTGAGAAAATCACCCCTGAGAACTTAGTCGGCACTCACTCCTATAACATCTCCCCTTCAGCACAATACGCTATTCACACTTTCCAAAACAGCACCACCCCTCCCCTATATGAACTCTTGGAGCTTCGTGGGCACCGCACAGTTAAGGTTCTTGAAGACAATGCTGCTCTTAAAGAACAATACGCTTCGCTTGGACTCGGAAAAAAGGAGTTCTTTAAGGTCAATCTCGGAGTCGGAGCAGAACTTGACGGGTGGATGATTAAACCTCGCGACTTCGATCCAAATAAGAAATACCCTGTAATTATCTATGTGTATGGGGAACCTTGGTCCTCTACTGTTATGAACGTCTGGTCTGGTGGGGAACTTTGGCACCAATATTTGGCTCAAAAGGGGATTGTTATCATGAGTTTAGACCCACGAGGGACCAATATGCCTAAGGGGAGAGAGTGGAGAAAATCTATTTATGGAAAAGTTGGTTCTTTGGGTCCGGAAGACCATGCAAAAGGGATTCAAAAGGTGCTCGATGAGACCCCATTCCTCGATGCTAACAGAGTAGGAATCTGGGGTTGGAGCGGAGGTGGTTCCTCTACCCTCCATGCTATGTTTAAATACCCGAACCTCTATAAAACCGGCATTGCGGTAGCATTTGTCTCTTCTCAGAACCTCTACGATACGATTTACCAGGAGAGGTATATGGGACTCCCCTCTACAAACCCCGAAGGGTTTAAGAATGGTTCGCCCATTAATTTTGCTCAAAACCTCACAGGCAAACTGATGCTTATTCACGGAACAGGTGATGACAATGTTCACTACCAAAGCTGCGAAATGCTTGTAAACAGACTCATAGAGTATAACAAGATGTTCCAGATGATGTCCTATCCCATGCGTAGCCACAGCATAAACGAACGCGCAAACACCTCCTACCACCTCTACCAAACCATGGAAAAATTCTGGATGGAGAATTTATAAAAAATGGAAATAAAGGATTTAGAATATATAATAAAACAGGGAGAGGGTCTTCGTGTAGAATTTAAAGATGCCGAGGATGGTGTCCCTTCTTCTTTTTATGAAACAGTTGTAAGTTTTTCTAATACTGATGGAGGCACCATACTCTTAGGTGTAGATGACAACGGAGTAATTAAAGGAATCGACAAGAAGGCAGAAACCGTCTTAAAGAAAAATATAATAACAGCACTAAATTCAAAAGATTGTATAGACCCACCTATATACGCTCTACCTTATACGATAGACCATCCCAAAGGCAAAGTTTTAGTTATTCAGATTCCTGCAAGTAGTCAAATTCACAATCATTCCGGCATTATATATACCCGTGATTTCGAGTGTGATTTGGATATTACTGCAAATCATCAACGACTGAGTGATATATATCTACGCAAACGTAATTTCTTTACTGAAGCAATAATATATCCACACTTAAAAATGGAGGATTTGGATGAAACTCTATTTGAAAAAGCTTTCACACTAATACGCAATAATAAATCTGACCATCCTTGGCTTTTGATTGAAAAAGAACAGATGCTAAAAGAGGCTACACTATGGAAAAAAGATTTTCAAACAGGTCAAGAGGGACTTACCTTGGCTGCCGCATTGATTTTTGGAAAAGACGAAACTATCCAGAGCCTTCTCCCTGCTTATAAGGTCGAGGGAATGGTAAGGATAAATAATAAGGACAGATACGATGACCGTATTAATCCCCCATTACGCACAAATCTAATTGACACCTACCTTGCTCTTAAAGCATTCATAAATAAACATCTGCCTGAAAAATTCTTTATGGAGGGGGATCAACGTATCGATTTAAGAGATAAAGTTTTCAGAGAAGTGATTGGAAACGCAATTGTTCATAGAGAGTACACAAGTGCTTTATCAACAGATTTAATAATAACATCATCAGAGGTGGTAATAACGAACCCTAACAAACCTTATTCATATGGAATAATTGACCCGCTTGGTTTTAATCCATACCCTAAAAATCCTAATATTAGAAAATTCTTTACAGCTTTCGGATGGGCAGATGAAATAGGATCAGGAGTAAGAAACACCAATAAATATTTACCATTATATTCCCAGGGAGCTTACCCTGTTTTTTTGGAAAACAACATATTTAGGACATCCATCCCTTTGCGCTCCGCAACTCTTGGAGTGGTTGCAGAGAGTTATATTACTTGGATTGGATTGAATAAAAAATTTTCCAATCACTTAAATAAGGGCTTACAAACCATCAATATATCAGTTGAATATTACGAATCTGATTGGGAACAAGTGCTTTTACATTTGGTACCAAGCTGGCATCAAAAAGGTACTGAGCTATGCCATCTAAATTGGTCTGTATCACAACTACTTAACGAAGAGGAAATAAAAAAAGTACCCGGCTGGAATAAAAAAAGTACCGAGCTGCTCAAAAAGAAGAACAGATACTTAATAGGGATACTTAGCTTGTGTAGCTTGCCTATTGCAATGGTTGATTTAATGTCTGCATTTGAATATAAGAACACAAAAACATTCAGAGACAATTACTTAAAACCCCTTAGAGATTCTGGGCTAATTGTCTTTACAACTCCTGATAAGCCGACTGACCCTGATAATAAATATATAATTACTCCACAAGGAAAGGCTTTTTTAGGGGGAATTTTTTAAGGATATTTATAAAAACGATAAAGATGACAAAAGAACAAGAACGGGAGGAACTCCACCGCACAATATGGCAAATCGCAAATGATTTAAGGGGAAGCGTTGATGGCTGGGACTTTAAATCTTATGTGTTAGGGATGTTGTTTTATCGGTTTATTTCCGAAAACTTAACCTCCTATATCAATAAAGAGGAGAGTCGTACCGGCAATACCGATTTTGATTACTCAAAGATTTCCGATGAGGAGGCAGAATTTGGAAGAGCAGAGACCATAAAAGAGAAAGGGTTTTACATCCTTCCGTCTGAACTCTTTATTAATGTTAAGAGTCGGGCAAAAAATGATCCCAACCTAAACGAAACTCTGAGTGTCGTCTTTAAAAACATAGAAAACTCTGCCAAAGGGGCTTCCAGCGAGGATGATTTGCGCGGATTATTTGATGACATCGATGTAAATAGCAATAAATTAGGTGCTACTGTTGCCAAAAGAAACGAACTGCTGACAAAGATTATAGAGGCGATTGGTGACTTAAAGTTAGGTGACTATCAGGACAATACCAATGACCTTTTTGGAGATGCTTACGAGTACTTAATGACCATGTATGCGAGCAATGCAGGGAAATCAGGAGGGGAGTTTTTCACTCCGCAAGAGGTTTCCGAACTCCTTGCTGAAATAACTGTAGTAGGTAAAAAGCAGGTAAACAAAGTCTATGACCCCGCCTGTGGTTCCGGCTCTATGTTATTGAAATTTGCAAAGGTCTTAGGTAAGGAGAATGTGCGACAGGGGTTTTATGGGCAGGAGATTAATATTACCACTTATAACCTTTGTCGTATCAATATGTTCCTGCACGACATAAACTATGAAAGGTTTAATATTGCCCACGGCGACACACTCCGAGACCCCAAACACTGGGATGACGAACCTTTCGACTGTATTGTTTCAAATCCCCCATACTCTATTAAATGGGAAGGGGATGCAAACCCGCTTCTGATTAATGACCCCCGCTTCTCCCCTGCCGGAGTCCTTGCCCCCAAGAGCAAAGCCGACCTCGCTTTTACCATGCATATTCTTTCGTGGCTCTCTACCTCAGGAACTGCGGCGATTGTAGAGTTTCCGGGGGTGCTATATCGTGGTGGGGCAGAGCAGAAAATCAGACAATACCTGATCGATAACAACTACATCGACACTGTGATTCAGCTCCCTCCCGACCTCTTTTTCGGGACGACCATTGCCACTTGCATTATTGTACTTAAAAAGAGTAAAAAAGATAACTCCACACTCTTTATTGATGCCTCTGCAGAGTTTGTGCGAGGGGGAAATAAAAACAAACTAAGTGAAGAGAATCGGAAAAAGATACTCGATGCATTTATTAACAGGGAGGGGATTGACCATTTCGCAAGAGTTGTTCACAACAGTGAAATCTCTGAAAATGACTATAATATCGCCGTAAGTAGTTATGTGGAACAGGAAAACACCACAGAAGAGGTGGATATTTTAAAGCTCAATGCTCAGATCTCCGAAATCGTAATTCGTCAAAATAAGCTCCGCACCGCAATAGATGAAATCGTAGCAGATTTAGAAGGAGGGACAATATGAATAAAATCGATGATTTAATAAAGCAAAACTGCCCGGAGGGAGCGGAGGAAGGCACAAAGCTTTATAGCGATGTGTGTAATATTATAGATGGAAGCAGACGAAGATTAGCTACATCCATAAATGCTGAAATATGCCTGATGCATTGGCAGATAGGCAATCGAATTAAGAAAGATGTCCTCTATAATCAGCGGGCAGAATATGGTAAACAAGTGGTAAAAAGGCTCGCAACCCAACTCACTCAACGGTTTGGAAAAGGGTGGAGCGATAGAAAACTTTTGCATTGTATACGCGCTGCGTATACTTTCTCGGAAGAGGATATTGTATACGCTGTGCGTATACAATTAACTTGGACACACTTTCGATCATTGATGTTTTTGGACGATCCACTTAAACGTACTTTTTACATAGAAATGGCACGGTTAGAACATTGGGACACTCGAACTCTCGATGAGAAGATAGATGCTATGCTTTATGAAAGGACAGCGTTGTCCAAAAAGCCGGAAGAGACCATCAAGCAAGAGTTAGAAAAAATCCAATCAACTGACATATTAACTCCTGATGTTGTTTTCAGAAGCAGTTATTTTCTTGATGCAATAGGATTGGAAAATGTTTATTCTGAGAAAAACTTAGAAGATGCTATACTTATCAATATTCAGGCATTTATTAAAGAAATAGGTTCTGACTTTGCTTTTCTTGACCGCCAAAAAAGAATTACGATAGACTCGACTGATTATTTTATTGATTTACTGTTTTACCATAGAGGTTTACGCAGATTAGTGGCTATTGAGTTAAAGTTAGGGAAATTTAAGCCTGAACACGAAGGGCAGATGCTGCTATATTTACGCTACCTAAATAAAAACGAAAGAAAAGAGGGGGAAGAATCCCCTATTGGTTTAATTCTATGTAGCGAAGGGAATACAGAGCACATTGAATATCTAATGCTCGATGAATCAAATATTAAAGTAGCACAATATTACACTCAGCTCCCAAATAAGGCTCTGTTAAGAGAAAAGTTAAATAGAGCAATAGCGATAGCTCGTGAGCAAATTAGGAATAATAATGCAACAAATATCATAGAACAATGAATAAGATAGATGAGTTAATAGAACAATACTGCCCGGAGGGGGTGGAGTATAAGGAGTTGGGGGAGGTGTGTGAAT
>CAZXOP010000079.1:0-9180 GCA_964642235.1 uncultured Muribaculaceae bacterium
AGGTTTAGGGGCACTCATAGTCTTTCTTCTTATATTTCTTTTCATAATTTTAGGTGCCAAAAAAGGGGGCGGCACCAATATGGGGAGTGGAAATCGCAAAGGACCATCTGCTCTCGATATAATTCTCCTCGCTTCACTTTTTGGTGGTAGAGGTGGTTCAGGAGGGTCGTATAGTGGCGGTTTCGGCGGCGGTTCAAGAGGTGGTGGTGGCTTTAGCGGAGGCTTCGGCGGTGGCTCTTTTGGGGGCGGCGGAGCAGGTGGCTCTTGGTAGGAAACTTCTACTCTTTCTCAAAAGCATTTACAATTTTCGTAACTAACGGATGACGGACGATATCTTCGCTCCCGAAATTAATAATCGAGATTCCTTTAATATCTTTTACTATATCTACTCCTCTTAGTAGTCCGGAGTCGT
The DNA here is from genome assembly GCA_964642235.1 of uncultured Muribaculaceae bacterium. Lineage (GTDB taxonomy): Bacteria > Bacteroidota > Bacteroidia > Bacteroidales > UBA932 > CAYSND01. The sequence goes on from CAZXOP010000079.1 coordinate 413, forward strand.
TTTTATTGGGTAAGTCTATCTGAGTGGCATCCCCTGTGACGATAAATTTGGCATTACACCCCATCCTCGTAAGGAACATTTTAAGCTGCCCTAAAGAGGTGTTCTGTGCCTCGTCTAATATTACAAAAGCCCCATCAAGTGTTCTCCCCCTCATATATGCCAAAGGAGCTATCTGGATAATCCCCTCCTCCATAAGGGCTTGTAGTTTTTTAGGCTGAATCATATCCCGCAGAGCATCGTAAAGAGGCTGTAGATATGGATCGAGTTTCTCCTTTAGGTCACCCGGGAGGAAACCAAGTCTCTCCCCTGCCTCGACAGCAGGTCGGGTTAGGATTAGTTTTTTTACCTCTTTATTCTTCAAGGCTCTTACTGCTAACGCAATAGCAGTATATGTTTTCCCTGTTCCTGCAGGACCCAAAGCGAAAATCAAGTCATTTTTATAATACTCATCTATCATTCGCTTCTGATTTTTAGTGCGTGCCCTGACTATTCTTCCGTCATTGCCATAGACAATAATATATTTTTCGTCAGGCATAGAAGCTGCCTCCTCTGCACTCTCAGAAGAGAAGTTCTGATAATCAAACACCCTATCCACATCATCTTCGTTAAGGGATCTCTTCTTTTTTCTAATCTCAATAAGGGAATTTAATCTCTCCTCAAAGAGTTTAATCTCCTTCGCCTCCCCATTAAGGAGTATTTCGGAGCCACGTGCCACGATTTTTAACTTTGGAAAATATAATTTTATCCTCTCAAGCAGTTTGTCATTTACACCATAAATCTCGATAGGATCTATCTCTATTAGTTCAATTCTTTTCTCTTTATTTGCCATTATTTAAACTCCTCAGATAATATTTGATATGTCTTTTTTAGTTTTTGATATTCACTTTGGACTATGAAAAGCTCCCCTTTTTCAAGGAACTCCTTAGCCGGTATAATTGTAAAATTCTTCTCCAACTTCCCTGCCCGTGCACACCAGAGCCACTCTCCATTGGCCGATACGATTTTTAATGAAGGTCTCTCCCCGTTAATGGTCTCTTTTCTTGTGAGTTTTAACTCAAACAGCATCCCCATTTGAGTATTTTGAAGACTCATGTTGGAGATAAAATTCCCCAATGAATAAACCACCACGCGAGAAGAATCCTCGTTAACTTCCACAGGTTGAATGGTATGAGGATGCGAACCAATGATAATATTAACCCCATGCCTGAAAAGGAAATCTCGCCACTCCGTCTGAACTCTTGCTACCTTTAAGGAGTACTCTACTCCCCAATGTGGTAATGCAATAATCGCTTCCGCTCCCCTCTCCTTTGCTCTCGCAATAACCTGTTTTATCTGCAATGAATCCCTTAAATTCACCACAAAGGGTGCAGGGACAGGCATTCCATTGGTATCGTAAGTGAAATTTATAAATGCAATTTTCATCCCCTTTAGTTCAATAATAAAGGGGTTCTCTCTCTCTTCGTCCTCTCTGCTCTGATAGAGTCCTGTAAAGTGAACTCCCTCCTTTTGATAACTCTCCAAGGTGCTTTGCATCCCTCGTACCCCTTTGTCTGCTATGTGGTTATTTGCAGACAGGAAAAGATCAATACCCCCCTTTACACACTCTGCAATAATACTTGCAGGTGCAGAGAAGAGAGGGTACCCCGAATAAGGGGGAGTTCCTATCGGGAACTCCATATTTGCTACCGCAAAATCGGCTTTTGAAATCCTCTCTCCGATATACTTAAAATAGGAAGAAAAATCGTATGAATCGGGATTATTAGGGTCTGATTTGGGTTTTAAGGCATACTGAAGCTGTGCAGTGTGCATCATAACATCTCCCACAAAAACCAAAGAGAGGGTATCTTCACTCCTTAATTTACTCCAAGGGGACTGAGCTGCCAGACTCCCTAATGTAGCAAGAAAAAAGGAGATAGATATAAAACATACCTTACTCATATGCTATTTTTCCTGTACTATTTTTATATTATTAAAACCGAGCCTTACTGTAAGCCACTTTTGTAGCTTTTCAATCTCTTTTGCAGAGAAGAGTTTGTTCCCTTTTATAATAACAATAATCTGCTCCGTAGAGTCTAATGTGGTTGGGTTTACCTCCGCTCCTCTTGCAATCGAAAAAGAGGTCAGACCAGGGTATTGGGCTAAGATTTCACGAGCCATCTGGTCAGAGGGGAGTTCTTTATCTTTAAATACTTTAAGCTCCTTTTCCATCTCTGCTATTAACCCTTCACGCTCCTTAATTTCTGTATCATGTCTCTCAAAAATGCTCTGAACCACCGCCTTATCAGTAATATCTTTCTGAACAGTGGCAGCATTTTGTTTAACTATAACCTGCTCTCTTTTTAATCCGTACTTTTCTGCTGACCTAAGGAGCATCTCCATATCAGTTTCGCTTAAAGCTTCCCCTGCGATAGAGACCTCTAAAACAGATGACTTAGAAGAATGTTTTACCTGATAATCATATATATAACTCTTCACCAAAGTAGTGTTATCGCTTACAAAACTTTTTGCGATTTGGTTAAAACGATTCTCCTTAATGACCATAACAGCAGAGAAGATACTTGGAATAATCATAATAATGGTAACAAATGTGATTATACTTGTCACTTTCTTTTGTCTTACCGGATCAGCAAAGCTCTTCTTTGGGTATTTTAAGTATTTTACAGTGAAAAAAGTAGCTAAGGCAATAAAAACACTATTAATGAAAAACAGGTATAATGCACCAATTATATACTGAAACTCCCCTGTAGCAATCCCGTACCCTACAGTGCAGAGAGGGGGCATAAGTGCTGTAGCAATAGCTACCCCCGCAAAAACTGTCCCTTTTTCTTTCCTGCTTATCTCAACAATACCTGCAAAACCACCAAATAGAGCAATTAATACGTCAAATATGGTGGGCGATGTCCTTGCTAATAACTCCGAGGGGTTATCAAGTCTCAATGGAGATAAAATAAAATAGAGAGAGGAGGAGATAATACTTATAGCTACCATTATTAAAAGGTTATAAGCAGCTTTTTTAAGTAAAGCGAGGTCATTTATTCCCAAACTGTATCCAATACCTATTATAGGTCCCATAAGAGGGGAGATAAGCATAGCACCTATAATTACGGGAATAGAATTTACATTAAGCCCTACGCTGGCTATTACTATTGCGAAAGCAAGAATATATACAGTAGGTCCTTGAAAACAGATATCTTTTCGGATATTATTTGAAGCAGCGTCTGTATCTATATAGTCGATTAACGAGAGGATTTCCTTTGCTTTATTCTTAAATCGGCTAATAATAGAATTTTGATTATTAGTATTATCCATAAAAAATAGTTTTCACAAAAATACATTTTTTTTGTGGTTAAAGCATTATTTACTTACTTTTGCTTAATTAAAGACTATTAAATACATTATTATGAAAGCTTTTAGAGTTTTAGCAATGTTGCTTATAGCATCTACTCTCTTCACAGGGTGCGATTTTTTCCGTTCCATATTAGGAAAGCCCACATCCAAGGAGATAGAGAGAATGAAAATCGAAGCTGAAGCAAAGGCAAAGAAACAGCACCAGCTTGATTCAATTAATGCTATTCAGGCTGAGGAAGCAGCCCGTATAGCAGCAGAAGAGGCTGTCCTGAAAAATCTACCTGACAGGTATTATTTGATTCTTGGCAGTTTTAAGGTTGAATCCAATGCTACACGTATGTATGCAATGCTCGAGAAAAACGGGTATGTTCCTAAAACCATTAAGTTTGTTAATGGTTATGATGTGGTCTCTGTAAAATCATTCAATAATTATCAAGAAGCCTTGTCAGAGCTCGACAACCTCCGCTCTTATGAGTTTTGTCCCGATGATATTTGGGTTTATGATAAGAGACAGGGACTACACGTCCAGTAAGCATTTAACTAACATAATTTTATTATAAGTGATGAAAACAACAGCATTCACTCATCATCATATTGCCCTTGGTGCTAAGATGGCTCCGTTTGCAGGTTACAATATGCCTATCGAATATTTTGGTATTAACGAAGAACACAATACCGTAAGAAACGGTGTCGGTGTTTTTGATGTCTCACACATGGGGGAATTTTGGGTTAAAGGTCCCAATGCCCTCCCTTTCCTACAGTATGTTACATCAAATGACGTCTCTCATCTTCACCCCGGCAAGATTCAATACTCTTGCTTTCCCAATGGTAAAGGGGGAATAGTTGACGACTTTCTCGTTTATTGTATAGATTACCAGACATATCTTTTAGTGGTAAACGCAGCTAATACTCAAAAGGATTGGGAGCATGTCTGTAAATATGCCCCAAAATTTAATATCACTCCGGGCAAAGAGCTTTACAATGCCTCTGATGAGATTTGCCAATTGGCAGTTCAGGGACCAAAGGCTTTAGAAGCTCTTCAGAAAATATGTGATCAGAATGTTACCGATATGGAGTATTACACTTTCAAGAAACTCAATATCGCAGGGATAAAAGATGCCATCTTCTCCATTACAGGTTATACAGGTTCAGGCGGATGTGAAATTTACGTGGCTAACGAGGATGGTGAAAAGCTTTGGAAAGCAGTTTTCGAAGCAGGTGCAGAGTTTGGAATTAAACCAATAGGTCTCGGTGCAAGAGATACTCTCCGTCTTGAAATGGGTTTCTGCCTCTATGGAAATGACATAGATGACACCACTTCACCGCTTGAAGCAGGATTAGGGTGGATTACTAAATTCAATGATGTAAAGGGGGACTTCGTGGATAAAGAGTATATGCTTAATATGAAAGCCGAAGGGTTGAAGAGGAAACTTGTAGGTTTCGAATTGATAGATAGAGGTATTCCTCGCCACGGTTATCAGGTGTGCGATGCAGAAGGGAATGAAATCGGAGTGGTTACCTCAGGAACTATGGCACCTTCTTTGAAGAAACCGGTTGGGATGGCTTATGTCGCTACTTCATTCTCCAAACCTGAAACGGAGATATATATTAAAGTCAGAGACAAGCTCTTAAAAGCTATGGTGGTAAAAGTGCCTTTCTATAAAGGATAATTAAAACCGATAAAAAAGCCTCCCAAAGGGGCTTTTTTAATAATTATTATATGAAGAAAATAGTTTATTTTACACTCTTTATTCTTATTCCTTTTTTGGGCTTCTCCCAAAATCCGGATGTAGAGAAAAGGCTTAAATCACATGTCGATTACCTTACCTCTGATAAAGTGGAAGGGAGAAAAGCAGGGACTGCCGGAGAAAAACTTGCAGCCGATTACATTTACGAGAGACTTAATGAGGCAGGTGTTATAATGCTGACACCTAAGACAGGACAGGACTTCGCCATTCTTCAAGGGAGTGACACCCTTTGGTCGAGGAATATAGTCGGTATAGTGGAGGGGAGTGATAAGAAACTTAGAAACGAATATGTGGTAATAGGGGCAAATTTCGACCATTTAGGGACTAATACCCTTACAGTTAATGGGAAGAAAACGACTCAAATTTATAGGGGAGCAGATGATAATGCCTCCGGGGTAGCTTGTATGATAGAGATGGCAGAGAGGGTCGCCGCCACCTCTTTTATGTTTAAGAGGTCTGTAATATTTATAGCATTTGGGGCTAAGGAGATGGGTATGGCAGGCTCATGGTATTTTGTAAATAGGGCTTTTAATCAGATAGATTCCGTCTCTTTAATGATTAATCTCGATAAGGTCGGGCGACTTGGCACATCTAACCCCTTTACATATAATAATTGTGCCCCCAATGTGGAGCTAAACACCCTAATTAAACAGGTTACTGAGGAGACCTCTTTTATTATCCCAAAGGAGAGCGTTGGAGAGACTTTCGGCTCCGATTACCTCCCATTTTATCAGAGAAACATCCCTGTTACTCTTTTTAGCACAGGGATACATAGGGATTATCACTCTACAAGAGATACTCCGGAGATATTGAACTATGAGGGGATGGATAGAATTTGTAATTTCGTTTATAATTATGCACTTGCAGCTTCCAATACTAAGGAAAAGATAAAGAATGTTGTCTATCAGAGTGAGCCTGAAAGTCAAGGTGCCACCATCTATTCCCCTTACGAAGTGGATAAGGCACCTAAGTTTTTCAAAGGTGATGAGAGGACATTCCTTGAGAAATGGGTGTATGTCTATTTGAAATATCCCGACACCTCGCTGAGAATGGGAAATCAAGGGGTGGTTACTGTGGAGTTTATAGTTGAGGCTGACGGCTCTGTCTCTAATGTAAAAGTGGTAAAAGGGATTGATGATTATATAGATGCAGAGGTGGTAAAAGTGGTATCAGTCTCCCCTAAATGGAAAGCAGGAGAGATAGGCTCGAAAAAAGTACGGGTGAAGTACTCACTCCCCGTAGAATTTAGGCTTAAGAGCAGGTAGAGTTACTCAATAAAATCTGTAACTACTAAAAATGAAAATATTATATTAGCAGTCTAATTAAAAACTGTCCTAAAAAGGGGAAGCGCACATTTTTAGGGAAGGGTACAAACCAAGTTCTTAAAAAAGAGATTATTAATTTTGAACCGGCATTGCGTTGGCAACTGAAATAATTATGTTCAAAGGATTTATTAAAAAATTACAGATATGAAGAGCATTAGAATATTCATTTTTATATTTACAATTTGCTGTTTAATGTCCTGTCAAGTAAAAAAAGAAAATAGTAATGTTGTGCTAACAGATTTTACCAAAGATTTGATTTCCTTATATATCAATGATGTTGAAAATATTAGTGCAAAAGACAGGAAAGACGAAGTAATAATTATTTCTTTTACAGATACTTCATATTATTATATTTCGGTTTTTGCCAACAATAGCAAAGAATATAAATTTTGTAGAGAGGATTTTGTAGGACAAACCTTGCATTTAGGGCATTTAATAAGAGTTTTTGGCGATACAAGTTCAATTTTTTATTTTGTAAATAAGAAAATCAAGCCACAAAAAAAGTGTAATGATAATTTTACAGAATACGACCCAACTGTTTGGCAGGTTTGTTTCTATAAAGACAAATCTTTTTGCAAAATGAAGACGTACAAGGTAAATGAATGTGAAGATATAAGCACAATTCAAAGTTTGGCAGAAAAGTATTTTGAAGTTTCAAATGCAGAAGTTACAGAACAAATAAAAACTGATTATACGAAATGAAAATTTCTTATGTATATAACAAAAAGGCTGTAACAACAAAGAAAGACGTAATGCGAGTTCTTCGATTAAGAGAAAAATGTATCCAAATTTCAGAGATTATACAAGACGAGCAATTTGGAATGATAACCGTATATATTATTGACAAACATTAAAAACTTGCATTTTGAATACAATATTCTTAATTTAGCATCTGTTATAAAAGAGAATGGGACTTTGAAAGCAGACTATAAATATCTATCAGAAGAGACCACAGGAACTCAAGAGAGAACAAGAGAGTTGTCAAAATAATTATTAAATTTGTGGAAAACCATATAATATGACTAAACAAGAGTTATTAAGAAAGCTTGCTGATATAGAGTGGGACGATTTTGAGGTAAAAGAAGCCTCATCCGGGTTACCTAAATCGGTATAGGAGACTGTATCTTCTTTTTGTAATACAATTGGAGGGTGGCTTGTATTAGGTGTTAAACAAGTTGGTGGGAACTTTGAGATAACTGGTGTTAAAAATGGCGAAAAGATAGAGCAGGATTTCTTAGCGGCTATAAGAGGAAGACAAAAATTTAATACTTCAATAGATGTTGATGCTAAGAAATATGATATAAATAATAACTTGGTACTGGCTTTTTATATTCATGCATCAAATCAAAAGCCAGTCTATTTTAATAATTTACAAAACACATTTTTAAGAACAGGAAGTGGGGATCAAAGGGCTACGGAATATGAACGAAATGCTATGTTTCGCAATCAAAGTTATGGACTTATGTCGGAGAGAATAGCCGAAGGGAGTTCTATAAACGATTTAAGTGAGGCTTCTTTCAGTAGTTATCGTCGTTTCCTAAAAGATTTAATCCAGAACTCATTTATAATAGTATGAGTGATGCAGATTTTTGTGAGCGTCTGCGTATTACCAAAGAGAGTAAACTGACTTATGGAGGATTACTTACATTGGGCAGTGCGAGTGGTATAGTAAAGTGTTTCTCTGATTTCAGAATAGACTATTTGGAAATTCCCGGAACTTCATATAGTGATGCCAAAACACGATATACATTTCGTATGCAAGAAATGGAAAATTTATGGGAGTATTATCACGCATTGATTCAGAGACTAAGACTATATGCTGATAATGTATTTCAATCAATTAATGAGTTTGGAGTAGCAACTGAAAAGTCACCTCAGTTAGATGCTTTGCGAGAAGCATTGGTAAATATGTTGATGCATGCAGACTATTTTAGTCCTATGAAGTCACGTATTCGTGTATTCGATGATCGTATTGAATTTGAGAACCCAGGTGGATTCCCCCGTCCAATAGAGGAGTTGCTCAAAGTGGATATTACAATACCACGTAACCCTATAATAGCTAAACTGTTTAGATGTGCCAAATTATGTGAAACTGCAGGGTTTGGGTTTGATAAAATGTTGTTATGGAAAAAGGCAACTAATAAGGATGTTACATTCAGTTCTGATCATTTTGACGAATCTTTAGTTGTATTTGAACGTAAGACCAATGGCGTAACTAATATAAATGAGCCAATAAGTAATGTTACAGAAAATGTTACAGAAAATGTTACAGAAAATGTTACAGAAAATAGGCTCAATTTTATACTTGAGGCTATTGTGAAAAATAATAGAATTACTACTACTTTAT
>CAZXOP010000080.1:0-9158 GCA_964642235.1 uncultured Muribaculaceae bacterium
TATATCCGGAGATAGGTGATGAGATAGTCAACTTTCTATCACGTGATATAATTAGTAAGTTGCCTTCTGCCGTAATAGATACTTCAATTCGGCGGACAGCGTCCGCCGAATTAAAAGGGATACCGGCAGGTGTGTTAATCAGTAAACTGTCATATTCACATCTATTGATGATTTCAATAATTGAGGAGCCTTCCAAACGCCTATTTTATGAGTTAGAAAGCATAAAGGGGTGTTGGTCTCACAAAGAACTTGACCGACAAATCAGCTCCTTATATTATGAGCGTAGCGGATTATCTAAAAACAAAGAGGCTCTTTCAGCGTTAGCAAATAAAAAGGCAGTAGTGCTTAAACCTGTTGATATTATAAATACCCCCATCACATTAGAATTCTTAGGACTAAACGATAGAGCATTGGTCACTGAGGAGGATTTGGAGCAAGCTATCCTCGATAATCTACAGGCATTTCTATTGGAGATGGGACATGGATTCTGTTTTGAATCTCGACAAAAAAGAATACTGATAGACGATGATTATTTCTTCATAGACTTGCTGTTTTATCACAGAGTGCTTAAATGCCATATTATTATAGAATTAAAAGTTGATAAATTTAGACATGAATATGCCTCACAGTTAAATATGTATCTGAATTACTTTAAACACGAGGAGATGGCTTTAGATGATAATCCACCTATAGGTATTCTTTTCTGTACCGATAAAGGGGAAGCCACCGTAAAGTATGCAACGGGGGGGATGGATAAGAGCATTTTTGTACAGAAGTACTTAGTGGAACTACCGACCGAAGAAGAATTAAAAGAGTATTTGATAAGACACTTGTAGAAGTTATATAGTTAAAGTAATAGAGAGGGGTCGGACTTTGCAAAAAAATTATTAGTTTTGTGAGTGGGAATAATATAATAATTTATGTATCGAATAAAGGAGGTAAAAACATCTTCCGACCTAAAACTTTTCTTGAGGTTCCAAGAGAGACTTTATAAGGACTCTCCTCAGTTTGTCCCTAATCTTAGGTTGGATGAACGTTCTATTTTTACCACTAACCCATGTCTCGAATATAGTAAACTTAAAATGTGGATAGTCTTTAGAGAGGCTGAACAGGGAGAGAAGAGAGTGAAACATCTAGTAGTAGGGAGGATAGCAGGGATTATTAACCCTCACTATAACGAGTTATATAAGACCAAAAGGGCACGTTTTGGGTGGATAGAGTTTGAGGAGGATTTTGAGATAGCCAAATTACTTATAGAGACCGCTGAAGCTTGGGCTGCATCTGAGGGGATGGATGAGATACATGGACCATTAGGGTACAACACATGGTTTAAGCAAGGGATGTTAGTGGAAGGGTTTGAAAATATGCCTCCGATAAACTGTATCTATAATTTCCCCTACTACCCACTCTATATGGAGAGGCTTGGGTTTGCGAAGGAGGCAGACTGGATACAGTATAAATTGCCCGCTTCTCAAGGAGTTACCCCTGAGTTACAAAGAATAAACGATATGCTTCTTAAAAGGTATCCGCTCCGTGTGGAGAGTGTGAAAAAACTAAAAAAGAGAGCGGATATAGTGGAACTCTTTTTCAAGCATTATAATGAGGCTTTTAGGGATGTTCATAATTTTGTCCCTATTACAGATAAAGAGATTCAATCATTAGGGAAGCATTATATAAAAATGCTAAAGAGTGAACTTAACTGTTTCGTTCTCGATAATGAGGATAACTTGGTGGCATTTGGTATCTGTTTCCCAAGTTTTTCAGAGGGGTATCGTAAGGCAAAAGGGAGACTCTTCCCGTTTGGGTGGATACATATTTTAAGGTCATATTTTAGTTATGATATTGTAGATCTTATGATGGTAGGGTCAGATCCTAAGTGGGGGCATAAGGGGGTATCAGCCATTTTTCATAACTTTTTGGCAAATAGTTTTATTAAGAATGGAGTCCGTTATGCCATAACTAATCCTCAGATAGAGGATAATAGTGCGATTAAAGTTTGGGATAGGTATGAGGGGAGAGAACTTTTTATGCGTAGAAGGTGTTTTATAAAGATAATAGAAACTAAAAATAAATAATTATGCTTTTAAAAGAATTATGTGCTCTTGTAGATGGGGAGTTTGTTACAGGAGAATCGAGAATTGAGGAGTCCGTGGAGTATGCTTTTGCTTCGGATTTAATGAGTGATGTCCTTACAGTCAAGGCAACTCACTTTATACTTATAACCGGATTGTCTAACCTTCAGTCTATAAGAACTGCCGAGATGTCCGATGTTCATTTTATCTTAATTGCACGTGGTAAAAAGGTGACTGAGGAGATGATAGAGTTGGCAGAAGAAAATGATATGGTATTGATTACCACTAAATATTCTATCTTTAAGACAGCAGGTATTTTATATGGTGCAGGATTAAAACCGGTCTATTAATATGAAACTAGAATATAATGTAGAGGGGGGGGATTTTACCCAGGCAGGTTATGCCTCCTCGCAAATAAAAAAGACATTAAAAAATATAGGAGTTAACCCAACTGTTATTAAAAGGGTGGTGGTAGCTCTTTATGAAGCAGAAGTAAATATAGTGGCTCATGCTTATCGCGGAGTAATCACTGCTGACATTGACCCTGAAGGGGTTACAGTAATCCTTGCAGACGAAGGCCCCGGTATTCCCGATATAGATATGGCTATGAAGAAAGGGTACTCGACTGCTTCTCCTCAAGTAAGAGAGATGGGGTTTGGTGCAGGGATGGGACTCCCTAATATTCAAGACAATGCTGATGACTTTAAAATAGAGTCGATTGTCGGAAAGGGGACGACTCTTTACATAACCATAAAATTTAATTAGATATTTAAAGGAGTTTATAATGGAACATAATACCGTACATAGAGCCATCGAGATACAGCAAGATGTCTGTATCGGGTGCTCACACTGCATCAAGGTCTGTCCTACTGAGGCTCTAAGAGTTTCAAATGGTAAGGCTCTCTTGTATGCAGACTGGTGTATAGATTGCGGGGAGTGTTTTAGAATATGCCCCACAAGAGCTATACGTGTGGTGGACGATGACTTTGCAGATATATACAAATATAAATATAGGGTATTATTAGTCCCCGCAACATTTTTTGCTCAGTTTGATGAGACTGTGGATAGGGGCTCCATTTACCAGATACTTACAGATTTGGGATTTGACGAACTTTGCACAGTGGAACAGAGTGTCGATTCTCTTATCGGGGAGATAAATGAGTATGTAAAGGCGGCACCGGAAAAACCTGTTATCTCCTCTTTTTGTCCCGCTGTAATCAGGTTAATTCAGGTTAGATTCCCTTCGCTTATAGATAAGATAATGTTACTGATTCCCCCCTTGGAAGTTACTGCCCAATACTACAAGCGAAAGTTTGAAATGGAGGGGAAAGGAGGGGATGATGAGCTCGGAATCTTCTATCTTACCCCATGCATAGGGAAGATAGCTGCTGTTAAATCCCCGGTAGGGGGGTATAAATCCCCTATAAACGGAGTTATCAATATGGATAGAGCATATAACAAGGTCTTTCTCGCTTATAAAAATAAAAAATTCGGGGATGGGGAGATAAAAATTAACTCCGCACTCTCATCTCAGGGATTGCTTTGGCCCACGACAGGTGGGGAGGCAGCTCTGATAAAAGGACGCTCCTTGGCTATAGACGGTATGGGGAATGTTATTGATTTCCTTGAGAAACTTGAAAATGAAGATATAGGAGAGAGCATTGATTACCTAGAACTAAGAGTGTGTGATGAGTCTTGCTGTGGGGGTATTTTAGTTCAGAGAAATCGTTTCCTTATGGCTGATCATTTAAGAAGATTTTCTAAGCAGTACCCGGAAACTCATCATCTGGTTGATGAGTATTTATCGTTTTGCTCTTCATATATCCACATGGATCCTATAGAACCTCGCTCCATGGTAAAATATGATAAAGATATTAATGTGGCTATTAAGAAGATGGAGAATGCAAGGATGTTGAAGAAACTCCTTCCTAATATCGACTGTGGTGCCTGCGGAGCGCCGAGTTGCGAAGCACTTGCTGCCGATATTGTAAGAGATGATGCCTCTTTGAATAATTGTATCTTTATGCAGGCTCGATTTGAGAAAGAGGGGAGTCTTACTTATGTGGAAGCCATTAAACTTATGGAGAATGTTTGGGGGAAGGATAGATTTATTAATAAAGAGAAAGAGCCGAATAAAATAATCAATAAAAAATAATAGTATGAAAGTTAGAGAAATTGTTGAGAAATTAAATCTAAAGGTTTTTTCGGGAGAAAATGGACTTGATAAAGAGGTAGAGGGGGGATATGTTTCCGACCTACTCTCTGATGTTATGGGGTTTGCTAAGGAGGGGTCAGTATGGCTCACACTTCAGACTCATAAAAATGTGATGGCGATAGCCACTTTAAAAGAGTTGTCTGCTGTTATTCTGGTTAAAGGGTTTCAGCCCGAAGAGGATGCTATGCAGGTCTCCAACGATGAGGATATTCCTATTTTGGGGAGCAATGAGCAGACTTATGAATTGACAGGTAAACTCTATAATTTACTCTCCAAATAGTAATCTATGCTCCCTTTTAAGGCAGACCTACATAATCACACGGTACTTTCACCATGTGGGGATTTAGAGATGACCCCATCTCTTATCATTTCGTCTGCTGTAAGGAAAGGGTATGATATTATCGGAATAACAGATCATAACACCACGCTTCAAGGGAGAGAGATAAAGAGAATAGTTGGAGATTCCGAGCCTTATATTCTATGTGGTGTGGAGATTACCTCGAAAGAGGAGGCTCACTGTCTTGCATTTGTGGAGGGGGAGGAGAATCTTACTATTCTTCAAAACTATTTGGAGACGCATATTCAGAGAGTCCCAAACAATGTTGATGTCTTCGGATACCAACTTTTAGTAAACGAAGATGAAGAGGTCTTGGATGAGGTGGAGTATCTTCTTATCTCTGCTATTAATCAGACGGTAAGTCAAATATCTGCTTTTGTAGCCTCTCTCGATGGTATCTTTATCCCTGCACATATAGATAAAACTCAGAACTCCATTATATCACAGCTTGGCTTCGTTCCACCTGACCTCCCGTTTGATGCCTTGGAGTTCTCCAAAAGGTGTGATATAAAGGCTTTTTTAGAAAAAAACAGATATTTAACCAAATTAAAAACCTCTTTCATTCGCTCTTCTGACGCCCATTATCCTGATGATTTCGGCTCTGCTGCGACTTATTTCAATATGGAAAGACGCACATTCTCCGAGATAAAAAAGGCACTTCGTGGGGAGGAAGGACGTTTCGTGGAGATTAAAGATTAAAGAGATGAACGATCTATCCCTTCATATTTTAGATATAGTCCAAAACTCTATTAGTGCAGGTGCTTCATTGATAACCATTGTGGTAGATGAGAATATTTCAGGGGACAAACTTTTAATTTCGGTGGAGGACAATGGAAAAGGGATGTCCGAGGAGAAAGTTTCAAAACTTTCGGACCCTTTTTTTACCTTTCGTATCACAAGAAAAGTGGGGTTGGGGATTCCACTCCTTAAGCACTCTGCCATGCAGAGCGGGGGAGATGTGAGGATAACTTCTCAAGAGGGTAAAGGGACTTTGGTGGAGGCATGGTTTCTCCATTCAAATATAGATCGTCCCCCTTTAGGGGATGTGGCGAATGCAGTAATTCTGTTAGTTTCTGCAAATCCTGATTTAGATTTTAAATTTATCTATAAATATAATCAGGAGGAGTATATTTTCGATACCATTGAGATTAAGGAGGTTCTTGAAGGAGTTTCTCTGAATAATCCCTCAATCATTAAATATTTAACAGAAATGGTCAATGAAAATATCAATTTGTTAAAAAATTAGTATTTTTTTTATATTTTTGCAACCGAATAATAATGATAGGCTCCAAGAATAAATAAATCAACTTAATTAATACCATTTTTATGAACAAAATCAAATCACTCGATGATCTGCGAAAGATGAAGCAGAAACTTGAATCGGACATTCGAATTAGGGAGAAGAGCGATAACCCCGAAAAACTGGTTCAAATCCGTGTAGCTATGGCTACTTGCGGAATTGCGGCGGGAGCTCGCACCGTTATGAACGCTCTTATTGACAGAATCGAAAAGGAGAAACTCCCTGCTATTGTAACTCAGGGGGGGTGTATGGGATACTGCTATGCAGAACCCACCATCGAAGTTACCAAACCCGGTGAGGCTCCAATAGTTTTCGGCTATGTGGACACTGCAAAAGCTATGGATATTGTAGATAAATATATCCTCCACGGGGAATTGGTTGATGGTATTATCCCTGTTAATTACCAAACTATTACAGAGAAAAATTAAATAAATATGGCAGGTTACAAAATGCACTTATTATGCTGCGGAGGTACAGGTTGTCGTGCATCCGAAAGCGATCAGATAGTAACAAATCTGAAAGAGGAGATTCGTAAAGCCGGAATGGAAAATGATGCACAGGTAGTTGTTACCGGTTGCTTCGGTTTTTGTGAACAAGGTCCGGTGGTGAAGATTATTCCTGACAATACTTTTTATACAAATGTTAAACCATGTGATGCTGAAGAGATAGTAAAAGAGCATGTCGTTAAAGGGCGTAAAGTAAAGAGATTACTTTATGAAGATCCTGAGACACTCGAGCATATCAGCGATTCAAAACATATGGGATTTTATCAGAAACAGCTTCGTATCGCTCTGCGTAACTGCGGTTTCATTAACCCTGAAAATATCGATGAATATATAGCTCGTGATGGATATGAGGCTCTTGCAAAAGTACTCTCAGGAACTCCTCAAGAGGCTATTGATATAGTAAAACGCTCCGGTCTTAGAGGTCGTGGCGGTGCAGGTTTCCCCACAGGTCTAAAATGGGAAATCGCGTCAAAGAATAAAGCTGACCAGAAATATGTAATTTGTAATGCAGACGAGGGGGACCCGGGTGCATTTATGGATCGTTCTATCCTCGAGAGTGACCCTCACTCAGTTTTAGAGGCGATGGTTATCTGCGGTTACTCTATTGGAGCTACTAAAGGTTTGATCTACATTCGTGCAGAGTATCCATTGGCAGTTAAACGTCTTAAACTTGCTATTAATCAGGCTCATGAATATGGTCTTTTAGGAGAGAATATATTCGGAACAGGTTTTAACTTCGATATTAGTCTCTGCTACGGTGCAGGTGCTTTCGTTTGTGGTGAGGAGACAGCTCTTATCCACTCAATGGAAGGGATGAGAGGAGAACCGACAGTTAAACCTCCATTCCCTGCAGAGCAAGGTTATATGGGGAAACCTTCAAACGTTAATAATGTTGAGACATTTGCAAACGTTCCGGTTATTTTCCTAAAGGGCCCCGAGTGGTTTGCCTCTATCGGTACTGAGAAATCAAAAGGGACAAAGGTTTTTGCACTTGCCGGTAAAATCAATAATGTCGGTTTGATAGAGGTTCCTATGGGTACCACTCTCCGTGAGGTTATTTATGAAATCGGTGGAGGTATTAAAGGTGGAAAAGAGTTTAAAGCAGTTCAGACGGGAGGACCTTCCGGCGGATGTTTAACTAAAAAACACCTCGACACCCCAATCGATTATGAAAACTTAGTGGCTTCAGGTTCTATGATGGGGTCAGGTGGGATGATTGTAATGGATGAAGATGACTGTATGGTTTCAGTTGCTAAGTTCTATCTTGGTTTCACAGTTGAGGAGTCTTGCGGAAAATGCGCTCCTTGTCGTGTCGGAAATAAGAGATTACATGAGACACTCGATAAGATTACTATGGGTAAAGGGGAGATGGAAGATTTGGATTATTTGAGGAATTTAAGTCGCGTTATTAAAGATACAGCTCTTTGCGGACTTGGACAGAGCTCTCCAAATCCTGTTCTTTCCACTATTGATAATTTCTGGGATGAGTATGTCGAGCATGTGGTAGATAAGAAGTGTAAATCACATAAGTGTAAGTCACTGAAAGTTTACACCATTGATCCTGAAAAATGTAAGGGTTGTACTGTTTGTGCGAAGGCTTGTCCTGCAGGAGCCATAAAAGGTGAATTGAAGCAGCCTCATCTAATAGATGCTGATAAATGTACTCGTTGCGGTATATGCTACACCAAATGTAAATTTAATGCAGTAATCGTTCAATAATCTCAGTTATGGATAATACAATAAAAATTATAATAGATAATAAAGAGATAGAGGTTCAGAAAGGAACTACTATCCTCGATGCCGCTAAAACTATAGGCATTTATATCCCCGCACTTTGCTATATGAACCTCGAATCTCTTGGAGTTAAAAACTGCCCAAGCGGATGTCGTGTTTGTGTGGTGGAGGTGGACGGGAGAAGAAACCTGGCCCCTTCATGCTCTACTCATTGTACTCCCGGAATGGTGATTCATACTCACACTCAGAGGGTTCTAAATGCAAGAAAGACTGTTTTGGAATTGATTCTTTCGGATCACCCTAAGGATTGTCTTATCTGCCAGAAGAATGGTAGATGTGATTTACAGACCATGGCAGCTCGTTTAGGTATCAGAGAGATACACGCTGTGGAAAATGCAGAGATGTCCACATATAAGAAAGACTCTTCCCCTTCTCTAAAGAGGGATATGGACAAATGTATTATGTGCCGTAGATGCGAAACCATCTGTAATGATGTTCAGAGTGTTGGTGCTTTAAGTGCTATTAATAGAGGTTTTAACTCTGTGGTGGCCACTGCTTTTGAACAGAGATTGATAGATTCAAACTGTACTTTCTGCGGACAGTGCGTTGCAGTTTGTCCCACAGGTGCTTTGACAGAGGTGGATCATACCCCTAAGATTATTCAGGCTCTTGCAGATCCTACAAAGACTGTGATAGTTCAGACTGCTCCTGCAGTAAGAGCTGCTCTTGGAGAGGAGTTTGGATATGAACCAGGTACACTTGTTACAGGGAAGATGGCTGCTGCCCTTCGTAGATTAGGATTTGATAAAGTTTTCGATACCGATTTCGCTGCCGACCTTACCATTATGGAGGAGGGAACAGAGTTGCTTAACCGTATTGGACGTTTCCTTAGTGGGGACAAGGATGTTAAGCTCCCTATTTTAACCTCTTGCTGTCCAGCATGGGTTAACTTCTTCGAGCATAACTATCCCGATATGTTGGATGTTCCTTCATC
>CAZXOP010000081.1:0-6197 GCA_964642235.1 uncultured Muribaculaceae bacterium
TTTATGATTACTGTTTCTTTTGGAGAAGAAAAAAGGTCATAGAAAAAAAAGACTATCGCTCCTATCGACAGAAAAGAGAAAATTAAACTGAGTAATAGTATTTTTTTATTCATATTAAAGACTAAAAGGGTAAATCATCCTCTCCACCATCGAGGTCTGCACTGTCGAGAATAGGAGCAGCAGGGGTATTATATGACTGGGAGGCATCGGCAGATGTAGCTGTGGAATTAATATCCACCTTTTCCAATCTCCAAGCCCTTATGTCAGTGTACCACCTGCCATTATATTCGCGAGACTCTATATTGACAGAAAATTTCAATAACTCTCCATCTGCATATTTAGATAATTCATCTACTTTATCCTGTCCCCATACATTAATACATATTTTCTTGGGGTAGGTTTCCTGAGTCTCAACGATGAATTCTTGTTTGCTCCAAGGTCCTCGAGCAGTAGCCCCTGACTGAACAGGAAACCTCCTGTCCAGTCGAGCTACGATTTCGAGAGACATACCCTATTTCTTTTTTTGTTCAACCACAACAGGTTCAACGTAAGGGAGTACTTTTACAAGTTCCACTTCGAAAATAAGAGCAGAGTTTCCAGGTATAGGACCCTGAGGATTAGGGCCATAACCTAATTCTGAAGGGATGAAAAGTTTGATGGTACCACC
Source organism: uncultured Muribaculaceae bacterium (assembly GCA_964642235.1). Taxonomy (GTDB): domain Bacteria; phylum Bacteroidota; class Bacteroidia; order Bacteroidales; family UBA932; genus CAYSND01. The sequence goes on from CAZXOP010000081.1 coordinate 668, forward strand.
TTCTTTAGCATGTAATAAACCTTCTCCCCATCCGCGAATAACGCCATCAAGAGGGAATTTAACGGTCTTCTCAGGATCTTGTTTGTAAGAAGAATCAAATTCGGTTCCATTGATTAGGGTACCTTTATATTTTACCTCTACTGTATCTTGAAGAGTAGTAGGAGCAGCACCTTCGCCCTCTTTTACTATCTCATACTGTAAACCTGTTTCTGTGGTTACAACTCCTTCATTAGTTTTATTCTTTTCTAAGAAAGCTGTCCCTTCTTCAAGATTTCTCTTAGAAGTAAACTCCATTCTCTTAGTAAAATAACCCTGGATGTAAGGCATAACTTGATCTTCGCTAATTTTCAAGGTTTTGTCATTAAGCATATCCTTAATACCTTTCATAATCGAAGCATAATCCAATTCTCCAAAGTCTGAATGTTTAATGGTACCGGCACACCATACTCCTAAAGCATAACTTACTGAGTCAATAGTTGCTGATGTAGTTTCAGGCATTCTGTCGCCTTTTTTGTACTTTCCTCCGCTGCAGGAAGTGAGAGCCATTATCATAATTAGAGATAAAATGGCTAGGTTTTTAATTGTTTTCATGAAATTATTTTTAAAAAAATTAATAATTGTATTTATTTATATTAATGTTTCCTTTTTTTATGCCTTGTTTTAGCCACAGGCTCCGTGGTAAAATATATTGCTGCCAACCCAAACAGTGCTGAAATAACTGAGGTTAATATAATCGCCACTTTCCCAATATTTACATACTCTATCTCAGTAAAAGCCAGATTATCAATAAATATAGCCATTGTAAAACCTATCCCTGCCACCACTCCAATGGCTAAAATTTGTTTAAACTTAGCTCCCGTCGGGAGTTCAGCAAAATTAAATTTGACTGCAAAGTAACTAAATAAAAAGATACCAAGAGGCTTCCCGAGAAATAATCCTAAAAAAATTCCAATTCCTATCGGATGAGACAATGTGGAAAGAAGTGATCCTTCAATAGCCACACCTGCATTTGCAAGGGCAAACAGAGGCATAATAATAAAGGAGGAGAGGGGGTGCAACATAGTCTCAAAATTATGAATCATAGGGGAAATTTTATCTATTTTGCTCTTCATTCCTTGAATTATGGACATCTGTGTTGGATTTGCCAAAACTTCTACTTCACGATTACTCACCTCCTTAAATGCTCCCAATAAATAACTCATTCTAACTTGGAACCTTAACTCATTCAAAGAGGTCTTTGAAGGAATCAGGGCAGCAAGTATCACACCTGCAACTGTGGCATGTACACCTGAACTGTAAATAAAATACCATAGGAATAACCCCGGTATTATATAGGCTGCCATATAACGGACTTTCATCCTATTAAAAATAAAGAGAACAGCTACCACCACCAAAGCAGAGAGAAGATATATAAATTGGATTTCGTGTGTCGGATAGAAAATGGCAATTACAAAAATAGCTCCTATGTCGTCCACTATGGCTATAGCAGTTAAAAAGACTTTTAAAGAGGTCGGACACCTCTTCCCAAGGAGTGAAAGAATCCCGATTGCAAAAGCAATGTCAGTGGCCATAGGGATTCCCCAACCATTTTGATATGGGGTACCATTATTAAATATGGTATAAATCAATGCCGGCACCACCATTCCACCAATTGCTGCAACAATAGGAAGTGCTGCCTTCTTGGAAGAGGAGAGATCTCCAACTAAAATTTCCCTCTTTATCTCAAGCCCCACGACAAAGAAAAATATCACCATCAGACCATCATTAATCCATTGGAGAAGGGTCATTTTAAGGGAAAAATCACCAAAGGTAAAACCTGCCTCTACATCCCAAACTCTCTGTAAATGGCTAATGGAAGGGATATTGGCTACAAGGAGAGAGATAACTGCACATGCTAATAAAATAATCCCACCGGTGGACTGGTTGTGAAGAAATCTATTTAAAAATGTTATGAATTTGTATCTATTATTATCTTTCATCAAGGTATCTTTCATCAATCCGCAAAGATAGTAATAAATCTCAATTATTGGAAGTAAAAAGGGCAAGTCGATAGAGAATACGAGCCCCTACATTAGCATCCCATTCCCCATCTGCAGAGGGAGATACTTCGCACAAATCAAATCCAATAATCTTCTTTCCTGCACGAACAAGGGAGTGTAGGAGATATTCCGCCTCCGAAAAGGAGAGTCCACCGGGGACAGGGGTTCCTGTTCCTGGGCAATTATCGGGTGTGAGGGAGTCAATATCAAAACTAATATAGACTTTATCAGGGAGTGTGGCAATAATCCTCTCGCAGATAGAGCCCCAGCTCTCCCCTTCAAAAAGTCCCCTTTTCAGTGCAATATCAGTAAATGCAGTAATTCTTGAATCTTCCGATATCTTCAAACTCTCATCTGAACAATAATCCCTAATCCCCACTTGTGTTAATCGGGAGATTTGTGGTACATAACGGAGGGAGTTAAACATTATCGAAGCGTGAGAAAATTCAAACCCTTCATACCCCTCCCTTAGATCTGCATGTGCATCAAGATGGAGTATTCCAAACTCTTCGTGAAACTCTCCGAGGGCCTTTATAAGTCCCAGAGGGACACTATGTTCTCCCCCAACTATACCCACTGTTTTTCCTTGAGAAAGGAATTTTTTGGACTCATTATATACATAAGAGTTTACCTTCGCGGAGGCCTTATTAACCTCCTCTGTTTCGAGACTTAAAGCCTCCTCCGGCACCCCTTGTTCAAGTTTGGAAATGATTGCTTCTACTTTTTTTCTTGTTTTGGAGTTCAATCTTTCAATTCTTCCAGGGATTTCTGCACTCCCTATTTTCACCTCCCAAGCTCTCGGAATCCTCTCATCAAAAAGGTCTATCTGAACTGAGGCGTCGAGAATTGCCCTAGGTCCTTCGTGGGTTCCGGCCCCATAAGAGACAGTGGAGTCCCAAGGGACTGAGATCAAAACAATTTCAGACTCCTCCAAAGAGTATGGTAACGCGAAATAATTACCATTGGGAATCCCTATTTCATTCGGATTAAAACTCTCCATTAAGATATCCCCTCCCTTAAAATATCGTGAATATGAATAAGTCCCACATACCTCCCTTTTTCCAACACCACTATGGATGTTATCTGATACCTCTCCATCATCTTAAATGCCTCAACTGCCAACTCATTTATATCGATGGTCTTTGGAGACGAAGACATTATATCCTTGGCCACTAATGTATTAATAGGAACTCCTCTTTCTAACATTCTTCTTACATCTCCGTCTGTAATAATCCCTTTTAGCTCTTCATTCTTTCCAAGTACTACCGTGGCACCAAGCCTGTGTGAAGAGATGGTAATAATGGTATTCTGAATAGATTCGTTTTCAGTTACTAAAGGGCGGTTTGTCTTATCAAAAACATCTGCCACACACATATAAAGTCTCTTCCCAAGTGAACCTCCGGGGTGATTTTTAGCAAAATCTTCGGGAGTAAAATTCTTTAACTTGGAAACTGCTAACGCTATTGCATCACCCATTACGATATGAGCTGTGGTACTTGAGGAGGGGGCTAAATTATTATGACAAGCCTCAGACTCAATAGGGACATATATTATATAGTCAGAATGAGTTGAAAGATATGAGTGTTTATTAGAGACCATTGATATAACAATATTCCCTTTTTGTCTTATAAAAGGGAGCAATTTCTGCAATTCAGGGGTATCTCCGCTTTTAGATATAAAAAGTACAATGTCGTCCCTCCCTATCATCCCCATATCACCATGAACAGCATCTGCCGAGTGCATAAATAGTGAAGGAGTACCCGTTGAATTACATGTGGCCACTATTTTGTTCGCCACAATCGCTGATTTTCCTACTCCTGAAACCACAAGTCTCCCTTTGCACCCTGCTATAAGCTCTATGATCCTTATCAAGTTATTATCAACACTCCCCAGCAAATTATTAATAGCTTTTGCCTCCTTTAGTATGACTGCAGACACTGCCTCTTTTAAATTATTTTCTGAATTATGCATAAAAAATTTTGTAGGAAATAAACTAATTGGTAACTTAGAGCCACAAAGGTAATAAATATGAAGATTACTTCGGAAGATTTGCATCATAAATTAAAAGAGTTTTTTGGCTTTGACTCTTTCAAAGGTCAACAAGAGGCTATTATTCATAACCTCATTGAAGGTAATGACTCTTTCATCCTAATGCCTACAGGTGGAGGGAAATCTCTATGTTACCAATTACCGGCATTAGTTATGCCGGGCACTGCCATAGTTATCTCCCCACTGATTGCTTTAATGAAAAATCAGGTTGATGCTATTCGTGGTTTTATTTCCAATAAAGAAGGGATAGCACATTTCTTAAACTCGTCTCTAAACAGGGCTCAAATCCAAGAGGTTAAAGATGACCTCCTTTCGGGCGTTACCAAGCTCCTTTATGTAGCACCTGAATCTTTAACAAAAGAGGAGAATGTACAGTTTTTCAAACAGTTGAAGATCTCCTTTTATGCTATAGATGAAGCGCACTGTATCTCAGAATGGGGACACGATTTCAGACCTGAATATAGAAGAATCCACCAAATAGTTAAAGAGATAGGGATGGCACCTATTATAGCGCTTACAGCTACAGCCACCCCTAAGGTTCAGTTGGATATCCAAAAGAATCTCTCAATGACCCATGCAAAAGTATTTAAGGACTCTTTTAATAGGAGTAACCTTTATTATGAGATACGCGATAAGTCAAACCCTAAGAGGGATATTGTAAAGTTTATTAAAGAGAATGAGTTTAAGTCGGGGATTATCTATTGTCTTAGTAGAAAGAAAGTCGAGGAGATTGCAGAGTTTCTCAATGTGAACGGGATTAAATCTCTCCCTTATCACGCAGGGATGGATGCAGCCACTCGCTCAGCTAATCAAGACTCATTCCTTATGGAGGAGGTAAATGTAATAGTTGCCACTATTGCCTTTGGAATGGGAATAGATAAACCTGATGTAAGGTTTGTGATACATTATGATATTCCTAAGAGTCTGGAAGGGTATTATCAAGAGACCGGACGCTCCGGAAGGGATGGAAAGGAGGGGCAGTGTATTGCATTCTATAGTTACAAGGATATTCAAAAACTAGAAAAATTTATGCAGGGGAAACCTATCTCCGAACAAGAGATAGGGAAACAGCTTCTGCTGGAGACTGTCTCTTATGCGGAGTCCAATAGATGTCGCCGTAAAATATTGCTCCACTATTTCGGGGAGGAATATACAGAGGAGAATTGTGGAAACTGCGATAACTGTCTCCATCCTAAGACCCTCTTCGATGGTCAGGAGGAGATGCTTCTCGTAATAGAACTTATTAAGTCTATGAAAGAGGAGTTTAAAGCCGAACACCTTGCTAACATCCTTGCAGGTGCCTCCAACTCTATTATTAAATCATATAATCATAATAATCATGAACTCTTCGGGATAGGGAGAGATAAAGGACTTAGATTTTGGCTGGCAGTTATAAGACAAGGGCTTATACTTCACCTTCTAGATAAAAACATTGAGAAATA
>CAZXOP010000081.1:6250-9092 GCA_964642235.1 uncultured Muribaculaceae bacterium
GGGTGAAGACGATGATGATGGTGATATAATAATAGGGAATACCAAACAGAGTGGTGGCGGAGGCGATCCTACACTATTTGCTATGCTTAAAGAGACAAGACGCTCACTTTCTAAGAAATTAAATCTTCCTCCTTTTGTTATTTTTAATGACAACTCACTCGAAGATATGTCTATAATGTACCCCATTACACTTGACGAGTTAAAGAACTGTCAGGGGGTCGGTGATGGAAAAGCTAAGAAATATGGCAAGGAGTTTATAGAACTAATAGATAAATATGTAAAGGAGAACGAAATAGAACGTCCTGACGATTTCGTAGTTAAATCAATAGTAAACAAATCTGCCAACAAGGTCTATATCATTCAGAATATTGATAGGAAAGTGGGCTGGGAGGATATTGCCGATGCTAAAAACATGGATCTCATCGATGTAATAGAGGAGGTGGAAGCTATAATAAACTCCGGAACCAAACTAAATATAGATTACTACATCCGCCAATCTGTAGATGACGATAAAGTAGATGAAATATATGATTATTTTAGACACATCGCCACTACCGACTCTGTGGTGGATGCCCTTAAGGAGCTCGGTCATGACTTCACAGAAGAGGAGGTACGTTTGGTTAGAATTAAGTTTATGTCTGAATTGGCAAACTAATCCCTTATAAGGAGTTGCTTTTCATTACGCCACCATGTCATTTGCCTTTTGGCATAACGTCTGCTATTTCGTTTTATAAGAAATATCGCCTCATCCAGTGATATTTCCCCATCTAAGTGCCTAAACATCTCCCTATAACCAACGGTTTTAAGAGCGGGCATGTTTTTATATTCATAAAGGGAGCGGACCTCATCTTTCAGACCTGACTCTAACATTATATCCACCCTGCGATCGATTCTTTCGTATAACTCCTCTCGTGGCCTCGAAAGGGATATTTTTTCTATTTCAAAAGGGCGCTCTCTTTTACTATTGGACTTGAATGAGGAGAATTTCTTTCCTGTCATTAAGGTAACCTCTAAAGCCCTTATTACTCTCTGAGTATTAGCGATGTCTATTGTTTGATATGATTCAGGGTCAAGAATCTTTAACTCTCTTCTAAGGGACTCTATCCCCTCCTCCTCTCCTCTTTTAGTAAGGCTCTCTCTAAGTTCTATATCAGCTTCCGGAAAATCGTCTAATCCATAGCATAGTGCATCCACATAGAGACCTGAGCCACCAACCATAACTAGATTATCATGGCTCCTGAATAGTTCTTCAAGAAGCTCAAGTGCCTCTATTTCGTATTTACCGGCCGTGTAACGCTGTGATACTGAATGAGTGAATATAAAGTAATGCTTAATCTGCGCCATCTGTTCAGGGGATGGAGGGGCTGTCCCTATTTTCATCTCTTTAAATATCTGCCGAGAATCGCAGGAGATAATGGGAGAGCCATATTCTGTGGCAAGCCTGATACTATAATCAGTCTTTCCCACCGCAGTAGGACCCACTATTATCGTTAATTTTTTCTGCATTGTACTATATAGATGCCTCTTCACCCTCGGGAAGTTCCTCTTCGTCAAAAAGATCATCTTCGACTTCGTCTTCAGAGAGAGGTTTTTGTGGAACAACTCCCCCTATATCTCCGTAATCTTCATAATCTTCATATTTATTTGAAAACTGATCGGGATTACGCCCCTTTTCAGCCATCAAACGGGGATAAGATTCTCTAATATTAAAAATCTCTTCACCTATATAATTAAGAATAATATATCTCTCTGAATTAAGGTTAAAGTAGTAACGAAGTGTGGTCTCCCCTTTTTCAAATGTCTTTTGTAAGGTTACTGAATCCATTGAACCATCCCCCATATCGAAAAGACCATATTCACTGCAAAGTACTCCATCTTTATCATAACCCTCAAACATAACCATCTGGTCAGGAGCAAAACCGAGGTCAGTCCTGATGAACTCGTGAAGTTTATAGAGTTTCATCTCTGCTTTGATTTCATACTCTCTCATAAATATTTTATTAGAGGGGAGAGTTGCCCTGTACTTGAGTATCATATAATTAAATATTTCTTAAACTTAAAAGAAATTCGATCGTGTCTTTCCCGTCAGAATAATCATCTAATCGTGGTCTCTGAGCAAGACCAAAGTTACGGAAAATTTTTTGAATACGCGCCCCATTCACCTCACAGAATTGAATAATCTCCTCCTCACTGCTTAAAATTTTATAACCGACCACCGAAATAGGGTGAGAAAGTTCATCACTCTCCTTGAAAATCAATGGAGCACAATCTCTGAAATTTTCACCCTCCATCGTAATCAACGCCTTTTGGTAGAGATAGGAGTTCCTGAGAAAATCGAGATTCATCTGCCGCTGAACCCCTTCAACACCCTTAATGACACCTTCAAGATAGGAGAAATCGGTGAGTAGCAAGTGGGTAACGGATCTGCATCCTAGTCCATAATAGAGTGTGATATCCTCTGCCAAGGCACCGCACTCCCCTTTTGACAACTCTCTCTCTATCACTGCAACACTCGTTCTACTGCCACGAATTAGCTTTGGAAGGGTCGGGTATTTTTCTTTGAAATAAGAAGAGGAGGCATCGCCTCCCATTGTAAGAAGGGCATCAAATGGTTCTGACGCAAACTCCTCTGCGGTGCAAAACTTTATTCTATCTGCAAAGGGTGAAACAATGGCAGGAAGGAGAAATCTATCCTTCGAGGAGAGTTTTACCACTGCATCTGCACCGGAGGCAAGAACAGAAAGGAGGTCATGAAACCCCACAAGAGGGATATTGCCTGCCATCACTATTCCCACCTTTATTGCCCCTTTATGGGAATTATGACTAATCGGAGGAAGTCCCT